>JASGFY010000001.1:0-113379 GCA_047605265.1 Solimonas sp.
GCCGAGGATTACGCGCGGCGCATCTGCGAGCACCTCGGCTACATCGGCGTGCTGGCGTTCGAGTTCTTCGTGTCGGACGGCCAGCTGCTCGCCAACGAGATCGCGCCGCGCGTGCACAACTCCGGGCACTGGACGATCGAGGGCGCGGTCTGCTCGCAGTTCGAGAACCATCTGCGTGCGATCGCCGGCCTGCCGCTCGGCTCGACGGCGCTGCGCGGCCTGTCGGTGATGGTCAACTTCATCGGCGACGCGCCGCGCAACGACGCGATGGCTTCGATTCCCGGCGTGCACATCCACCACTACGGCAAGACACCGAAGCCGCAGCGCAAGGTCGGCCACGCGACCGTGACGGCGGACGACGCGGCGCAGCTCGCCGAACGCCTCGCGCGGCTGCAGGCGCTGGTCGCGGCGGTCGAATCCTGATCCGCTGAACCCCTTGATTCACATCCTTCCGGGTCCGTTCGTCCCGGGTGATCGCGCAGCGATCGTATCGAGCGACGAACGGAATCTCAGCGCACTTCATCGAGTTCAGTGGACTACTCGCCGAACGGCCGCAGCGCGCCGCAGTAGGCGACGGCGACGCAGCCGGCCCCGACGTTCACGGCTGCGGTCGCCGACATCATGCTCGGCAGCAGCTCGATGCCGCGGCGCGCGGCGGCTTCCCGCAGCTGCGCGTAGCCGGGCATCGCCGTCAGTTCGGCCAGCTCGCCGCCGTAGCTGACGCAGACGTGGCGCGTCGACACCTCGCCTGCATCGATCTGCCGCGCGACGTGCGCGAGCATCCGCGCGACCGCCTGCCCGTAGCGGCGGACGCGCGCCACGGTCTGCGTCTCGCCGCGGTAGCCGAGGATCACCGGCCGCAGGTCGAGCACCGTGCCGAGCGCGTAGCTGAACCAGTCGACGGTCCGCTCGCCCTTCTTTTGCGCGCGGCGGTGCAGATAGTAGAGGTCGCCGGGCACCATGTACGCGCAGAGCTGGTCGCGCAGCGCGTCGAGATGGCGGCGCAGCTCGAACGGCGTCATGCCGGCGCGGGCCTGTTGGGCGGCCTCGGCGACCAGCACGCCGGTGCCGCAGAACATCGAGCGCGAATCGAGCACGCGCAGCACGAACGGTCCGCGTCCGGACGGTGCCGACTGCTCGTCGGCGAGAATCGCGAAAGCCGCCTTGGCCGCGCTGTCGAAGAGGCTGCTGCGCGTCGCGCTGATCGTCACGCAGAACACGTAGTCGTAGAACGGCACGACGCGGCGCAGCAGCAGCGCGCGCAGCTGCTCGACGCCGTAGGCCTGCGTCTCCGCCTCCTGGTCGCTCGCCGCCAGCTGCTCGGCGTAGAAGCGCCGCGTCGTGCGCGGATCGCGCGTGTCGTCGAAGCGTTCGTCGCCGAGCCGGATGGTCACCGGCAGGATGCCGATGTCGTGGGCGCGCAGGAATTCGTACGGCAGATCGCAGGTCGCGTCGGTGACGACGCCGACTCGCATGAAAACTCCGGATAGATCGATTGCCGCATTATGCGGGCGACCGTCCGCCGTCGGGACTTTGGACTGACGAACGCGCCGGAATGCAGGCCCGGCGCGCGTTGCGGATGGGCACGGTGGCCCGGCCGCAGGATCGATCACCGCTTGCGCGGCCCCTCGGCGAACGCCAGCAGGTCCAGCAGGCCGCTGCGCTGCCGGGGGCTCAGCGCATCGAAGAGCTTCAACAGCCGCAGTTGCTGGTCGGTCAGCGGCGAATAGGTCGAGCGCTCTTCCGTGATCGCCGGAATGGGTTTGCTGTGGAAGCGGTCGCCGCGGCCGGTAGCCAGGTATTCGAAGCTCGTGCCGGTCCGCCGCGCCAGCGCGATCAGGTTCTCCACCGACGGGGAAGTGCCGTCCTCCATCTCCCACTGCGCGACGGCGCTGCGCGAGACGTTCAGCTCGAGGGCCAGCGCTTCCTGAGACAACTCGACCGATTTGCGGGCTTCCCGCACTCTTTGCGACAACTTGCTCACGCGGACCTCCCAGCGGCGGAGGCGAGATATAGCGTCGATGCCGTGGCGCCGAGGTTCGTATCGCTGTCATCGCGATTCTTGTTAGCGATATTTTCTTTTCGCGGCCGGCGCTTCCCCGGATGCGGCTTTCTGGCGTGCGGTTTGCAATGTCCGCGACCGCGACGTTAGTATCGATAACCAGATAGTGATGCGGACATCACGGGCAGTCTCCAGCGCCTCGGCGATCAGCGTCCGGACATCGCCGACGGGAGTCCTGCGTGTTCGAGCTTCGCAACTTCAGTGTCGCCGAAAGGGGCAGGTGGGTTGTCGACAACCTGTGCCTGTCGGCGCCCCAGCCCGGCGTCCTGTCCGTGCTCGGGGCTTCCGGCGCCGGCAAATCGGCCCTGCTACGGGCCATCGCCGGCGACATCCGTCCGGGAATGCTGGTGAGCGGCGAAGCGTTGCTGGACGGCGCACCCTGCCGCACCGCGCCGCTGGGCGTGGGCTGGTTTCGTCAGCATGCGGGCGTCACGGCGGACCTTCTGGCGCGGCGGCGTGAACGCGGCGGCCGGCCCGCGTGGAGCGCGCGCAGGCTGCAGGCCTTGCACATCTTCGCTTCCGTGCGCCGCTCCCTGTACGTGCTGGACGAGCCGACCGCCGACCTGACCGAGGACGACGCGCGCCAGGCGCGGGCCCTGCTGCGGACGCTGGCGGATCGCGCCTGCGTGCTGATGGCCACGCAGGACCGCGGCGATTGCATCGCGCTGGGCGGGACGGCTGCGATCCTAGAGGCCGGCGCCGTCGTCGAAGCCGGCCCGCCGGCGCGGCTGTTCTCCGAGCCGCGCACGGAGGCCGGCCGGCGTGACTCGCGCGTCGGCGCGCCGGACCTCGCGCCGCGCGACCGTCGCCCGACCGGCGACGGCATCTGGTGGGTCGTGGAGGGCGCGCTCTGCGGCATGAGCCGGCCGGGCCTGACGGCGCCGGCCCACTGGCAGTACCGGCAGCTGGCCGAGGCCGGCGTCCGCCATCTGGTCAGCCTTGAAGTGCCGCATCCCGGGCCGGACGACCGGCGCTTCGGCGTCGCCCACCACCACTTTCCCATGCCGGGCATGGCCGCGCCCGACTTCGCTCAGGCGGTCGACTTCTGCCGCCTGGCGCAGGAGCGCATCGTCCGCAACGAGGGCATCGTCTTCCAGTGCCACAGCGGCCTCGGCCGGACCGGCACGGCCCTCGCGGCCGTCCTGATCTGGTACGGTGAGCCGGCCGGCGCCGCCATCGCCCGGGTGCGCGGCGCACAAAGCCGCGCCATCCTCAGCGACGCGCAGCTGCAATTCCTGCACGAATTCGCCGGACGCCTCGACCGCAAACCCGTCGCCCGCGGGGCAAGCGACGCGCCCCCGCCCATCGCTCCGGCCGGCGGGAAGAGCGGCTAACGCGGGAGTAAAGTCGCGCGTTTTCTCGCGCGGGCGGCGAACCCGGCCGTTCAGCCGTGCGCCGGACGCGGCGCCTGCATCGCGGAACGCGTGTCGAGCATGCGCTCGAGCCGCGCGTCCTTGCTCGCCCAGATGGCGTTGATCCAGCCCTGGAAGCGCGCGCGGAATTCGGGGTCGTTCTCGTAGTCGCCGCGCATCAGCTCGGCCGGAATGGGCAGCACGTCGATGTGCACGGCGAGCCGATCCTGCCCGCCGCTGAGCCAGCCCCAGAGGTAGGACTTGTCGCTCGGCCGGTAGGCGACCGTCACGTCGATGATGCCGGCGAACTGCTCGCCCATCGCGTTGAGCGTGAAGCTCAGGCCGCCGGCCTTCGGCCGCAGCAGGTGACGGTACGGCGACTGCCGGGCGACGCGCTTGGCCTCGGTGAAGCGCGTGCCTTCGAGGAAGTTGATGACGGTGACCGGCTCGCTGCGGTAGACCGCGCAGGCGCGGCGCGTCGCCGCCAGGTCCTGGCCTTTCAGCCCAGGCCGGGCGTCGAGCTGCGCCTTCGTGTAGCGGCGCATGAACGGGAAATCCATCGCCCAGCAGGCGAGACCGATCACCGGCACGTACAGCAGCTCGTGCTTGAGGAAGAAGCGCGGGAATGGCGCGCGCGCGTGCAGGATGTCGAACAGCAGCAGGATGTCGGCCCAGCTCTGGTGGTTGCCGATCAGTAGGTAGTTTTTGCGTGGATCGAGCGGCGTGCGGATGTCGACGTCCCACTGCACGGCGTGCAGCAGGCGCAGGACGACCTTGTTGATCGACACCCAGTTGCTCGCGATCCACACGCAATAACGGCTGCAGGCGCGCCGCAGCGGCGCGTGCGGGATCGGCTTGAGCAGGATGGCGGGCAGCAGCAGCGCGAAGGCGCCGACGGTCGTCACGAAAATCGCGGCGCCGGTGATGAGACCGACGACGCTGGCAGGGAAGATCACCGAGAACATCGCGGCACCTCGCTTCGCACCCGGGCCGCGCGGCTCGCCGCGCGCCGGTGCCTCATGCGGCCCCGTGGTAGGCCCGGCTCAAGTTTCGCACGGCTTCGATCATCGCCGCCGCGTGCTCCGGCGGCGCCGACGGCGTGATGCCGTGGCCGAGATTGAAGACGTGGCCTTCGCCGCGGCCGAAGCTCGCCAGCGTGCGCGCGACCGCCGCTTCGATCTTCGCCGGCGACGCGTACAGCCAGGCCGGATCGAGATTGCCCTGCAGCGCGACGCGACCGCCGACGCGCGCGCGCGCGTCGCCGAGGTCCGTGGTCCAGTCGAGGCCGAGCGCGTCGGCGCCGGTGGCGGCCATCGCTTCGAGATGCTGGCCGCCGTTCTTGGTGAAGAGGATCACCGGCACGTGCGGCACGGTCTTCTTGAGGTGCGCGACGATCTTCGCCATCGGTTCGAGCGAGAAGCGCAGATAGTCGGCTGGCGCGAGCACGCCGCCCCAGGTATCGAACACCATCAGCGCGTCGGCGCCGGCGGCAGCCTGCGCTTCGAGATAGAGGCTCACGGACGCGACGAGTTTCGCGAGCAGCGCGTCGAGCCGTTCGGGCGCGTCGTAGGCCATGCGCTTGATCGTGCCGAAGTCCGAGCCGCCGGCGCCTTCGACCATGTACGTCGCCAGCGTCCACGGGCTGCCGGAGAAGCCGATCAGCGGCAGCGTGTCGCCGAGCGCGGCGCGGATCGTCGCCACCGCGTCGATCACGTAGCGCAGTTCGGTGTGCGGATCGGGAACCGGCAGCTGGACGATCGCGCGCTCGTCGCGCACCGGGCGCGCGAACACCGGGCCTTCCCCTTCGACGAAGGAGAGGCCCAGGCCCATCGCGTCGGGAATCGTCAGGATGTCGGAGAACAGGATCGCCGTGTCGAGCGGAAAGCGCGCGAGCGGCTGCAGCGTCACCTCGCAGCACAGTTCCGGGTTGCGGCACAGCGCCATGAAGTCGCGCGCCTTCTTGCGGCTCTCGCGGTACTCCGGCAGATAGCGGCCGGCCTGCCGCATCATCCACGTCGGCGTGTAATCGACCGGCTGGCGCTTCAGCGCGCGCAGGAAGCGGTCGTTCCGCAGCGTGCGGATGGCGCTCATGCGCGCGCTCCGAGCGCGGCGGCGATTTCACTCTGGATCTTCTGCGCCATCGCGCGCGGATCGGCGGCGTCGCGGATCGGCCGGCCGATGACGAGATAGTCGGCGCCGGCCGCGATCGCGGCGGCTGGCGTCATGACGCGCTTCTGGTCGGCCTCGACGCGGTTCTCGACCGGCCGGATGCCCGGCGTCACGCAGATCAGCTCGCGCGGCGCCTCGCGGCGCAGCTTCTCGACTTCGAGCCCCGACGAGACCACGCCGTCGCAACCGGCCGCCAGCGCGCGGCGCGCGCGCGACAGCACGAGATCGGCGACGTTGCAGGCGAAGCCCAGATCGTTCAGGTCGCCCTGGTCAAGGCTGGTCAGCGCCGTCACCGCGAGCACTTTCGTGTCACCGGACCTGGCGTTGGCCGCCGCCTCCATGATCGACTGGTTGCCGTGCACCGTGCAGAAGTCGGCGCCGCGCTCCGACAGATTGCGCACGGCGCGTGCGACGGTTTCCGGAATGTCGAAGAACTTGAGATCGACGAAAACTTTCTTGCCGTCGCTCTTCAGCGCGTCGAGCAGCTCGAAGAAGCCGGGCGCCATCAGCAGCTCGAGGCCGATCTTGTAGAAGCGCACGGCGTCGCCGAGCGTGGCGACGAGCATGCGGGCGTCGGCGGCGGTCGGCACGTCGAGCGCGGCGATCAGGCGATCCTGCGCGGCAATCATGGGCATTCCGGGAGAGAAACGAGACTGGCCGCGAATTGTCCGCGCCCAGAATGCCCGCGGCAACCGACGCGCATCCGGAGATGCCCGGGAAAAGTCTGCGCCGGTGCGAGGATTGCCGTCACCTCCCGCGAACCCGGAGGCGGAAGCATCCCCTGAAAACCGGCGACGGATCCTTCAGGTCGACCGGAGTCTCTCAGGGTGCCGGCCGGGGCGGGATCGGGTAGAGGATGAAGTCCGCATGGCGATCGACGACGGGCGGTGACCCTTCCGCCGCGACCGCCTTCTGCAATTCGTCGATCGCCGACGGCGGCAAAGCAAGCTCGTGCTCGGCCGGATGCGCCGGCGCCTTCATCGGGAAGTCCTTGCCCGGCGTCGCGGTCATTTCGATATGCGCGCCGAGCAGGGCGCGGATCGGATGTGCCTCGGCGAAGGCGGCGACGCGATCCGCGCTCGCGCGGAACACCTCGAACTGATCGAACGGCACGTAAAGCCGGCCCGGATAGAGCATGTCGCCGGAGAAGAGCAGCCGCGTGCGCGCATCGTAGATCATGATGTGCGCCGGCTGGTGGCCGGGGGTCGGGATGATGTCGAGGATGCGCCCGCCAAGATCGTAATGGCCGATCGTCCCGGGCCAGTCCTCGATGCCGAAGAAGGCGACCACGTCTTCCGGCCGGAGCCCGACCACCTCCGTGTCCGGCCGGTCGCGGAATTCGTCGTCGCCGGCGTGATGATCGCCATGCCCGTGCGAGTGCGCGACAACGAGCCGGATCGGCCGATGGCCGTGCTGCGCCTGCCAGTCGGCGATCAGCCGGTCCACGGCGGGACGGATCCGGAGACCGCCGGCGCCGCTGTCGATCAGCAGCGCACGGTCCTTGCCGAACAGCAGGTAAAGGAACGGCGCCTCGAAATTGGTCTTGACCGACTGGCGGATGACGAAGGTATCGGCGTCGATGCGCTGGACCTGGATTTCGGGCTCGCTCGCCGCGGTGCCGTCTATCCAGTGCGCGAAGCGTGGCGCATCGCCGCCCGGTGCGGCCCCCGCGAGCGCGAGGCCGACGGCGGCGAGAAGCAAGGCTGCGCCGCGCGAGATCCCGTGGTCGCGCGGCGATGGGCCCGGGGCGGCATGGGTGCGGTCCATGCCACGAGTGTAGGTTTTATTACCTACTCAGGTAAACGTAACATCATTCTTCGCGCGCACGGCGGCTCGCAACGCCCTCAGGGCTTCAGCCGCGTGAAGCCGTAGCGCGAAAACGTCGCCGCCATCGCCGGCGACTGCAGGAAATCGAAGAAAGCCTGTGCCTCCGGCGGCGCCTCCTTGAGCAGCGCGAACGGATAAACCACCGGCTTGTGCGAGCTTTCCGGGAACGTCGCGACGATCTCGACCTTGTCGCTGATCGCCGCGTCGGTCGCGTAGACGATGCCGAGCGGGCACTCGGCGCGCTCGACGAAGGCCAGCGCCGTGCGCACGTCGTCGGTGCCGACGATGCGCGGCTTCAGCGCGTCCCACCAGCCGAGCGTCGTCAGCGCTTCCTGCGCGTAGATGCCGACCGGCACCACACCCGGCTCGCCGGTGCAGAGGCGGCCCTTGAACGCGCCCGGCAGATCGAAACCGGCTTCGAGCCGGATGCCGCCCGGCGCCTTGCCCTTGGGCGCGATCAGCACCAGCGCGTTGCCGAGCAGGTTGCGGCGCGTGCCGGGTTCCAGCCTGCCGGCCTTCTCGACGTAGTCCATCCATGCCAGATCGGCCGAGCCGAAGACATCGGCCGGCGCGCCGGCTTCGATCTGCCTGGCCAGCGTCGATGACGCCGCGTAGACCGACACCGGCAAGGCGTGGCCGGCTTTCTGCCACTGCCGGCCGGCGTCATCGATCGCCGTCGTCAGGCTCGCCGCCGCGTAGATGCGTGCCGGATCGGCATGCGCGGACAGGGCCAGCAAGGCGGCGAGCAGCAGGGTGGGCAGACGCAGGACGGCTTTCATCGGCAATCGTCTCGATTAGGCGGCGGGCTTCGTTATCTACTTGACTATATAACGCACGCGAGACGCGTGGCGAGCCCGTTCCGGGCCGGCCCGGAACCCGGGAGATGGACATGCCTGGACGCACCCGAGCCGCAGCCGCGGCTTCAGGCCTGCTCTTTTTGCACTGGCCGCGGCGTACAGCACCCCGGCGCTGGCCAGGATCGACCTCAACGACGGCGCCATCGTCGGCGGCAAGATGCAGGACCTCACGCTCGGCGTGTCCTGGTATCTCAACAACGATCTGCGCATCAGCGCCAGCTACGTCGGCGTGCTGAAGATGGACCGGCCGGGCAGTGCCTGTGACAGCCAGAAGCCGGCGGCTTTCCAGATGCCCTTCCAGCCGGCGATCTGAGGCCCGGAAGAAAAAAGTCCGTCATTGCGAGGAGCGCAGCGACGAAGCAATCCAGTGCGCCGCCTGATCTGGCCTCACAGCTGGATTGCGTCGCTACGCTCGCAATGACGACTATTCAGATGTCGCAGCCGGCGACGATCGTCGCCGCAAACACCTCAAGCGCCGCGCGCAATGGCGCTGCGAATGCGGGATCGGCAGCGAGCGCCGCGCCGTCGCGCGTATCGCCAAGCAGCGGCACCGTCGCACAGGCTGCATCGACGACGACACCCGACATCGTGCGCAGCGTTCGGTCGAGCTGCGCCGGCGCGAACTCGGCGCGCGTGCTCGCGACGAGCTGTGCGCAGGGCTTGCCGATGAACTCCGGCCCACTGACCAGCCAGTCGAGCGCGTTCTTCATCACGCCCGACACGCCACGCGCGTACTCCGGGCTCGATATCAGCAGGCCGTCGGCGCGTGCGACCGCAGCACGCCATTCACGCACAGCGACCGGCAGCTCGTCTTCGAGATCGGGATTGAACAGCGGCAAGGCCGCCAGCGAATGGCGCTCGACGCTCACGCCGTCCGGCGCCAGCAGTGCCGCCGCATCGAGCAGCGCGAGGTTCGACGACGCACGACGCAGGCTGCCGCAGACGGCGAGCAGGCGGACCGGCTTCACGGCTTCCTTGCCTCGGCCAGCGCTTCCTTCAGCGTCTGCGGTGACGGCCTGCCGACGGCTTTGAGCTCCTGCGCGAACAGCGCGATGCGCCACTCTTCGAGCAGCCAGCGCGCGGGCTGCGCGAGGTCCGGCAGCTGCGTGGAGAACGGCGCGACCTGTTGGGTCAGGTCTTCGTCGCGCGCCGGTTTCAGCGGCAGGCGTTCGAGGCGCACTTGCAGGGCGCGCAGGTACAGCGCGACGCGCGACCATTGCGCGTCGGGAATCGCCATCACGAAGTTCTCACCGAACAGGCTGGCGAGCTGCGCTTCGATGTCGGCAGCCGGCAGCGGCCAGCGCGCGGCGCAGGCCTGCACGGTCTTGCGGATCGTCAGCGCCTGGTTGAGCCAGTTGACGATGCTGTCGAGTCTGGCGGCGGCATCGAGACTGAAGTTGGCGCGGCGTTCGAGCGCGTCCTGAAAATCGGCGCGTGTGCGTACGGGCTCGACGATCAGCTTCGTGTCGGCGGCGCGCGCGGCGATCTGCAGGGCGATGCGTTCGACATCGAGCTTGAACGGCGTCGCCAGCAGCGCGAGTTTCATGCGCGCGTTTTTGGTGATGTCACGCGTGCGCTCCGGCATGCGCAGCAACAGCAGCTGGCGCGTGCCGATGCGATGCACGGCAGCGGCCGATTCGCGCGACTCGAACAGGCGTAGATTGACCTGGCCATTGTGCTCCGCCAAGGCGGGGAAGCCACGCGCGCCGTTGGCGAGCGGCACCGATTCCGGCAGCGCGTCGAAATCCCAGTCGCTCAGTTTTTCGCGCGCCCATTTCTGCAACGAAGTGTCGCGGCTCGCCGCCTGATTCAGCGCCGTGCGCGCGGCGCCGCTGAAGCGGCCACGCAGACCGTCGAGCGTGTCGGCGACGCCGAGGATCGCGCCCTGGTCGTTTTCGAGCTGCAGGCGCGGACGCAGATGCGCGTCGAGTTTGTCCGGCGCGAAGTCGCTCGCTTCGAGACGCACGCCGATCATCTGCTGCAAGGCGCGGCACATCGCCGGCAGCAGCTCGCCGTCATCCGGCGTCAGCCGCGCGTGCAGGGCCTGCGCGTATTCGGCGGCCGGCATCACCTGGCGGCGCAGGTGTTGCGGCAAGGTGCGGATCAGACCTTCGAGCTTGGCCGGGCGCAAGCCCGGCACCAGCCAGTCGAACAGCGACGGCGGCAGTTGATGCACCTGCGCGAGCGGGATGTGGAAGGTCACACCGTCATGTTCCTCGCCCGGCTCGTGCGAGTACGACAGCTTCAGCGTGACGTCGTCGCCGACATCGAGATGATCGGGGAACAGGCTTTCGACATCGGCGTTCGCACCCGGCCGCAGGGCGTCGGCCTCTTGCATCGTCAGGGCTTTCTGCGCGGTCGGCTCGCGACGCAGCCAGTTCTTCAGATGTGCGGCGGCGCAGACATCGGCCGGAATACGCGCGTCGTAGAACGCTTGCAGCTGCTCGTCGCCCGCCAGCAGATCGGGGCGGCGCATCTTGGCTTCCTTGTCGCGGATCGTTTCGATCAGCTGCAGGTTGGCGTCGAGGAAGGCCGGCTTACGCTGCATCTCGCCTTTGACGAGCGCCTCGCTGATGAAGATTTCACGTGCCTCGACCGGGTTGGTCGAGCCGTAGTGGCGCGCGCGCGTCAGCAGCGGCAGGCCGAGCAGGCTGATGTGCTCGGTCGCCGTCACTTCGCCGCGTTCGACGTTCCATTGCGGATGCAGCAGGACCCGTTTCACCAGATGCGGCGCGACGCGTTCGAGCCAGTCCGGCTCGATCGCCGCGTTGGTGCGCGCGAAGAGCTGCGAGGTTTGCGCGAGCTGCGCGCTCATGACCCACTGCGGCTGCTTCTTGATCAGCGCCGAGCCGGGATGAATCTTGAAGCGGCGGTTGCGCGGGCCTTGATACTCGCTCTTCTCCGGCAGCTTGTGGCCGATGTGATCGATCAGGCCGGCAAGCAGTGCCTCGTGGATAGGCACGAACAGTTCGTCGAGCTTCTCATTGGTCCAGCGCCCGGCCGTGCGACTCCCGACTCCCGATTCCCGATTCCCGAGCAGCTCACAGAGCTGCCTGTGCACGGCCTCCCACTCCTCCATGCGCAGGAACGACACGAAGTTGTCGCGGCAGATTTTCCGCAACTGCCGGTTGTTCGCACTCGCACCCCAGTCGCGCCACTGCTGCCAGAGCTTCAGCAGCGTGAGGAAATCCGAACGTGGATGGCGCCACGATGCGTGCTTCTCGCGTGCGCTCTGCTGTGCGTCGGCCGGCACTTCGTGCGGGTCCTGCACCGACATCGCCGCGGCGAGCACGAGGATCATGTCCTGCGCCATGCTGCCCTTGCCGGCGAGCGCGATGCGCGCGACGCGCGGATCGAGCGGCAGGCGCGCGAGCTCGCGGCCCAGCGGCGTCAGCTCGCGCAGCTCATCGAGCGCGCCGAGTGTCTGCAATACGCGGTACGCGTCGGCGACGTGGCGGCTGTCCGGCGCATCGAGCCAGGCAAACTCCTCGACGTCGCCGAGGCCGAGCGTGGTCATGTTGAGGATCACGCCGGCGAGATTGGCGCGGCGGATTTCCGGATCGGTGAACGCCGGTCGTGCCGCGAAATCGTCCTCGGCGTAGAGACGCACGCAGATGCCGGGGCCTAGACGGCCGCAGCGGCCGGCGCGCTGATTGGCCGCGGCCTGCGAGACCGGCTCGATCTGCAGCTGCTGCACGCCGGTGCGCGGTGCGAAGCGGTTGATGCGCGCGGTGCCGGTGTCGACCACGTAGCGGATGCCCGGCACGGTGACGGAGGTCTCGGCGACGTTGGTCGCCAGCACGATGCGCGGCTGTTTGCCGGGCGAAAACACCGCGTCCTGCGCGTTCGCGGCGAGACGTGAATACAGCGCCAGCACTTCGGCGCGCTGGAAGCGGCCACTGAGCACGCGTGCAGCGTCGCCGATCTCGCGTTCGCCCGGCAGGAAGACCAGCACGTCCCCGTCCGGGCGGCCGCGCCACAAGTCATCGATCGCCGAGGCGATCGCGCCTTCGAGATCGCCGTCGTCGGCCGGCGCGCGGTAGCGCATCTCGACCGGCCAGGTGCGGCCCGAGACGAATTTGATCGGCGCGCCGCCGAAGTGGTTCGACAGCTTCTCCGGATCGAGCGTCGCCGAGGTGACGATGACCTTGAGGTCCGGCCGCTGCGGCAGGATGCGGCGCAGCCAGCCGAGCAGGAAGTCGATGTTGAGGCTGCGCTCGTGCGCCTCGTCGATGATGATCGTGTCGTAGCCGAGCAGCAGATGGTCGCGGCCCAGTTCGGCGAGCAGGATGCCGTCGGTCATCAGCTTGATCATCGAGCGCTCGGAGACGCGGCGGTCGAAGCGCGTCTCGTAGCCGACGAGATCGCCGAGCCGCGTGTCCAGCTCGGCGGCGATGCGCGTGGCGACGCTGCGCGCGGCGAGCCGGCGCGGCTGCGTGTGGCCGATCAGGCCGCGCGTGCCGCGGCCGAGCTCGATGCACAGCTTCGGCAGCTGCGTGGTCTTGCCGGAGCCGGTCTCGCCGCAGACGACGACGACCTGGTGTTTGCTGATCGCCTCCAGCAACTCGTCTTTCGCCTGCACCACCGGCAGCTCGTCCGGATAGCGGATCGCCTCCGGCTTGCACCGCAGGCGGTTTTCGTAGCGCAGCTTCGCCTGCGCGACGTCGCGGTTGAGGCGCGCGACGTCGAGCTTGCCGCGGCGGCCGCGTTCGAGCGTGCGCATGAGCTGCGCGTAGTCGCGTGCCAGCAGCTGATCGTGCTGCGCCTGGAGCGCGCGCGCCAGCACGCCGAGGGTGGCTTTGGCTGTCATGCGCACTGGCCGCCCAGCCGATGGGCTTTGCCGCGGGACTGCTGCACAATCGTCCGCACAACAACAGGACGGTATCGGCCGGCAGGCCGGCGCCAGCAGGCAGGGACCGTCACGCGAGGGAGACGCGGCATGGATTGGCACAGCATCTGGTTGGACATCCGGCAACACTTCTGGATTTATCTGTCGCTGCCCTTCGTCAGCGCGATCATCGGCTACGTCACCAAGGTGGTGGCGATCCGCATGATGTTCCAGCCCATAGAATTCATCGGCATCAAGCCGCCGTACCTGGGCTGGCAGGGAATTATCCCGCGAAACGCCGCGAAGATGGCGGGCATCTCCGTGGACCTGATGACCTCGCAGCTGATCAGCGTGCGCGAAGTCTTCACGCGGCTGGACCCGGAACGCATCGCCCGCGAGATGGAGCCGGCCCTGATCGAATCCATGGATCGCATCACCCGCGACGTCGCCGAGCGCTTCCAGCCGGGCTTGTGGAACGCGATGCCGGAATTCGTGCGCCGGCGCGTCGTGCAGCACGTGCAGGCTGATCTGCCGGACCTGATCGCCGACATCATGCGCGACGTGCGCGATCACATCGACCGCCTGTTCGACCTCAAGGCGATGGTCGTCGACAACCTCGTCCGCGACAAGCAACTGCTGAACCGCATCTTCTGGGAAACCGGCCGCCAGGAATTCAAGTTCTTCGGCACTGCCGGCTTCTACTTCGGCTTCGGCATCGGCGTGGTCCAGATGATCTGCTGGATTCTCTGGAAACAGTCCTGGATGCTGCCGGCGTTCGGCCTGTTCGTCGGCTTCGCCAGCGACTGGCTCGCGTTGCAGATGCTGTTCCGGCCGCTGCGCCCGCGCACCGTGTTCGGCCTGAAAGTGCAGGGCCTCTTCCTGCGTCGCCAGCAGGAAGTCGCACACGACTACGGCAATCTGATCGCCGACCAGATCATCACGCCGGAAAAGATCTGGGTCGCCGTGCTGCACGGACCGCTGTCGGACCGCGTGCTCTCACTGCTGGAGCGCCACGTCAAACAGGCCGTCGACGAACAAGCCGGCGCCGCGCGGCCACTGGTCGCGATGCTGATCGGCTCGCAGAAATACCTGGAGATGAAAAAAGCCGTCGCCGACAGCCTGATCCGCGAGCTGCCGCTCGCGCTGCAATCGGTCAACCATTACGCCGAAAACGCGATGGACATCCGCAACACCCTGATCCGCAAAATGCAGAAACTCAGCGCTGAACAGTTCGAAGGCATGCTGCGGCCGGTGTTCAAGGAAGACGAGTGGATCCTCATCGCCGTCGGCGCCGCGCTGGGTTTTCTGGTCGGCGAGCTGCAGGTGTTTTTGATGGTGCATTGAGCGCTGTTGCAGCCGTACATCAACCGTAGCCCGGATGCGGTACGGGACCCATGCACTTGCCGGGCAGAGCGCAACTTCCAGCTACTGAAAGAGCGGCTTGAAGAATGTACGCTCGTAGCTCAGAAAACACTTTGTTTCCCTGGCAAATCTGAACGCCACCTGGCATTCCGGATCTTGAAGCGACTTGCTGCGGTACTGCTCATATTCTGCGAGAGACTGGAAGGAAAACGACCCCAAGGCAATGTTGCTGGCACCTTCCGATGGGAGCAGGTAGCCGTGATGGATGCCCCCGAACTTTGGAATGAGCTTCAGCCACATGCGGCAGTACGCCTCGAACTCGGACGTCTTGCTGGCATCGATGACGTATCGGAGGTGACAGGTAATCATGGGGGTTTGTTTTTTTAAGTAAGGTGGCTGTGTAGTGCCCAACGCCTGAATGAGCCACGCCGCGAAGCGGCGGCGGCTCGAATGAATGCTTATGCCTCACTTGCGGGGCGGCGGAGAACTGAAATTCTCTCCGTGTCATGACCCGGAAAGTCCGGATCAACGTAAATGTACATTCTTGTTATCAGGTTGCCAGAGAACTCAAATACGCTACAAAAGCGCCCCTGTGACACTTCATTGTTTGGCCACACGGTTCCGTCTTTCATCGTGCCGCCCTCTTGTCCCTCAACAACAACCGTTGAGCCAGACACAATGAAATTGAAGTTGGGGATGTCGTGCCAGATGCTGCCAAGCGAGGCGCCAATCCTCTCACCAAACGCGACTAGAGAGCCCTTGCCTTGGACTTTACCGAACTTTGGGAAGAAGAAATCTACGTTGTCATCAAACAGGTCGAGGTAGCTTGCATCACCGGCATCGACTTTCTTGAAGTACGAGATGACGGCCTGAACTTTGACATCGCTGGTGTTTGGGACAGACATTCCTTCTCTCTTGTGAGGCATAACACCTGAATCAAGCGGCGTTGCGAAGCATGGTCAGCTTGAATGAATTGTTAGCGCCCAAGCCCGTATCGGCTCAGGCGCCGCTCTAACGTACCCGTATGTAGCTCGAACAAGTGATTGTCAAAGTCGTAGAAGTACAGAGACAAGCCCTCACCGTCAACGCGGCTGCGTGGTGGGCGAATCTCGACGCCGAGGGCCTCAAGTCTTGCCTGATACGCGGGCAGGTCAGGCTCACTCACAGCGAAAGCGACATGCTGGTACGAACGCTCAGCGGGCGGCTCGCCTTCCATCGCGGCTAACCAGGTATCTCCGAGCAGAAAGAACTTCTCTCGGGACAATGAAAAGTTGTGGCTTGAACTGTCGTACACCTCGCACGCTCCGAGACCCTCGCAAAGAAGCATAGCCATGCGGCCGAGGTCTCGGACGATAAAGGTGATATGGCTGATACCTTGCATGGGCGCCAACGCCTGAATTAAGCCGACCCGCGAAGCGGGCCCGGCCTGAATGAATTGTCAGGCCGCAGTATTGATAACCGCCTCGATGTGAAAACCATCCGGATCAATGATAAATGCCGCGTAGTAGTTGGGACCGTAATCCGGCCGTAGACCAGGGGGGCCATTATCCGTTGCGCCGTGAAGAAGGGCTGCCTTGTAGAAGCGGTCAACCGCGTTACGGCTCGGCGCGGAAAAAGCAAAGTGAAAACCCGGCCCCGGCGATGTAACCCCATTTTGAAATTGCTTGAGTGCGAGCTTGTCCCCTCCACCGGGCTCACCATACCCAACGGCTTGAGTGTCCGGATCACCCTCGAAGTCTGTCCATACCCTCTCATAGCCAAGTTCCGTCAGTACCGCATCGTAGAACTCGGTTGCTCTGCGCAAATTCGCAACGCCGAAAGAGATGTGATGAAGCATTGGTGTGATATGTGTCGAATGGAAGGGAATGGTAGTTCTGCGGCCTGACACCCGTTAGACGACACGCATCTGTCCGATAATCTTGCCGCGGTTGGGAGGCGGATCACAACCGCGCCAAGCCATCATCAGGATGGAAGGCACGTAGCAAATCCCGCCTCTGTTTCAGTATCGGCGGCTTTCGCGGCTCAGTCTCTGACATACGCCCGCTCCACCAGAAAATCGACGAGCGCCCGCACCTGCGCCGCCGGTTTATCGTGGCCCATGTAGAGGGCGTGGATTTCCTCGCGCTCGCCGGGGTTGTGGGCCTCCAGCAGCGGCACGAGGCGGCCGGCTTTGATGTCTTCACCGATCAGGAAGTGTGCGAGGCGCGCGAAGAGTTAAGGCCGCCTTCGCCCAATTCTGTACTTTCAGACCGGGAACCCGCTTGAACTCGCGCTCGTTGTTCGTCACCACGATCAGACCCTCCGCTTTCGCGTGGGCTGCGATCCAAAGATCATTGCCCCCGATGATTTCTCCCTTCACCTCGAGAGCCGCGCGAATTTTTCCGTACTCGTCCGCTGCCTCAGCCGGCAACTCCAGGACAGGAATCAGCGACACAAGATCGGCGAGTCTGGCCAGCGCAACCTCACGCTGCTTGCTCTTCTGCGCTCCATACAGAAGCTCGCCGTAAGTAACGACCGAAAGAACCGCATCACCAACTTTGAGCTTCTCGAAGCGAGACAGAACCTCAGGAGGACGCTTCTGCCGAATGTAAATGCATATGTTCGTGTCGAGCAGGAAACGAGCCACCTCAGAGACCCTTTCGCTTCTGAGGCGGCGGGTCATTGCGCTCATCTTGAAAGAAATCGTCCGGCATGTCGGCGAGGAGATGAAATGCGCTCGCCATCCCCTTTGGTTTGGCCTTCAACACAATCTCATCTCCACGGCGGAAGATCTCCACCTCTGGAGCATCAAGCCGAAACTGCTTGGGCAGCCTGACGGCCTGGCTATTGCCGGACTTGAACACTCGCGCGATGGTCATGACTATCGTTCCAATGACGTATATACACAATAGTATGCACGTTCGGATATCGAACTGCCAGCTGCCGTTTCCAATGAACCCATCAGGGCAATCGGAAATCCCAAAAGTCGTGAATCTGCGCTGCGCGGCAGTATCCGCGTGTTCAATGCGCCGCAAAAAAGGCCGTTTGCGTGGCTGCGAGCAAGCGCGCACAGAGCCGGACCACGGTGCGCTCATTCCGTGACCGTCGCCCGCTCCACCAGAAAGTCGACGAACGCCCGCACCCGCGCCGCCGGTTTGTCGTGGCCCATGTACAGCGCGTGGATTTCCTCGCGCTCGCCGGGGTTATGGGCCTCCAGCAGCGGCACGAGGCGGCCGGCTTCGAGGTCGGCGCCGATCAGGAATCTGGCGAGGCGCGCGATGCCGGCCCCGGCGACGGCCATGACGCGCAGTGATTCGCCAGAGTTGCCGTAGAAGCTGCCGTTGACGGCCTGCCGCTGCACACCGCCGCCAGCACTGCGGAAGCTCCAGCCTTCGAGCGCGCGGCGGAAATTGAAGTTGAGGCAGTTGTGCGCAGCGAGGTCGTCCGGCGTCTGCGGCACGCCACGGCGGCGCAAGTAGTCCGGCGAAGCGGCGACGATCCAGTGACTGCTGCCGAGCGGACGCGCGCGCATCGTCGAGTCGCGCAGCGGGCCATGGCGGACGGCGACGTCGAGGCGTTGGTCAACAAAATCGGCGAGCGCGTCGGTCAATGCGAGATCGACCGAAACCTGCGGATGGCGTTCGAGGAATTCCGGTAGCACTGGCAGCAGACAGTGCAGGCCGAACGGCACCGATGCGGTGACGCGCAGACGGCCGCGCGGTTCGGCGCGCGCGGCGGTGAAGCTGCGTTCGAGATCGTCGATCTCGTTGAGGATGGACTGCGCGCGCAGGCGGTACGCTTCGCCCTCGGCGGTCAGTGTCAGCGAGCGCGTGGTCCGCTGCAGCAGGCGCACGCCGAGCCGCGCTTCAAGCCGCGCGATGCTGCGGCTGACGGCCGACGGCGTGACGCGCAGCGCCTTGGCGGCGGCGGCGAAGCTGCCACCGTCGACGACGCGCAGGAAGACGTCGATCTCGCCGCTGCGGTTGTCCATGTGTCGTGGCCTGCGTCATTCATGATTTGAGCTCACGACGATTGTGATCGCGCGCGTTCTTCTCATCAATCGCGTTTGCCGGCATTGTGGCGGCCCGTCGCTGGTCGTCGCCCTGCAAGCAGCCGTCATTGCGAGGAGGCCGGAGGCCGACGAAGCCTACGTCCTCGAAGGAGGAAATCCAGTTCCGCGGCCCGATCTGGCGGCGTTGCTGGATTGCTTCGTCGCTACGCTCCTCGCAATGACGGATTCTTTTTGCTACCCGAGGAACGTTGTCATGCCGCTCGCCCTCTATGCCCTCACCGCCGGCGCGTTCGGCATCGGCGTCACCGAGTTCGTCATCATGGGTCTGCTGCTGCAGGTCGGCGGCGATCTCGGGGTGTCGATTCCGGCGGCGGGCTTGCTGATTTCCGGTTATGCGCTCGGCGTGGTCGTCGGCGCGCCGCTGATGACGATCGCGACCGGACGTTGGCCGCGCAAGACGGTGCTGCTGGCGCTGATGGGTATTTTCACGCTCGGCAATCTGGCGTGTGCGCTGGCACCGGGTTATGCGCTGCTGCTGGCGGCGCGCGTGTTCACGGCGTTCGCGCACGGCACGTTCTTCGGCGTCGGCTCGGTGGTGGCGACCACGCTGGTCAAGCCGAGCCAGCGGGCGTCGGCGATCGCCGTGATGTTCACCGGCCTGACCGTCGCCAACATTCTCGGCGTGCCGTTCGGTACTTGGCTCGGCCAGGCCTACGGCTGGCGCATGACGTTCTGGGCGGTGGCGGCGATCGGCGTCGTCGCACTTGCGGTGATCGCGCTGCTGGTACCGCGCGATGCGGCGCCGGTCGAGCGCAGCGACTGGCGCGCCGATCTGCGTACGCTGGCGCGGGCGCCGGTGCTGCTCGGTCTGCTGACGACGGTGCTCGGCTTCGGCGGCATGCTCGCGGTGTTTACGTACATCGCGCCGATCCTGACGCAGATCAGCGGCTTTTCCGATGCGGCGGTGTCGCCGATCCTGCTGGTGTTCGGCGGCGGCCTTGTGGTCGGCAACATCGTCGGCGGCAAGCTCGCCGACCGCCGCCTCTACGCGACCGTGCTCGGCACCATGCTGACGCTCGCCGTGGTGCTGGCGCTGATGAGCTTCGCGATCCACGACCGCGTGTTCGCGGTGATCTTCGTCGGCCTGCTCGGCTTCAGCGCTTTCGCTACCGTGCCGCCGCTGCAGATGTGGGTGCTCAACAAGGCACAGGGTGCCGGCCAGAGCCTGGCGTCGAGCTTCAACATCGGCGCGTTCAATCTCGGCAACGCCGGTGGCGCCTGGCTGGGCGGCGCGGTGATCGAACACGGTTACGGCCTCGGCGCCGTGACCTGGGCCGGTGCGCTGCTGCCGCTGCTCGGCGTCGGCATCGCGCTGTGGGTGCGTCGCATCGAGTCGCCACGCGCGACGGCGGCCGTGGCCTGCACCGCCGACTGAAGCGCTACGGCTGCCGCCGCGACGCGGCGATGTCCCAGGGGCTGGCCTGCTGCGCGACCGGCCCGGTGCGGCCCATCCTGGCCAACCGCCGCGACAGGCGGAACGCGTGGTTTTCGACGGCGCGCCAGTCCCAGTCGGCCACGGCGCCGAGATCCGGGTAGCGATCCTCACGCGCCGCCGCGCGACCTTCGGAATTCACGGCGACGCGGCATTGCAGGACGGCGGGCGGCGTCACGTACAGATGCAGCTGGATCAGGCCCCAGCCGCCGAGCGCGTGGCCGAAGTCGTGGCCGTCGCGCGGCGGATCGAACGTGATGCGCCGTTCGACGAGCGCGCCTTTCATCGACGGATAGCAGAGCCCGAAAGCGTAGTGCCGCTGCCCGGCGGCGATGCACGCCGCCGCCTGCGCCTTGATCGCCGCGGCGCCGTCGAAACGCTGCAGCGGCGCGCCGGGCGCGGATTCGGTGGCGACCACGGTCGGCGCTTCCGACTCGAACGCGGCGTCGACCAACGCATCGAAATGCGCCGGGCTGATGAAGGTGGCGAGTGTCACGGCAGACTCCGATCGCGGTCGTGAAAGTGATGTGGCGGAACGCGTTTTCGAGAAACGGCTAGGACATGATCCCGCCATCGGCGTGAGCGGCCCGGGCTTGGCGAGCGGGTCGCGATCCGGTTCGGGTTCCGTGCAGATGGCTTGGAGGAAGGCTTCCATGATCGGTCGTCCGCCGGTTTGCAGGTCTTGCCTTGCCGCCGCTGCGCCGTTTACTGCAGCTTCAGCGCCATGCGCACGGCGCCGTCGTCGCCGGCGGCCGCACCTTGGCCGGTGGTGACGAAGATGCGCTCGGCGGCGATGTCGGGCTTGCTCAGCAACGCGCCCTGCACGGCTTGCGCACGTCGGCGGCCGAGGCTTTGCAGCGCATCATCGGCCGGGGCGAGCGCGGCGAGCACGAGCGGCTCGACGTAGGCGATGCGCGCCGGTGCTTCGCTGAGGCCGTCCGGGAATTTGACCGATTGCTTCAGCAGTTCCCTGTGCAGTTTTTCGAGCGCCTTGAGCCGCGCCTTGTCGTCCTTGAGATCGGTCGGCAGTTTCGCGGCGAGCGCGGCGCGGGCCAGCGCGTCACGATCGGCGGCGCCGACGGTCACCGGCACGTCGAGCTTGAGCTGCGGACGTTCGGCGAGCGCCTTGGCCAGCGTGTCGAGCTTGCCGCCCGTGGGCGGCGTCAGCTCGGCACTGCCGGCGGGGAAGTCGAGGTACGACAGCTCGTCGCCGCCGCCGAACAGCGAGCCGAGCGCAGTGAACGGTGCGGTGACGATTTTGGTGAGGATGTTGCCGAGCACCTTCCACACGATCTTGCCGTATTTGAAATCCGGATCGTCGAGGCTGCCGCGCACCGGCAGTTCGAGATCGATGACGCCATGGCGGTCCTTGAGCAGGGCGACGGCGAGCTTGATCGGCCACGGCGCGGCGTCCTTCGAGCCGGTCGCCTCGCCGAATTCGAGCTGATCGACGATGACGTGGTGCTCGGCCTCTAGCTGGCGGTGGTCGATCTTGTACGACAGCTCGGTCGTCAGCTTGCCCTTGGCGATGTCGTAGCCGGCGAATTTGCCGGAATACGGATTGAAGGTGGTCAGCTCCATGTTGCGGAAGGCGAGCTTGACGTCGGTGTAGTCGGTCGCCGCGAGCAGGCTCGACGTGCCGCGGATCTCCACCGGCGAATAGCGGTCGACTTGGCCGTCCAGCTTGATCGTCGCGCGCGCTTGCGGATCGCTGGAGAGATTCGTGATGCCGCCGTGCAGCTGGACGATGCCGGTCGCGAACGAGGGCTCGATCGAGCGGTCGGCGAAGAACGCCGAACCGTCGACGATGCGGACGTCGACGATGCGGACCGGCATCGGCGGGTGGGCGGCGCCGTTCTTCGGCGGCGGCGCGGCTTGCGGCGCGGCGGCCGGCGCCGGCTTGAGGATCTGCGCGACGTTGAGCGTCTGGTCGGGATTGATGACGACGCGGCCGAACGGCTGCGTCAGCGTCACGCGGCCGATCGACAGGCGGTCCGGCGTCAACGAGAAGTCGATGCCGGCGATCGCCAGCCGTTTCCAGCGCGCGACGTCGTCGTTGCGCGCGTCGCCCTCGCCGCTGCCGCTGGCGCGGAAGTCGTCGACGCTCACGTCGCCGCGGAAGCGCAGCGGCAGCGTGCCGTTCGCGGTCTGCGCGAGCTCGACGTCGCCTTTGACGGCCAGCGTGCCGTTGCGCAGCGTCGCGTTCGTCGCCTGCGCGACGTAGGGTTGCACGGCGGCGAGCGCGAAGCCGTCGAGCTGCAGCGCGAGCTGCGTGCTCAGCGGCTGCAGCCGCGTGCTGCCCCGCGCCGTCAGGTGCGCGCGGTCGTCGATGGTCAGCTCCGCGTCGATGTCGAGCGTGGCGTCGGGATCGCTGCGGTAGCCGCCGATGGTCGCGGCGATCGGCGCCAACGCGAAGCGCGCCGCCGGCTGCGTCGTGCGGTCCTCGAAGATGAGGCCGGCATCGCTCAGGCGCACGCGCGCGACGGCGATGTGCAAGGGGACCTGCTGCGATGTCGCCGGCGCCGCTTTCTCCGGCGGCGCGGCGGGCTCGCCGCCGGCGGCGAGCTTCAGCAAGTTGAGGCTCCCGTCGCGCTCGCGGCGCACGTCGAGCCGCGCGCCGTCGATGTCCACGTCGCCGATCGTCAGCGTGCGCTGGGCCAGCGAGAACGCCAGCGTGTCGACGCCGAGCCGGCGGATCGCGACCGGCGGCGTCGGGTCGCTGCCGTCGCGCGCGGCGACGGCGACGTCGCGCAGCGTGATCGCCGGCAAGGTCACGTCGAGGTCGAGCGCCGGCTGCAGCGCGAGCGTGTAGTGGCCGTCGAGATCGATGACGCCGGACGTCAGCTGCGTCGGCAGCTGGTCCTGCAGGTATGCGTCGATGGTTTTCGCGAGCAGGCCGTGCACGCCGAAATCGCCTTCGGAGCCCAGCGGCTGCACGGTGAACGTGCCGGACCAGTCGAAGCGCTCGCCGGCGGCGGTCGCGGCGTCGAAGCGATAGGTGTTGCGGTAATCCGCGGTGGTGCGGAAATCGGTGAGAGCAAAGCGGATCGGCTTCAGCTCGGCGCTGAACGGCTGCGGCCGGCTGCGGTCCTCGAAGGCGACGCGGCCGTCGCTGACGGACAGCGCGCCGATGCGGATGCGCGGGATTGTCGTCGCTGACGTCGTCGCCGGCGGCGGCTCGGCCGACGGCGGTGCCAGCTTCGCGAGATTGATGCTGCCGTCTGCGCCGATGACGACGCTGAGGTCCGGCGCGACAAGTGTCAGCTCGCCCAGCGTGATCGCACGGTGCACCAGCGACGCCAGCGGATCGGCATTGACGAGCAGCGACTGGAAGCCGAGCAGCGACGCACCGTCGGCCTCGCTGAGTTTGAAATCGCCGATGCGCACAACGAAGGTGTACGGGTTGAACGTCAGTGTGCCGATCGCCACCTGGCGGCCCAGCGTGTGCTCGACGTAATCGCTGATCGCCGAACGGGCGATGCGCGGCACGAGGAAGAAACCGGCCAGCGTGTAGACGAGCAACAGACCCGCCGTCACACCCAACGCGATCCGGCGTCGGCGCAACAGGGCCAGGAACGCATGCATGGTCAATCCCTTTTTTGTTTTGTCGCGAGCCACCGTCCGGCCGCGTGCGCGATTCTGGCACGGGCACTGGCGCGCGCCAATGAAGGGGGTGTCGGGTGATGGCGTGATCACGCCGCCCAAGTCCGTCATTGCGAGGAAGCCGCAGGCCGACGAAGCCATCCAGGGCGCGGCCCGATCCAGCGGCGCGGCCGGGTGGCTTCGTCCCCTCGACAAGCTCGGGACGGGCGCTGCGCTCCTCGCAATAACGATTGAGCCTGTGCGGGATTTTCTCTAGATCAACCCGGCCCGCCGCGCGCGCAAGCGCGTCGGCGCGCAACCGAACCAGCGCACGAAGGCGCGCGTGAACGCGCTGATTTCCGAATAGCCGAGCAGCGCGGCGATGTCGCCGACCGGCAGGTGGCGCTCGCCGAGATAGCGCGTCGCCAGCTGGCGACGCAGATCGTCGACCAGCTCGGCATAGGTACAGCCTTGTTCGGCGAGGCGGCGCTGCAGCGTCCAGCGCGCGATGCCGAGGGCGGCGGCCACATCATCGACATGCGGATAGCCGCTCGACAGCCGCGAGCGCACTTCGCCGCGCACGCGGTCGACGAAGGCCAGCGTGCCGGTGCCGCCGGCGATCTGCAGCAGCGCGTCGCGCAGGCGCACGAAGGCGGCCGCATCGCGGCCCGGCATCGCCCGGTCGAGCTCGCGGCAGCGGAACACCAGCGCGTTGCTGCGCTGACCGAAGCGTGCCGGCGCACCGAACGCGGCGCGGTGCTCGCGCCCGTCGTCCGGCTGCGGGTGCTCGAACTGCACTTCGTCGGGTGCCCAGCCGGCACCGAGGCAGCGGCGCAGCAGGTTGGCGAACATGCCCATCGTCAGCTCGGCATCCTGGCGGCGCGCCACGATGCGGCCGTCGAGGATGCGGTATTCGAGACGCAGCGTCGCGCCGTCACGCGCGAAACGCGTTTCGGTGACCTGCTGGTGAAACGCAAACAGGCCGGCGAACGCTTCGAGCGCGGCACCGAGCGTCGGCGCGGAGAGCGCGACGTGGCCGATCAGGCCGAGCTGCTCGGGCGCGAACTGCTGGCCGAAGCGCAGGCCAAAGTTGTCGTCGCCGGTGTCGGCGGCGGCCAGCTCCATCATCGCGCAGTAGGCGCCGAGATCGAGCGGCAGCAGCGGATCGGCGATGCGTTCGGCGGCAACGCCGGCATTTTCGAGCACGCGCTCGGCATTGCCGCCCTCGGCGGCGATGAACTGCGTGAGGCCGCTGGCGGCGGCCGCCAGGACATGAGGCGGCGACGCGGCTGCGGACGCGCGGGCGATCGGCATGGCCCACCTCGAAAGCGATCAAGGTGGAGCCGCGACCCCCGTCGCGGCCCCGATACAGCGACAGCACACTCCCCGGAACACCGCCATGCTCTGCAAGAACCGTGCAAGCGTGCGGTCAGGGAATCAGGCTCCGGCCGTCTGCGGCGCGGCGCTGAGCAGCGCGTCGCTCTCCCACGCCGCCGCCCGCGACTTGCCGCTGAGGAAGTAGAACAGCAGGCTGACCGCGAACAGGCCGATGAACAGCAGGAAGACGGTCTGGTTGTAGTAGATCATCGTCGCCATGAAGACCACGGCCAGCAGCAGCGCGATGGCCGGGAAGAACGGGTAGAACGGCGCCCTGAACGGCCGCTCCAGCGCCGCCTCGCTCCTGCGCAGCTTGAACAGGCTGAGCATCGAGACGATGTACAGCAGGATGGCGCCGAAGACCGACATGGTGACGATGTTCGCCGTCAGCGGCTGGCCGCCGATCTGGATGAACGAGTCGGAAAAGATGGCGATGACGCCGATCACGCCGCCGGCGAGGATCGCCCAGTGCGGCGTCTTGCGCTTCGGGTGCACGGTGGCGAAGAAGCCGGGCAGATAACCGGCGCGCGCCATCGCGAAGATCTGCCGCGAGTAGCCCATGATGATGCCGTGGAACGAGGCGATCAGGCCGAACAGGCCGATCCACACCAGCATGTGCAGCCAGCCGCTGGATTCACCGACGACGGTTTTCATCGCCTGCGGCAGCGGATCGTTGAGATTGGCGAGCTTGCTCCAGTCGCCGACGCCGCCGGCGAACAGCATGACGCCGAAGGCCAGCACCACCAGCGTCAGGATGCCGCCGATGTAGGCGCGCGGGATGACTTTCTTGGGCTCCTTGGTTTCCTCGGCGGCCATCGCCGCGCCTTCGATGGCGAGGAAGAACCAGATCGCGAACGGGATCGCCGCAAAGATGCCGCCGAACGCCGCGGCCGAGAACGTGGGCGAACCGGACCAGCCGTTGGCCGTGAAGTGGGCCAGCGAGAAGCCCGGCGCGACGACGCCCATGAACACCAGCAGCTCGAAGATCGCCAGCACGGTGACGCACAGCTCGAAGGTCGCGGCGATGGTCACGCCGGCGATGTTCAGCGTCATGAAGACGATGTAGGCGCCGACCGCGGCGAGCTTCGGATCGAGCACCGGGAACTGCACGTTGAGATACGCGCCGATCGCCAGCGAGATCGCCGGCGGCGCAAACACGAACTCGATCAGCGTCGCGAAGCCGGCGATGAAGCCGCCGAACGGCCCGAACGCGCGATAGCTGTACGCGAACGGACCGCCGGCATGCGGAATCGCCGTCGTCAGCTCGGTGAAGCTGAAGATGAAGGTCGTGTACATGACGGCGACCAGCACCGTCGTCACCAGAAAGCCGAGCGTGCCGGCCGAGGCCCAGCCGTAACTCCAGCCGAAGTACTCGCCGGAGATGACGAGGCCGACGGCGATGCCCCACAGATGCCAGCCGCTCAAGCTCTTCTTGAGCGCCGGCCTGGTGTCTTCACTCATGTTCGCTGCTCCCGATCAACCGCGATGTCGAAATGTCTGCGTCGCCGATTTGCCCCGGCTGCGCGTCGAGTTTCAGATCGACGCCGGTGAGGCGCCGGCGGCGCGCCTCGTCCAGCAGCCACATCAGCGTGTCGGCGGCGCGCGCGTAGCTCAGGCCGTCGGCGTGGATGTTCGAAATGCAATTGCGCGCCGAATCAACGCAGCCGACGCGCGGCGCATAGGTGAGATAGATGCCGAGGCTGTCGGCGACCGACAGGCCGGGCCGCTCGCCGATCAATACGGCGACCATGCGCGCGCCCAGGTGTTGGGCGACCTCGTCGCCGAGCGCGACGCGCGCCTGCGCGGCGAGCACGACCGGCGCCAGCTTCCAGTCCGCGAGTCGCGGCGCCAGCGTGGCCAGCAGCGCCGCGGCATGCGCGTTGACGGCGGCGGCGGACAGGCCGTCGGCGACGACGAAGGCGAGGTCGTAGCCGCCGGCCGCGTCTTTGAGCGGCGGCAGGTCATCAGCGTGCACGCGGCGGCCGAGATCCGGGCGGCGCAGATAGACCGCGCGGTCGGCGGCCTGCGAATGCACGCGCAGCGGTGCGCGCGGCCACATCGCCGCCAGTTGCGCGGCGATCGCGTCGAAGTCGACCGCGCCGTGCACGGCGTCGCGCGCGCGGCTGTGCGACATCTGGAAATCGAGCAGCGCCCGCGTCGGTAGCGCGTCGCCGGCGCGGCCGAGGCCGATGCGCGCGCGCGTCGCCAGGCGCCAGCGTGCGAACGGATCAGGATCGGGCGAGCGATCGGGCGGCGGCGGTTCGTTCATGGCGCCCATCTCAGGACAGCGCCAGCAGCTGGCGCAGCGCGCGCGCATCCGGTGGCGGCAGCTCGCCGTTCGCGTCGAGCAGGCCGATGCGCGCGAGCCAGGCCTCGAACTCCGGCGCCGGCCGTCGCTTTGTCAGATGCCGCAGGCCCAGCACATCGTGATACGACAGGCTCTGGTAGCCGAGCATGAGGTCGTCGGCGCCGGGCACACCGATGACGAAGTTGACGCCGGCCGTCGCCAGCAGCGTCATCAGCGTGTCCATGTCGTCCTGATCGGCCTCGGCGTGGTTCGTGTAGCAGACGTCGACGCCCATCGGCAGGCCGAGCAGCTTGCCGCAGCAGTGATCCTCGAGGCCGGCGCGGATGATCTGCTTCGCATCGTAGAGATATTCGGGGCCGATGAAGCCGACCACGGTGTTGACGAGCAGCGGCTCGAACGCGCGCGCGACGGCATACGCGCGCACTTCCATGGTCTGCTGATCGACGCCGTGATGCGCATTGGCCGACAGCGCCGCGCCCTGGCCGGTCTCGAAGTACATGACGTGATCGCCGACCGTGCCTCGCTTCAGCGAGCGCGCCGCGTCCAGCCCTTCGCGCAGCACGGCGAGATCGACGCCGAAGCCGCGGTTGGCCGCCTGGCTGCCGGCGATCGACTGGAACACGAGGTCGAGCGGCGCGCCGCGCTCGATCGCGCGCAGCGAGGTGGTGACGTGCGCGAGCACGCAGGACTGCGTCGGAATGTCGAAGCGCAGGCGCAGCTCGTCGAGCATTTCGAGCAGGCGGATGGTGTCGGGCAGCGAATCGCTCGCCGGATTGATGCCGATGACGGCGTCGCCGATGCCGAACAGCAGGCCGTCGAGCGTCGCCGCGGCGATGCCCATCGGGTCGTCGGTCGGATGGTTGGGCTGCAGCCGCGAACCAAGCCGGCCCGGCAGGCCGAGCGTCGTGCGCAAGCGCGTGACGATGCGGCACTTGGCAGCGACGGCGATCAGATCGGCGTTGCGCATCAGCTTGGACACTGCCGCGACCATCTCCGGCGTCAGGCCGGGCGCCAGCGCGCGCAGCGCTTCGGTCGTCGCCTCATACGAGAGCAGCCAGTCACGGAATTCGCCGACCGTCAGATGCGCGACCGGCGCGAACGCCGCGGCGTCGTGCGTGTCGATGATCAGCCGCGTGACCTCGTCGCTCTCGTATGGCACCAGCGCTTCGTCGAGGAAATGCCGCAGCGGCAGCTCGGCGAGCACGTGGCGCGCGGCGACGCGCTGCTCGTCGCTGGCCGCCGCCAGCCCGGCGAGCTCGTCGCCGGAACGGCGCGGCGACGCGCAGGCCAGCACCGCTTTCAGATCATCGAAGCGATGGCGGCGGACACCGATGCAGGTCTGGTAAAGGGCCATGCGGTTTTACACGCACAGGCTCTGCCACAACGTTTGACATCCGGATACACGGCCCGGATTGCGGCGAGCGCCCCGGGCGCTGGCGCTGCTGCAAAGTCAGGTCTGGCGCGAACTTGTGGAGGCGCTGCGCGGCTCCGTCATCGCGAGCGTCGCGAAGCAATGACGATTTCGACCTGTGCGGCACCCCCGAGGCGCGAGCCCGCCGCGCTCAGTACAGTTCGGCGCGCGCTTCCGACTGCACGCCGAGTACCTGTTCGAGGCTCGCAAGCCGCGCTTCGAGCATCGCGATACGGCCTTCGAGCGCGGCCAGACGCTGCGCGTCGCCGCGCCGCTCGGTGGCCGGCGCGGCACCGCCTTCCGGTGCTGCCGGCACCGCGTCGGCGCCGCACAGAAGATGGGCATAGCGCACCGCCGACTGCCCCGGTGCGCGCGGCAGCTGCACCACGAGCGGCTGCGCGCGGTCGGCGAGATCGTCGAGCGAGGCGAGCACGCCCTCGTCGTCGCCCGGACCGTTGAGGCTGCCGGCGTTCGCGCGCAGCTCGGCGACGGTCTGCGGCCCGCGCAGCATCAGCGTCACCAGCACGGCCTGCGTCGCCGGCTTCAGCAGCATCTGGTGCAGGAACTGGTGCCGCCATTTCTGCGCACGGCCGCTGAAGCTGTCGCGGCCGACGAGACGGTGCTCCTCCAGCTGGTTCAGCGCGTTGCCGACGTCGCCCTCGCTGAGCTGCATGACCGGGCTGCGCGAGCTCTTCTGGTTGGCGGCCAGCATGATGGCGTTGACTGTCATCGGGTAATACTGCGGCGTGGTGATCGATTTCTCGACGAGCACGGCGATGACCCGCGCTTCGTTCGGGCTCAGCAGGATTTCGGACATGGCGGACATGGGTTGACGGTCTGCAGGACGCGCATCGTAGACCGAGCCCCCTGAGCTCTGCGCGCGCGGATTACATTACAACAATCATGCCGCCAGTCGATATCCGGCAGACTGGGCGCGAC
Source organism: Solimonas sp. (assembly GCA_047605265.1). GTDB lineage: Bacteria > Pseudomonadota > Gammaproteobacteria > Nevskiales > Nevskiaceae > Solimonas. Next base: position 29,558 of record JASGFY010000001.1, read on the forward strand.
CTTTGCAGATTATGCCCATGCTGCTCCATCGCATCACCGAATTCGGCAACTCCGCCGTGCTGTTCCTGCTTGGCCTGCTGCTGGCGCTCTGGCTGTACCAGCGCTCGGGGCGCCGCGCCGCGCTCGCGTGGAGTCTGGCGCTGCTCGCCTGCACCGGCACGATCGCCGCGCTGAAGCTGTATTTCCTCGGCTGTCCGCTGCCACACCTCGGGCTGCGCAGCCCGAGCGGTCACGCCGGTTTCAGCACCTTCGTCTATGGCGGCGTCACGCTCTGCGTCGCACAAGACCCGCAGCCGTGGCGACGCCGGCTGCTGTCACTGGTCGGCTGTGCGTGGATCGCCGTGATCGCCTGGTCACGCTACGCCGTGCATGCGCATACGCCGATCGAGATCCTGTGCGGTCTGGCGATCGGCTGCGTGTTCCTGCTGCTGTTCGTGCGCAGCGCGGGAACGTTGCCGCACCAGCGCTTTCCGTTCGCGGCAGCGGTCCTGCTCATCTTCGCCTGCACGCTGGCGTTCTATCTGCTCGACTGGCGCCTGAACTTCGAGCATTGGCTGCGCTTGCTCGGCCGCCACTATGTGCGCGACACAGGCCTGTGCTGGACCGGCGTCCAGGGAAACGCTTCATAGGCCGTCTTTCACCGCAGGTCTGCCCGACCGCGACGTCCGGCGCTTAGCCACACGCGGAGCGACTCTTTCGCGCCCGCCGCCATCGACGGCGACATGGACCGCGGCGCGCTCAAACCTTCAGATAGTCGAGAATGCCTTCGGCCGCTTCGCGGCCTTCATAGACGGCGGTGACGACGAGGTCCGAGCCGCGGACCATGTCTCCCCCGGCGAACACCTTCGGGTTCTTGGTCTGGAACTTGTGCTTCGCCAGCACCGCGCCGTTGACCTTCACGCGGCCGTCGTCGTGCAAGGCGATGTCGTGGTTGCCGAACCAGTCGGCCGGGCTCGGGCGGAACCCGAAGGCGACGACGACGCGGTCGGCCGGGATGATCTGCTCCGAACCGGCGATCACTTCCGGCTTGCGGCGACCGCGCGCATCCGGCGCGCCGAGCTGGGTCTCGACGACCTTCACGCCTTCGACCTTGTCCTTGCCGACGATCTCGACCGGCAGGCGGTTGAACAGGAACTCGACGCCTTCTTCCTTGGCGTTGGCGACCTCGCGCTTGGAACCCGGCATGTTCTCCTCGTCGCGGCGATACGCGCAGATCACCGAGTCGGCGCCCTGACGGATCGACGTGCGATTGCAGTCCATCGCCGTATCACCGCCGCCGAGCACGACGACGCGCTGGTTCTTCACGTCGAACGCGTGGTCGGCGTCGCTGGCACGATCCATCACGCGATTGATGTTGGCGATCAGGAACGGCAGCGCCTCGAAGACACCCGGCAGGTTCTCGCCGGGGAAGTCGCCCTTCATGTAGGTGTACGTGCCCATGCCGAGGAACACGGCATCGTAATCCTTGAGCAGTTGCTCGAAGGCGATGTCCTTGCCGATCTCGGTGTTGAGCTTGAACTCGACGCCCATGCCTTCGAGCACCGTGCGGCGACGCTGCACGACTCCCTTTTCGAGCTTGAACGGCGGGATGCCGAACGTCAGCAGGCCGCCGATCTCGCTGTACTTGTCGAATACCACCGGCTTCACGCCGTTGCGCACGAGCACGTCGGCGCAGCCGAGGCCGGCCGGGCCGGCGCCGATGATGGCGACCTTCTTCTTCGTCCGCTTGACCTTGGACATGTCCGGACGCCAGCCCTGCTTGAAGGCTTCGTCGGAGATGTACTTCTCGATGCTGCCGATCGTCACCGCGCCGAAGCCGTCGTTGAGCGTGCAGGCACCTTCGCAGAGTCGATCCTGCGGACAGACGCGGCCGCAGATCTCCGGCAGCGAGTTGGTGGCGTGCGAAAGCTCGGCGGCGGCGAACAGATTGCCTTCCTCGACCAGCTTGAGCCAGTTGGGGATGTAGTTGTGCACCGGGCACTTCCACTCGCAATACGGATTGCCGCACGACAGGCAGCGGCCGGACTGCGACTTCGCCTGATCGGCCGGGAAGTGGCCGTAGATCTCGCGGAAGTCGTGGATGCGGACTTCGGCCTGCACTTTCTTCGGATCCTGACGCGGCAGGTCGAGGAACTGGTTGACGTTCTTGGCGCCCATCTGAGTAATCCTGGCTTGATGCTTGGCTGGTTCGGGTGCGTGGGAATCAGGCCGCTGCGCGGACGGAATCGATCAGCGATCCGATCTCGGCGGCCTTCGGCTTCACCAGCCAGAACCTGCCGACGTAATCGGCCCAGTCCAGGAGGATCTGCTGCGCCCACTTCGAGCCGGTGACGTTGGCGTAGTCCTGCACGATTTTGCGCAGGTGGTTCTCGTGCGCTTCCATCGATTCGGAGACGATGCGGTGGATGTCGATCAGCTCATGGTTGTAGCGATCGACGAACGTGCGCTTCTCGTCGAGCACGTAGGCGAAGCCACCGGTCATGCCGGCCCCGAAGTTGACGCCGGTGCGGCCGAGGATGACGACGCTGCCGCCGGTCATGTATTCGCAGCCGTGATCGCCGCAGCCTTCGATGACCGCGTGCGCGCCCGAGTTGCGCACGGCGAAGCGCTCGCCCGCCATGCCGGCCGCGTACAGCGTGCCGCCGGTCGCGCCGTACAGGCAGGTGTTGCCGATGATCGCGGCTTCGCGCGTCTCATAACGCACGCCGCGCGGCGGCTTGACGACGATGCGGCCGCCCGCCATGCCCTTGCCGACGAAGTCGTTCGCATCGCCTTCGAGTTCGAGATGCAGGCCGCCGGCGTTCCAGACGCCGAGGCTCTGACCCGCCGCGCCCTTGAGCTTGATCGTGATCGGACGGTCGGCCATGCCGAGCGAACCCCAGCGCCGCGCGATCTCGCCGGACAGACGCGCACCGATCGAACGGTGACGGTTGCTGACCGAGTAATGAAAGATGCCGCCGGTCTTGTGCTCGATCGCCGGCAGGCAATCCTGCAGCATCGCCTCGGCGAGCTCGCCCTTGTCGAACGGCTCGTTGTTGAACATGCAGTACTGCGCGCTCGGCAGCACCATGCCGGCCGAGTCGAGAATCGGCGACAGGTCGAGATGACGCGCCTTGTCGGTCGGCGCTTCGGCAACCTCCAGCAGATCGGTGCGGCCGATCAGTTCCTTGATCGTGCGCACGCCGAGCCTGGCCATCCACTCGCGCGTTTCCTCGGCGACGAACTTGAAGTAGTTCATCACCATCTCGGGCAGGCCGATGAAGTAGTTGCTGCGCAGCGTGGCGTTCTGCGTGGCGACGCCGGTCGCGCAATTGTTGAGATGGCAGATGCGCAGGTACTTGCAGCCGAGCGCGACCATCGGCGCGGTGCCGAAGCCGAAGCTTTCCGCGCCGAGGATCGCCGCCTTGATGACATCGAGGCCGGTCTTCAGGCCGCCGTCGGTCTGCACGCGAACCTTGTCGCGCAGATTGTTCATGCGCAGCGTCTGGTGCGTTTCCGACAGGCCGAGTTCCCACGGCGTGCCGGCGTACTTCACGCTGGTGAGCGGCGAGGCGCCGGTGCCGCCGTCGTAGCCGGAGATCGTGATGAGATCGGCGTAGGCCTTCGCCACGCCGGCGGCGATCGTGCCGACGCCCGGGCCGGAGACGAGCTTCACCGAGACCAGCGCCTGCGGATTGACCTGCTTGAGGTCGAAGATCAGCTGCGCGAGGTCTTCGATCGAATAGATGTCGTGATGCGGTGGCGGCGAGATCAGCGCGACGCCCGGACGCGCGTAGCGCAGCCGCGCGATCTGCTCGTTGACCTTGTCGCCGGGCAGCTGGCCGCCTTCGCCGGGCTTGGCGCCCTGCGCGACCTTGATCTGCAGCACTTCGGCATTGACGAGGTATTCCGGCGTGACGCCGAAGCGGCCGGACGCCACCTGCTTGATCTTCGACATCTTCTCGGTGCCGTAGCGCGCCGGGTCTTCGCCACCTTCACCCGAGTTGCTGCGGCCGCCGAGACGGTTCATCGCGATCGCCAGCGCCTCGTGCGCTTCCGGCGACAGCGCGCCAAGCGACATGCCGGCGGAGTCGAAGCGCTTGAGGATCGCCTCGGCCGGCTCGACTTCGTCGAGCGCGATCGCGCTGCTGTCCTTGAGCTTGAACAGATCGCGGATCGTCGCGACCGGGCGCTCGTTGACGTGCGTGGCGTAGACCTTGTAGTCGCTGTAGTCGCCGGTCTTCACCGCCTTCTGCAAGGTGGCGATGACGTCCGGGTTGTACGCGTGGTACTCGCCGCCGTGCACGAACTTGTAGAGTCCGCCCTGCTCGATCGGCTTGCGCGCGCTCCAGGCGATGTCGGCAAGCTCCTGCTGCTCGGCCTGCAGGTCCGCGAAGCGCGCACCCTGGATGCGCGAGACGGTGTCCTCGAAGCAGCGATCGACCACTTCATCCGACAGGCCGACGATCTCGAACAGCTGCGCGCCTCGATAGCTCGAAATGGTGCTGATGCCCATCTTCGAGATGATTTTGTAGAGACCCTTGTTGATGCTCTTGCGATAGGACTGCGCGAGCGCTTCAATGGGTTTGTTCCGGATCTGGCCCGAGCGGACCATTTCGTAGAGCGTCGCGTAGGCCAGATACGGGTAGACGCAGGACGCGCCGTAGCCGATCAGACACGCAAACTGGTGCGGGTCGCGCGCGGTCGCGGTCTCGACGACGATGTTGCAGTCGCAGCGCACGCCTTCGCGCACGAGATGGTTGTTGACCGCACCGGTCGCCAGCAAGGCGTGCATCGGCAGCTTGCCGCGCTCGATCGCGCGGTCCGACAGCACCAGCACGACCTTGCCGCTGCGCACGGCGGCACTGGCTTCCTCGCAGAGATGATCGAGCGCGGCCTGCAGGCCGAGCGCCGGGTCGTAGTTCAGGTCGAGGGTCTGATGCGCGAACGCGGCATCCTCGTTGCCGATCGCCTGCAGCCTCTTGAACTTGGCTTCGGAGAGGATCGGCGAATCGATCAGCAGGCGCGCGGCGCGTTCCGGCGTTTCGTCGAACATGCCCTTCTCGGCGCCGAGCTGGCATTCGAGCGACATGACGATCTGCTCGCGCAGCGGATCGATCGGCGGATTCGTCACCTGCGCGAACATCTGGCGGAAGTAGTCGTAGACCGAACGCGGACCGGCCGACAGCACGGCGAACGGCGTGTCGTCGCCCATCGAGCCGACCGCTTCCTGGCCGGCTTCCGCCGCCGGGCGCAGTACCTGATCGCGCTCTTCGAAGGTCAGCTGGAACATCTTGTGATACGTCGCCACCGTATCCGGCGGCATCACGTCGAGCGCGCTCGGATCGTCCGACAGCGAGGCCTCGACGCGCTTCATCCGAGTCTTCAGCCACTGCTTGTACGGCTTGCGCGACGCCAGCATCTTGTCGATGTCCTCCGGACGCAGCAGCGCGCCGGATTCGGTGTCGACGGCGAGGATTTCGCCCGGACGCAGACGGCCCTTCTCGACGACATCCTGAGACTTGAAGTCATGCACGCCGATTTCCGAGGCGAGCACGATGTGGCGATCGCTGGTGATGACGTAACGCGCCGGACGCAGGCCGTTGCGGTCGAGCGCGCAGGCGGCGTAGCGGCCGTCGGTCAGCACGATGCCGGCCGGACCGTCCCAAGGCTCCATGTTCACCGAGTTGTATTCGTAGAACGCGCGCACGTCGGAATCGAGATCCTCGACGTTCTGCCAGGCCGGCGGCACCAGCGCGCGCATCGCCTGGAACACGTCCATGCCGCCGGCGAGCAGCACTTCGAGCATGTTGTCGAGCGACTGCGAGTCGGAACCGCTCATCGACACCAGCGGGGTGATTTCGTCGATGTCCGGAAAGGCTTCGCACTGGAACTTCTTGGCGCGCGCCTGCGCCCACTTGCGGTTGCCGGAGATGGTGTTGATCTCGCCGTTGTGCGCCAGATAGCGGAACGGATGGCAGAGCCGCCACTGCGGCGTGGTGTTGGTCGAGAAGCGCTGATGAAACACGCACATCGACGATTCCAGCGCCGGGCTGGCGAGGTCCGGGAAGAACGTCGGCAGATACTCGGGCATGACCAGGCCCTTGTAGACCAGCACGCGGCACGACAGATGCGTGATGTAGAACTCGGTGTCGCCTTCGGCGGCGATCAGCTTCTCGGCGCGGCGGCGCGCCTTGAACAGCTTCAGCTCGAAGCTGAGCTTGTGCATGTCCTTCGGCGCCGTCACGAAGACCTGTTCGACGACCGGCACGTTCTTCAGCGCCTCTTCGCCGAGCGCGGCGTTGTCGGTCGGCACCGGGCGGAAGCCGGCGAGCTTCAGCCCCTGCAGTTCAAGGCTCTCCCTGAGCACGGCGCGCGCGCGTTCGCGCTGCGCCTTGTCCTGTGCGAAGAAGATGTTGCCGACGCTGTAGTCGCCACTGCCGAGATCGAAACCGAGTTCGGCGGCAACGCCACGCAGGAACTTGTCCGGCTTCTTCATCAGCAGGCCGCAGCCGTCACCGGTCTTGCCGTCGGCGGCGACGGCACCGCGGTGCGTCATGCGCGCCAGCGCGGTGATCGCGGTCTGCACGAGCTTGTGCGAGGGCTGGTCGTCCATGTGGGCGATCAGGCCGAAACCGCAGCTGTCGCGCTCGAACTCCGGCCGGTAGAGGCCGTGAGCCTCCCATTCACCGTTCGCGGCGCGCACGGGTTTCGTCTCGGACTTGGGCTGGCTGGCAGACATAAGGCTTGCTCCTGGATATGACCCGGCGCCCTGCAGACGCCGATAACCCCGGCCTGGGCCGAGGTGGGAGGGCGAACTTAAATAGCGCCCCGGCGCCCCGCAAGCGCAAGCCGGGGTGTTTTTCAGAGCACGATTTGTGCCTATTTGAATCAAGTACTTGGCCTGGACTAAAATGGCCATGTAAATAGCCATTTTGTTTTCCCTCGCGCTGCGCAAGAGCCTTGGAGCGATGAAAGCCGTCTCGATCGCCGACGCCAAGAACCGCCTGACCGAACTGCTGTACGAAGCCGAGGAAGGCGCGCCGGTGCAGGTCACGCGTCGCGGCCTGCCGGTCGCCGTGCTGCTCTCGGAAGCCGAGTACCTGCGTCTGAAGTCGGCCGCCGCCGGTGCCGCCGACTTCGCCGCCTGGGCCCAGGCCTGGCGCGAACAATTGCCGGCCGGACTCGAAGGCATCAGCGCCGCCGAGCTCGAGCGCTGGCGCGACGTATGAACGCCCCGAGAGCCTACGCCACACCCCTGGCTGCGCGACGGGCACGGTGATGGCCAAGCTCGGCTATCTGCTCGATCTGCCGGTCGTCGCCGAACTGACGCGGCCGAACGGCAACCGTCGCATCTTCACGCTGTTCCAGCAGCGTCAGGCGCTGTGCGCCATCGCCGCGCCGGCCAGCTACGCGCTGCAGCGCGGCGTCGAGCTGATGCACGACAGCGAGCGCAGCACGCAGCTGCGCGCCTTCGTCACCGAGTTGCTGCGCAGCGGCCCGCCGGTGCTGCCGTTCGACGGCGATGCCGCTAGCTGGCTGGCGCGCGTCGACAGTGAGCGCATACGGCGCAACTGGTCGTCGCACGATGGCCAGCTGGCGGCGATCGCCGCCACGCGCGAGCTGACGCTGGTCACGCGCAACGCCAGCCCCTTCGCCGGGCTCGGCGATCTGCGCGCCGAGGACTGGTTCCGGCCGTAACCGCGGCAGAACAGGTCGGTCCTGTGCGCCGGTCGCGCAACCGGGCCCGACCGGTCGTCGGCTGCCAGGCCGGGGAGCCTCCGGCTTCATGCCGGATTCAGTCGATCGGCCCTAGTGTGCCGGCGTGCCTCATGCCGAGGTGCATCGAGTCCGATCCATGTCCTTACGCCATCCTTTGATCGCCCTGCTGTTGTCCCTGAGCCTGTTGGCGCCGTTCGCGGCACGGGCCGGAACTTCCGTCTTCATCTCGGTCAACGCGGCGCCGCCGCCGCTGCCGGACTACGAGCAGCCGTGGTGTCCAGGCCCCGGTTACGTCTGGGTGCCGGGCTACTGGTCGTGGAACGGCTACGACTATTACTGGGTGCCGGGCGCCTGGGTTCTGGCGCCGGTCGGCATGCTGTGGACGCCGGGCTATTGGGCCTGGGAGGACAATTTTTACGTCTGGCACCCCGGCTACTGGGGGCCGCGCGTCGGCTATTACGGCGGCATCAACTACGGCTATGGGTACGGCGGCTACGGTTACGACGGCGGCTACTGGCGCGGCCGGACGTTCTACTACAACCGCCGCGTCAGCCGCGTCGACGTCGCGCGGGTCACCCATGTCTACGAACGCGACGTCAGGGTCGACAACGTCACGGTGAACCACGTCAGCTACAACGGCGGCGAAGGCGGCACGCGCGGGCGGCCGAATCACGACGACGAAACGTATGCACGGCAGCGTCACGCCGGCCCTACCGACGATCAACGTCGCCGCGAGGAAGAGGCACGCAACGACCGCAACATGGCCGTCTCCGTGAACAAAGGCCGGCCGCCGCAGCGGGATGAGGGGAATCGCGGCAACGGCGACGCGCAACGCCAGCAGGCGGCGCAGCATCAGCAAGAACAGCAGCGCCAACAGGCGCAGCGCAAGGAAGAGCAGCGGCGGCAGCAGGCGCAGCAAAGGGCGCAGTTGCAGGAGCGGCAGCAGGCGGAAGCCCGCGAACGCCAGGCCCAGCAGCAGGCGCGCGAACAGCAAACCCGTGCCGAGGCCGCGCAACGGCAGCAGCAACGCCAGGAGGAGCAGGCGCAGCGCGCCCGCAACGCTGCCCAGCAACGGCAACAACAGCAGCAGCACCGCCGTGAGCGTAGCCCGACCGCGGCGACGAGCACTGAGCGTTCAGGCTGACGGCCGCGCTCCGCGGCGCCCCGCATCAGCGCCGGCGCCGCGGAGCGAACAAGCGTTTGTATTCGTCGATCGCGTAGCGGTCCGTCATGCTGGCGATGTAACCGGCGACGATGCGCATGCGGCCACCACGCTTCCGCGCTTTCTCACACCTTGCGCACGTTGGCAGGATAAACGGCGAGGATCTTGTCGGCGGTCAGCAGGGTGCATCCCTCGACCTCCGCTTGCGCCAGCAGCAAGCGGTCGAACGGGTCCTTGTGCAGGGGCGGCAGGCGATCGACAGCGATCACGTGCTCGCTGCTGATTCCCAGTTCGACGTAGCCGTGTTCGAGCAGGCCGCGCCGCAGGCGGCGTGGATCGACCCGGAAATCGGCGCGTTCGAGGCCGCGCTTGATGACGATCTCCCAGAGGCTGACGGGACTGAACATCAGCACATTGGCGGAGTCGTTCAGCAGCTTGCGCGCCTTAACGGAGAGCTTCTTCGGCTCACCCGCAGCCCACAGCAGCAAATGTGTATCGAGCAGGAAGATCACGCGCGCGAACCGAACAGCGCTTCGATCTCCTCGCGGCCCATGGTGTCGAAATCGTCGGGCACGCGAATATCGCCTGCCATGAAACCCAGTCGATTCGCAGGCGCGCGCTCGGCGGCATCCAGCGGCACCACCTTCACCAGCGGCTTGCCGGCCTTGGCGATGACGAAAGCCTCACCTTCGGCGGCGCGATCGACGAGACGCGAAAGATGGGTCTTGGCCTCGTGGATGTTGATGGCGCGCATGGTGGCAGTCACCTCGAACTTAGTCCGGTAAGTCTAGTTTATCGATCGTCGGTCCGAAAGTCTCTGTCGTTGGCAGCCAGTTCGCGTGGGGAATTGCTTTGCTGTGCCTCTCAACAGGCAGTTGCGCGAGCGACGTCGCCAACCGGCACTACGGGACACAGAAATATCCGCCCAAGCAGGCATCCCAAGTCGAAATCCTGTGGCAGCCACCAGCGCGGCCTTACATCGTTATCGCAGGCTTACAGTCTCGCGGCGAAAGCCCCAAGGCTTTGCAAAAGAAAGCTGCATCTATCGGCGCGGATGCCGTGGTGGTTGTTCTTTTAGGTGGCAACAGTCCGAATGACGTGGCGAAAATGCATAACGCCATCCGCACTAAATCCGCTTCGTTGGGTGCGGACGCTGTCGTCCTAACGGATGAAGGATGGTCCAAGCCCCGTGGGCAGGCATGCGCTGATGGGCTACTGGGGTCGCGATCCGATACCGGTAAAACCTATCGCAACCTTCGCGGATCGAACAGCCGCTCGTGCTCGTCGAGCGCGTAGCGATCGGTCATGCCGGCGATGTAATCGGCGACGATGCGCGCGCGGCCGTCGATGCCTTCGGCGCTTTCGAGTCGCTGCGCTTGGGCATGGAAGTCCGGCGGCAGCAGCCGCGCGTCGTGGATGAACGCGTCGAACAGGCCGTGAATGACGCGCTTGGCCTTGACCATCATGCGGTAGACCTGATGGTGGCGGTACAGATGCCCCATGAGGAAGCGCTTGAGCTCGTCGTTCTGCGCGCTGACCTCGTGTGAGTAGCCCACGAGCGGCAGCGGCTGTGCGCGCACGTCATCAAGCGTTTCGATGCGTTGTGCGCCGAGCGTGCCCCGCGTGTGTGCGATGAGGTCGGTGACGAGCGTGTTGATAATGCGCCGGATCGTCTCGTGGCGCTGCTGCTTCGGCGTGATCGCGCCGTAGCGCGCCAGCACTTCATCGTGGTGGCGACGGAACAGTGAAACCGCACGCAGCTGCTCGATCGTCAGCAGGCGCGCGCGGATGCCATCGTCGATGTCGTGATTGCTGTAAGCAATCTCGTCGGCGCGATTGGCGATCTGCGCTTCGAGCGTCGTCTGCCGGTCTGTGAGGAAACGCTCGGCGACTTCGCCGAGCGTCGTCGCGCGCTCCTTCGAGCAGTGCTTGAGGATGCCTTCGCGCGTCTCGAACATCAGGTTCAGGCCGCGGAACTCGGCGTACTTGTCTTCGAGCTCGTCGACCACGCGCAGCGATTGCGCGTTGTGCTCGAAGCCTCCGTAGGGCTTCATGCAGTCGTTCAGCGCGTCCTGGCCGGCATGGCCGAACGGCGTATGGCCGAGATCGTGCGCCAGCGACACCGCTTCGCAGAGATCCTCGTGCAGCTGCAGGCTGCGCGCGATCGTGCGCGCGATCTGCGCGACTTCGACCGAATGCGTCAATCGCGTGCGGAACAGATCCCCCTCGTGATTGACGAAGACCTGCGTCTTGTATTCGAGGCGCCGGAAAGCCGCCGAATGAATGATGCGATCGCGGTCGCGCTGATACTGGCTGCGATGCCCGGAACCGCCCTCGTCGTGACGCCGTCCGCGCGAGCGGCTTTCGTCGGCGGCATACGGAGCGAGCGGCACCGCGTCACTCGCCGCCGTAGTGGCGCAGTGTCGCCGACAAGGCGGCGGGATCGAAGTCGCTGCTGACCACGGCCTCGCCGAGCCGACGCATCAGGATCAAGCGCAGCTTGCCGCTCGCCACTTTCTTGTCGAGGCTCATCAACGCCCGGAATTCCGTGCTGCGCATACCGGCCGGCGGCCGCACCGGCAGGCCGGCCCGGGCGACGAGCTGCACGCAGCGGCGCGCGTCGCTCTCATCGATCCAGCCCAGCCGCGCCGACAGATCAGCCGCCATGCACAGACCGGTCGCGACGGCCTCGCCGTGCAGCCATTCCGTGTAACGCGTATGGGTTTCGATCGCGTGCGCGAACGTGTGGCCGAGATTGAGCAGCGCCCGCGGGCCGGCGCCGCCGTCCAGGGATTCGCGTTCGTCCTGCGCGACGATCGCCGCCTTCATCTCGCAGCTGCGACGGATCGCGTACGTCAACGCTTCCGTGTCGAGCGCGCGCAGGCGCTCGAGATTCTGTTCGAGCCAGGCGAAGAAAACCGCGTCGCCGAGCATGCCGTACTTGATCACTTCGGCCAGGCCGGCGCCGAGTTCGCGCGGCGGCAGGGTCTTCAACGTGTCGGTATCGGCGAGCACGAGGCGCGGTTGATGGAACGCGCCGATCATGTTCTTGCCGCGTGGATGATTGACGCCGGTCTTGCCGCCGACCGACGAATCGACCTGCGCGAGCAGGGTCGTGGGGATCTGGATGAAATCGATGCCGCGCTGATAGATCGCCGCGCAGAAGCCGGCGAGATCGCCGATCACGCCGCCGCCGAGCGCGACCAGCCAGCCGTCGCGCGGCAGGCGCGTTTCGAGCAGCCAGTCCATGACCTGCTCGACACGGGCCATCGTCTTGGTCGCTTCGCCGGCCGGCAACACGAGGATCTGTGCTTCGTCGAGCTGCAGCGTCTCGCGCACCGGCGGCAGATGATGCGCGGCAACCTGCGTATCGGTCAGCAGGCGCAGCGGCCGGCGGCGCGCCGCGCCGTAGAGGTCCGCATGCCGCAGCAAGCCGCTGCCGATGTGAATCGGATAGCGGCGAGGACCGAGTTCGACGTCGAGGGTGTTCATGTCGGGATGCGGGCGGCGCAGGCAGCGCGGCGCGCATCGTATCAAAACGCCGAAGGCTCGCCGTCGAGGCGGTGCTCGATGTCTCGGACGAGCGCCCTGGCATTGCGGCCGTCGGTGTTCAGCACCACATCGGCGATTTCCCGATACAGCGGATCGCGGATCGCGAAAAGCGCCGTCAGCACAGCGCGACGGTCGGCGGCCGCCTTGAGCAAGGGCCGGTTGTCGGCGCGCGCCGTGCGCTGCAGCTGCTGCTCGACGTTGGCGTGCAGATAGACGACGAAGCCGCGCGCCGCAAGCACCTGGCGATTGCCGGCATCGAGCACGGCGCCGCCGCCGGTCGACAGCACGATGCCGCTGCGCTGCGTCAGTTCGGCGATCGTCTGGCTCTCGCGCCGGCGAAACCCGGTTTCGCCCTCTTTTTCGAAGATGTACGGAATATCGACGCCGGTCCGCGCTTCGATTTCGTGGTCGCTGTCGATGAACGGCAGGCCGCGCAACTCGGCCAGCCGTCGGCCGACCGTGGTCTTGCCGGCCCCCATGGGGCCGATCAGAAAGATGTTCCGTGTGCCGTGCATGCCTCGCGCGAGTGTCCGTATTTCCGCGCGCCGGCCGGCGACGGAATCGCCATTATCGCCAAACCCGTGGCCACGTCGGGCATCAATTGACCTTCAGGCCTTCCTGCAGCACTTTCGGCGTCACGAAGACCAGCAGCTCGCGCTTGCTGTCCTCGTCGTCGCTGTTGCGGAACAGGAAGCCGAGCAAGGGAATGTCGCCGAGCAGGGGAACCTTGGATGAAGACTTGGACTGGGTGCGCTGGAAAATGCCGCCGAGCACGACCGTCTCGCCGCTGCGGATCAGGACCTGAGTATCGAGCTTGCGCGTATCGATGGCGGGGGCGGTGCCGCCGGCGGTGCTGACGTTGCTGCCGACGCTGTCGTTGGTGACGTTGAGATCCATGATCACGCGATTGTCCGGCGTGATCTGCGGCGTCACCGTCAGCGACAGCACGGCCTTCTTGAACGAGGTCGTGCTGCTGCTGCTGCTGCTGCTCGTGGTCTGGTAGGGAATTTCTTGGCCCTGCTCGATGACGGCCTGCTTGCCGTTCGCGGTGACCACGCGCGGCGATGAAATCACTTCGCCGCGATCTTCGGTCTGCAAGGCCTGCAATTCCAGATCGATCTGGAAGTTCAAGCCGAGGATCGTCCAGCCGATCGATGGCGCGGAATCGGCCGTCGGCAGATTGACGATGTACGAATCGTCGAGCGAGGGCGTGGTGCCGCTGACCGCCGAATCGGAACCCGTGTTGTTGCCGGACTGGCCGATCGACGAGCTGCCGATCGATCCTGTGGTACTGACGCCGAACTTGGTGCCCATCTCGCGTGCAAAGTCTTCGTTGGCGATGACGATGCGCGACTCGATCAACACCTGGCGGACCGGAATGTCGAGCCGGGCGACGAGCTGGCGGATCTCTTCGATCTTGTCGCGCGTTTCCAGCACCAGCAGCGTGTTCGTGCGCTCGTCGACGCTCACGCGGCCGCGGTCGCTGAGCAGCGACGTCTTGTCGTTGCCGAGCAGGGCCTTCATGTCCGACGCTTTCGCATAGTTGACCTGGATGATTTCCGAACGCAGCGGCGTCAGCTCGGTCTTCTGCTTCTGCGCTTCGAGCTCGGCCTTCTCGCGCTGCGCGATTTCCTCCACCGGCGCGACCATCACCACATTGCCCTGCTGGCGCATGCCCAGGCCCTTGCTGCGCAGCACGATGTCGAGCGCCTGGTCCCAGGGCACGTTCTGTAGGCGCATCGCGATGTCGCCCTTCACCGAGTCGCTGACGACCATGTTGGTGCCGGCCACGTCGGCGATGATCTGCAGCAGCGTGCGGACATCGATGCTCTGGAACGACAGCGAGATGCGCTCGCCCTTGTACTGAGGCTCGTTGCGCTTGCGCTCCTCGACCTTCTCCTCCGTCAGCGGCTGCAGTTCGATCGTGAACTGTCCCGCCGCTTGATAGGCCGACTGGTCGAACTCGACCCCCGCGGTCGGCGTGACGACGACTTGCGTGTTGAGACCGTCGCGCTTGATGTCCACGTATTTGACCGGCGTTGCGAAATCGAGCACGTCGAGCCGCCTGGCCAGCTTCCCGGGCAGGCCGGTGTTCTTGAACACGGCGACGATCTTGCCGCCGTCGTCGTGCACGTCGACGACCGTGCGCGGGTTGCTGAGATTGACGACGACGCGGCCAGCGCCCTGTTCGCCGCGACGGAAGTCGACGTTGCTGATCGTGCTCGCGCCAGCGACCGCTTCGTCGGCGGCAGCGACCTGGGCGCGGGCGGGCGACGAAGGCGCGACGCCTTCGACCTGCACCAGCAGCTTGTTGTCCTCGGTGCGCAGCTGATAAGGAACAGTCTGCGTCAGCTCGATGACGACGCGCGTGCGGCCGCCGGCTTCGACCGCAGCGATGCCGGCGACGTTGCCGACGCCGATCTTGCGATAGCGGTCGGCGAGGGCCACGCCGGTATCGGGCAGGTCGATCGAAATGCGGGCCGGCTTGTCCGTCGTGAAGACCGCGGGCTGCGGAACCGCATCGCTCAGGGTCAACGTCAGCAGCACGCGATCGCCCTGTTGCGCGACGAAGTCGAGACCTTGCAGCAAGTGCGCGGGTCCCTGGGCCTGAGCCATGCCGGCCGCGGACGCCAGCAACAGGCCCGCGACGGGTTTCGACCAGCGAGCGGCAAGCTTCAACATGATGACTCCCTGTATTTCTTTACTGGCTCAGCGCAAGGCTGGCCGTGCGCTGAGCCCAGCCGCCGAAACCATCCGGCACCAGTTCGCGCAGGCTGATTTCCGATTCCGTGATCGCGACGATCTCGCCATAGTTCTGGCCGAGATGATTGCGGATCGATACCCGGTGGACGACCGCGTCCGGTGCCTTGATCAGCGCATAGCTTCCCTTCGGCGTCGAAATCGTGCCGACCATGCGCAGCGCATCGAGCGGGAACTCTTCGAGGGGTTCTTTGTTGCGATGCAGGTCCGGATGCGGCGCATTCGGGTTCGATACCTGATCGTGCTCGACGAACACGAAGGGATCCCGCCGGCCACCCGCTACATATTCGAACGGCTGGTAGGGCTTGACCTGCGGAATCGGTTCGATGTCTTTCGATCTGCGCGCTTTGACCTCGGCGATGTAGCGATCGAGATCGGCCTCGCCGCTGCCGCAGCCCGCCAGTACGCCTGTCGATACAGCGGCGGCGATCAGAGCCAGGGAAGTCTTGCGCATCATTTCTTCTTCCCTTTGCCGTTCGCCGGTTTCTGCCTGACGGCGAGTTCGTCGTCGTCGAGATAGCGATAGGTCTTGGCCAGCGCCGTCATGCGCAGCTGCGTCGCCGACTTGCCCTTGCTGTTGGTCGGCCGGATCTCGACGTCTTCGATCGTGACGATGCGCGGCAGGGCGGCGACCGCGCTGACGAAACCGCCCATCTGGTGATAATCGCCGACGACGACGATCTTGTTCGGAATCTCCGCGTAGAAATCTTTCGAGATCTCGCCCTGCGGCTGGAACAGTTCTTCCTCGAGGCTGTTGGCGATGCGCGCCTGCGAGACATCGTTGAGCAGGTTCGCGACCTCGGCCTTGCTCGGCAGCTGCTTGAGCATCGCGCCGAACGAGGTTTCCATTTCGGCGAGCTGATCGCGATAGGCGTCGAGGCCGGCGACTTTCTTCTGCTTGGCCTCGAAATCGCTGCGCAGACTCTGTTCCTGCGCGCGCGCGGTGTCGAGATCTTCCTCGACCGGCACGACGAAGAACCACAAGCCGGCGGCGGCGAGAACGACGCCGAGCAGCACGGCCGTCGCATGGCGCGTCCAGGCCGGCCAGGCGCCGGGATTGTTGACGTCGAGCGTCTGCAGCTGACGGATGATGTCCTGCGCCTTCATTCCGTCACCTCGCCCTCTCTGCCGGCGTTCTTGTCGCCAGGACGGTTGAGCGTTTTGACGCTGAGCGTGAACTCCGACTTGCGCTGGCGATCCTTGTCGCTGCTCTTGATGACGACCAAGCGCGGGTCGCTGAACCAAGGCGATGCATCGAGATTCTTCATGTAGGTCGAGATACGGCCGTTCGAGTCGGCGAGGCCGTCGATCGTCACGCGGTCGCCATCCTGCTTGAGCCCCGTCAGGCTGACGCCTTCGGGCAGCGTGCCGACGATTTCATCGAAGAAATGCACCGTCGCCGCGCGATTCGCCTGCAATTCCTCGATAACGCGCATGCGTGCGAGCAGATTGTTCTTGACCTTCTCGAGCTCGGCGATTTCCGTGATCTTCTTATCCATCTCCTTGATCTCGGATTTCAGCCGTTCGTTGTGGGCCCGCTGATTGTCGAATTCGGCCGTCATCGCCGCATAAGCGGCCGCGACGACGACGACGGCCGCCAGCACGCCGAGACCGAGCAGCGCCGCGAATTCCTTCTTGCGGCGCTCACGGCGTTCCTTGCGCCAGTCGAGCAGATTGATGCGCGTCGTCATTTTTTCGGCTCGTCGAAAGCGCGGAAGGCCAGGCCACAAGCGATCAGCAGCGAGGCTTCATCCCGGGCCAGGCTCGCAGGCTTGGCACGGCCGCCGACGCTCATCTGCGCGAACGGCCTGGCGACGACCGTCGGAATCTGCAGGCGCTCCTGGATCTTCGCGTCGATCCGCTCGATATGCGCGCAACCGCCGGCGAGGATGATCTGGTCGATATGCGTGTACTGCGTCGCCGCCGAAAAGAAGAATTGCAGCGAACGGTCGATCTGGATCGCCATGTCGGCGACGAAGCTCGGCAATACGTCGCTGGCGTAATCCTCGGGCAGCTTGCCGTCGCGCTTGGCGCGCGTCGCCTCGTAGAACGACACGCCGTATTGACGCATGATTTCTTCGGTCAGCTGGCGGCCGCCGAAAGCTTGATCGCGCGTGTAGATGGTGTGCCGGTCATGGAGGATCAGCACCGACATCGTAGTCGCGCCGATGTCGACGATCGCGATCGTTCGCCCGCGGCCGCCATCCGGCATCTGATGCTCGAGAAACCGGCTGGCGTTCTCGAGCGCGTAGGTTTCGATATCGATGACTTTCGGCCTGAGGCCGGCCAGTTCGAGCGCCGCGCCACGCTGATCGACCTGTTCCTTGCGGCAGGCGGCGAGCAGCACGTCGACCACCTCGCCGTTCTTGGCGTTCCTGCCGATGATTTCGAAGTCAATGTTGACCTCGTCGATCGAATACGGAATGTACTGATCCGCCTCGGCGCGAATCTGTTCTTCCATCTCGTCGTCGGACAGCGCCGCAGGCATTTCGATGATTTTCGAGATCACGGCAGCGCCGGAAACCGCCACGGCGGCCTGGCGCGTGCGCGTGCCGGCCCGATTGACGGCACGACCGATGGCTTCGGCTACGAGCTTGGGTTCCGTGATCTGCTTGTCGGACACCGCGTTCGGCGGCAGCGGCTCCACGGCGTACGTCTCGACGTGAAAACCTTCTCCCTTGCGCGCCAGTTCCAGCAACTTCACCGAACTGGAACTGATATCCAGGCCGATGAGGTGCTGTTCCCCCCCGCCAAACAGCGATTGTCTGATCGCCATATAGCCCCGTACAGCATGCGTTGACTTTCCCCCGCGGGCTCGAAACACTTTTCCGGCCCGGAGCCGTACTATAGCGGAAAGCTCTTGTTGCGCAACGCTAGGTTCGGGCGGCAACTATCTGAAGCTGAAGTAAACATTTCTGTACTCGCCTGGCCTTCCGGCCATCTCAGCGGCGACTCTGGACGGATCATGAAACGCTGGATACTCGCTACGACGCTCGGCCTGCTGACGCTCGTGCTGCTCGCCGGGCTCGGCCTGTGGGCCGCGGTCGGTTACCTCGGCCGCGATCTGCCATCGGTCGACAGCCTCAAGCAGCTGCAGCTATCGGTGCCGCTGCGCGTCTACAGCCGCGACGGCAAGCTGATCGGCGAATTCGGCGCCGAACGACGCGCGGTGCTGCATTACGACGACATTCCGCAGAACGTGATCCATGCTTTCCTCGCCGCCGAGGACGATCGCTTCTTCGAACATCCGGGTTTTGACTGGCAGGGCCTGACGCGCGCGGCCTTCAAGCTGGCCAGCTCCGGCGAGAAATCGCAGGGCGGCAGCACCATCACGATGCAGCTCGCGCGCAACGTCTTCCTCAGCAACGAGCGTACGTTCACCCGCAAGATCAAGGAAATCGTGCTTGCGACGCGCATCGAGCGGCAATTGACGAAGCGGGAAATCCTCGAGCTGTATCTGAACAAGATCTT
The DNA here is from genome assembly GCA_047605265.1 of Solimonas sp. GTDB lineage: Bacteria > Pseudomonadota > Gammaproteobacteria > Nevskiales > Nevskiaceae > Solimonas. The sequence continues at coordinate 48,204 of JASGFY010000001.1, forward strand.
CCTCGGTGAACGCGCCTACGGCGTCGGCGCGGCGGCGATGGTCTATTTCGGCAAGGACATCCATCAATTGTCGCTGTCGGAGATCGCCGTGATCGCCGGCCTGCCGAAAGCGCCGTCGCGCGACAATCCGGTCGCCAATCCGCAACGCGCCCGCGAGCGGCGCGACTATGTGCTGACGCGCATGCGCAGCCTGGGCTACATCTCGGATCTCGATTACCAGGCTGCGCGCGCGGAAGCGGTCGCGGTTCATCCTTACCAGGCCAAGGTCGACTTGGACGCCGCCTACGTCGCCGAGATGGTGCGCGCGGAACTGGTCGCGCAATACGGCGAGGCGGCCTACACGCGCGGGCTCACCGCGATCGCGACGATCGATTCGACCAGGCAGCTCGCGGCCAACGCGGCCCTGCGCAAAGCGCTGCTCGACTACGACGAGCGCCACGGCTGGCGCGGCGCCGAGGCTCGCCTGCCGGCCGATGTGTTGAGCGAAACCGGGCACGGCCAGCTCGCCGCCGCGCTCGATGCCCGGCCGCCGGTCGTGGGATTAATCGCCGCCGCCGTGGTGTCGTTCGAACCGGAGCAGCTGAAGCTGATTTCGCGCGAGGGTCTGATCACCCTCGGCAAGGAAGATTTCGCCTGGGCCAATCTGGCCAAGAAGCCGCTGTCCGCCGGAGATGTCGTGCGCGTGCGCCGTGTCGGCGATCGCTGGCGTCTGGCCGAGGTGCCCGCCGCGCAAGCGGCGTTCGTCGCACTGAATCCCGTCGACGGGGCGATCGAGGCCCTGATCGGCGGTTTCGATTTCTACGCGAACAAGTTCAATCGCGTGACTCAGGCCCGCCGTCAGGCCGGTTCCGGCTTCAAGCCGTTCCTGTATTCGGCCGGACTAGCCTACGGCTTTACGCCAGCGTCGGTCTTCCTCGACGCGCCGGTCGTATTCGACGACCCGTCGGTCGATTCGAGCTGGCGTCCGGAAAACTACGAAGACGATCTGCAGGGACCGATGCGCCTGCGCGAAGCGCTGGTGCAGTCGCGCAATCTGGTGTCGATCCGCCTGCTGCAGGCCATCGGCATCGATTACGCGCGGCAGTACGTTCCGCGCTTCGGCATTCCGGCCGACCGCCTGCCGAACGATCTGACGATGGCGCTCGGCAGCGCCGTGTTCACGCCGCTGGAAATGGCGCGCGGTTACGCGACGATCGCCAACGGCGGCTTTGTCGTCGATCCATATTTTCTCGCCGAGGTGCGGGACGCCAGCGGTACGGTGCTGTTCAGCGCCAAGCCGAAGCGTGCCTGCAGTGAGTGCGTCAACCAGCGTCTGGCCCAGGCAGCCAGTGCGGATTCCGCGGCACAGGTCGCGAGCAGCGGCACGACATCAGCCGACGATCTCGCGCCGCGCGCGATCGAACCGCAGATCATCTGGCTGATTACCGACATGATGCACGACGTCACCGTCAGGGGCACCGCAGCCAAGGTGCGCGAACTCGGCCGCGATGATCTTGCCGGCAAGACCGGCACGACGAACGATGAGACCGACGCCTGGTTCAACGGCTTCCAGAAGACGCAGGTCGGCGTGGCCTGGGTCGGCTACGACCAGCCGACACCGCTCGGCCGCGGCGAAGTCGGCGCTCGCGCCGCGCTGCCGATTTGGATCGACTACATGCGCAGCGCGCTCAAGGGCGTCCCCCAGGAACGTCTGCCGCGTCCGGCGGGGCTCGTCGAAGTGCGCATCGATCCGCAAACCGGCAAGCTGGCGCGTGCCGGCGCCGGCAGCGCGATCTTCGAAACCGTGCAGCAGGATCATGTGCCGGAAGCCGACAGCAACGACGAACACGATCCGAACAAGGCTGGTCTTGAAGACTTGTACTGAGGCGTGGCGATGAACGGCCCCGATCGCAGCGGCATCGCAGAGGAGGCGGCTCGCATCATCTGCGAGGAAGCGTTGACCGACTATCGCGGCGCCAAGCAAAAAGCACTCGAACGCCTGGGACTGCCACCGCGGACGCCGTTGCCGGACAATGCACGCATCGAAGCCGCTGTGATCGATTATCTGCGCCTGTTTGGCGGCAAGTCTTACGAAGCCCGCTTGCGCCGCATGCGCAAGCTGGCGCCGCGCCTGATGCGGCGGCTCAAGACATTCGAGCCGCGACTGACCGGCAGCGCTGTCAGCGGCGCCGTCACCGCCGCACATCGTCTGCAACTGCACGTCTTCGCTGATCAAGCGGAATCGCTCGATGTGTTCCTGATGGAACTCGGCATCGACTACGACGAAGGTGAACGGCGTTATCGTTATCCTGATGGCCGCGACGTAGCGATTCCACTGGCACGTTTCGAATTCGACGGCGTCGGCATCGACATCGCCGTGTTCCCGCACGGCGAGTTGAAGCGACCGCCGCTCAGCCCGAACGACGGTCTCCCGTACAAGCGACTGGATCTGACCGAAGCGGAACGTCTTGCGTCGATCTCGGGTTGAAGTCGTTGCGGGCTACGCGCTTACAAGTCGAGGTTACCGACCAGCAGCGCGTTCTTCTCGATGAATTCGCGCCGCGGTTCGACCTGTTCGCCCATCAGCGTCGTGAAGATCTGATCGGCCGCGACAACGTCTTCGACGTCCACTTTCACCAGACGGCGATTCTTCGGTTCCAGGGTCGTTTCGCTGAGCTGCTCGGGATTCATCTCGCCGAGTCCCTTGTAGCGCTGGACGTGCAGGCCGCGGCGGGCTTCGCCGAGCAGCCAATCGTAAGCCTCGTCGAAACGGCCGGCCACGACGGCGCTGCGCTCGCCGCGCTTCACTTGCAGACCTGCCTCGCCGAGAGCAAGGAGCCGGCCGCGCAGCGCAGCAATTCGCTGGTAATCCAGTCCGGAGAAGAAATCGCTATTAAAAGCAGTGACTTGCTCGTTTCCATGAATGCTGCGGCGGACTTCGACCAAGGGACCCTCGGCGCTCATGCGCGCGCTCACATGAAATTGCCCGCGCAAGCCCTCACCGTTGAGCGCGGCAGCATAGCGAACTTCCCAGGCCGTCAGCGCATCAGCGCTGTGCTCGGGCACTGGTGCAAGGCGCGCCAGCTCGGTCAGCACGTGATGATCGTAGCGACGGCCGAGACGCTCGATCAGTTCATTGACGGCGGCATACTCGCGGGTCAATTCGACGAGCGCTTCCTCTGTCAGCGGACCGTTTTCCGTGAGCACGCTGGCGCCGTCCAATGCCGTGTCGATCAGCCACTCGTTGAGCTCATGCTCGTCTTTAACGTAAGTCTCGCTCTTGCCGCTCTTGAGCTTGTACAGCGGCGGCTGGGCGATATAAACGTGGCCCCGCTCGACCAGCGTATACATGTGGCGGTAGAAGAACGTCAGCAGCAGCGTGCGAATGTGCGCGCCGTCGACGTCGGCGTCGGTCATGATGATGATGCGGTGATAGCGCAGCTTTTCCGGCTTAAACTCGTCCTTGCCGATGCCGCAGCCGAGCGCCGTGATCAGCGTCGCCACTTCCTGCGATGAGAGCATCTTCTCGAGACGTGCGCGCTCGACGTTGAGAATCTTGCCCTTCAGGGGCAGGATGGCCTGGAATTGACGGTCGCGTCCCTGCTTCGCCGAGCCGCCGGCCGAATCACCCTCGACCAGAAACAGCTCGGACTTCGCCGGATCCTTTTCCTGACAGTCGGCCAGCTTGCCCGGCAGACCGATGCCGTCGAGAACCCCCTTGCGGCGCGTCATTTCGCGCGCCTTGCGCGCCGCTTCACGAGCGGTGGCGGCTTCGACGATCTTGCCGCAGATCACCTTGGCCTCCGCCGGACGTTCGAGAAGGAACTCGGCGAGTTTCTCGGCGACGACTTCCTCGACCGCCGGACGCGCCTCGCTCGACACCAATTTCATCTTGGTCTGCGACGCGAATTTCGGATCCGGCATCTTGACCGACAGCACGCAAGCCAAGCCTTCACGCATATCGTCGCCGGTGACGTCAACCTTGGCTTTCCTGGCGTACTCGTTTTCTTCGATGAATTTGTTGATGACGCGCGTCATCGCCGCGCGCAACCCGGTCAGATGCGTGCCGCCGTCCGACTGCGGAATATTGTTCGTGAAACACAGCACCTGTTCCTGATAGCTGTCGTTCCATTGCATGGCGACTTCGACCGTCACCTGCACCGTGGAACCGCTGCCCACCTGCACCTCGGCGAGGCCGCTCGAATAGAAAACCGTCGGGTGCAACGTCGTTTTGGCCTTGTTGATGTAATCGACGAAGCCTTTCACGCCACCGGAGAAAGCAAAGTCCTCTTCCTTGCCGCTGCGTTCGTCGATCAGGCGAATTCGCACGCCGTTATTGAGAAACGACAGCTCGCGCAAGCGCTTCGCCAGCACCTCGTAGTGGTATTCGACCTTGCCGAAGATCTCCTCGTCGGCGAAGAAATGCACCTCGGTGCCGCGCTTGTCGGTTTCGCCGAGCACCTTCAGAGGCGAGACCTCGACACCCTTGTGGATCTCGATAACCCGGTCCACCGCGGCACCGCGATTAAATTCAATGAAATGCTTTTTTCCGTCACGACGGATCGTCAGCTTCAGCCATTTGCTGAGCGCGTTGACGCACGAGACACCAACGCCATGCAAACCGCCCGAGACCTTGTAGCTGTTCTGGTTGAACTTGCCTCCTGCATGCAGCACGCACATGACAATTTCGGCAGCTGTGCGCTTGGGTTCGTGCTTGTCGTCGAACTTCACCCCGACCGGGATGCCGCGACCGTTGTCGGTCACCGAAATCGAATTGTCTGCGTGAATCGTCACCACGATGTCGTCGCAGTGACCCGCCAGCGCTTCATCGATTGCATTGTCGACAACCTCGAACACCATGTGGTGCAGACCGGTGCCGTCGGACGTATCACCGATGTACATGCCAGGACGCTTGCGGACCGCTTCGAGGCCTTCGAGCTGCTGGATACTGGATTCGTCGTAAGCGGAAGTCGGCTGCGCGGTCATCGGGTTCAACTCAGACATGAAGGGATAATTTTAGCACTGGCAGAGGCTCTGCCCGTTGTGCATAAACTTGGGGATATAGGGCTCATATGAGGTCAATGACGCACGACGCCATGTTCCACGTGGAACACCGCCGGATCGACCTGCTTTAGCACGCTGCTCAGATCGAATGACGTCATAAAGACTTGACCTGCATAGCTTTGCAATTCTTTCAGCAAAGCCTTCTGATAATGGGGCGCCAGCTCCGCGCTGAAGTCATCAACCAAGAGGACGGGCGCCATACCGATCTGTGCATGAATATGCTCGCACTGCGAAAGCAGCAATCCCGCCAGCAGCAGTTTCTGTTGTCCGCGGCTGATGCGATGTCTCACACTGCGATCGTTTGCCCGAATCTTCAATTCGGCCCGATGAGGTCCGTTGGCAGTAGTCGTCAACTGAAAATCCCGCCGTCGGTCCTGCGCCAAGGCTTCGCGGAGCGAAAGCACAGGATTCCAGCCAGGCTGCAGCTCGAAGGTCCACTCTCCTTCAGCCAGCAGCGACTGAACTTTTTCCTTCGCTCTTTCCGTGATCGCCTCAAGATGTCGACGTCGCAGACGATGCAACAATTCACCACTGTCCGCCAGTTCTGGCTCCCAGGCAGCGACCTCACGCTCGCCACGGCCCAAGCGTAAAAGTTGATTTCTTTGTCTCAGCGCGCGCCGGTAGCGTCGCCAGATATCAAGAAAGGAATGTTCCACGTGGAACACCCCCCAATCGATGAAGCTTCGCCGGTATGTCGGACCTTCCTGCAATACCCGATGCATGCCGGGCTCGAAGATCTGTGTCGGACATAGTCGCAGCAATTCGGAAGCACCACTCGTTCGCCCGTCGATACGAGCCTCCTGACCTTTTCCATCCCAGCGCAAACCAGCGGTATGATCAAATCCGGAATCCGAGTGAAGACGAGCAAACAGCGTCCACTGCCTTCTTTTGTTCCCCAGCAATTCCTGTGGCGAATTGCCACGGAACGATCGTCCGCGATTCAGGCAATACAACATTTCCAGCAAAGTCGTTTTGCCAGCGGCGTTTTCGCCCACAAACAAATTGAGCCTACCGTCGATCGGCAGGCTCAATTGATCAAACAGACGAAAATTATCGGCTCTGAGCTGGGCGATCCGCATCGAATCCCTCAGCGCTCCTTCTCGTGCCAGATCAAAGATCAGAGCCGCATCGGCATGACGACGTATTTGCTCGCCAGATTGTCGGCCGCATGAATGAGACCGCTCGAGTCGGCGTTCTTCAGTTCCATCACGAATTGTTCGCTATTCAAAGCGCCCAGTGCGTCGAGAAGATAGTTCACGTTGAAACCGATCTCGATCGCTCCTCCCTCATAACTGACCTCGAGGTCCTCTTCCGCTTCTTCGTGTTCCGGGTTGTGCGTCTGCAGGCTGAGCTTGCTGCCTTCGATCGTCAGGCGCACGCCGCGAAACTTCTCATTCGACAGAATCGCTGTACGCGCCAGCGCACGCTTGACGATCTCCCGGTCGGCCTGCAGACGCTTGTCTCCCGATTCCGGAACGACGCGCTCATAATCCGGGAAACGGCCATCGATCAACTTGGTCGTCAGGCGCACGACATCCAGATCGACTTCGATCTGCGTTGCACCGATTTTGACCATTGCCGGCTCCTCCGTCGCATCGAGCAGGCGCTGCAATTCGAGAACCGCCTTGCGAGGCACGATCACCTGAATTCGATCACTGATTCCGGTCGCCAGTTCGATTTCGCTCAAGGCCAACCGATGGCCATCCGTTGCTACCGCACGAACGCGCTTGGCGTCAACTTCGAGCAGCGTGCCATTCAAGTAATAGCGGACGTCCTGTTGAGCCATCGCAAACTGCGTTCGTTCGATGATGCCCTTCAGTTGCTGGCGCGGCACTGACAAAGTCCTGCCTTCGGCAACCCGGCCCAAAGCTGGAAATTCGTCAGCCTTCAGGCATGACAGCGAGTAACGGCTGCGTCCCGACTGCAGCAATGCCTTATCGCCGCCGATATCGAGATTGATCTCGGCCCCTTCCGGCAGACCTCGACAGATATCGAAAAGCTTGCGGGCCGGTACCGTTGCGCGGCCTGGCGAAAGATTCTGCACGCGTGCGCGCGCTTCCAACTCGATCTCCAAGTCAGTTCCGGTTACGACCAGCTCGTCATCCTTGAGCTCGAGCAAAAAGTTGGACAGGACGGGCAAGGTCTGACGTCGTTCGACGACGCCAATTACGGCGGATAGCGCGGACAACAACTCGTTTCGACCGACTTGCAGTTTCATAGCCTTATCCAATCACTTTTGTCTTCAAATAAATTCAGAATCCAACAACAATAACGTGCTATGCACCTTGTTAATAAATTTATATTTTAATTTAAATTCAAATACTTAATGTGAAAAAACGACTGCAGTCAAAGCCGAGCAGTAGACCTTGTTTCCTGTGGATAGAATCTGGATCAATTCTATCCACAGCTTGCTCGTCGCACAGTCCCTGCTTCCATGCCCTACGCTGCGCACAGCTTGTCAAAAACCGAGCTGGCGCTGCAGATTTTCGTAGTCCTCGCGGTATTTCACATCCTCCTCCCGCAGTTCAGCGATCTTGCGGCAGGCATGTAGCACCGTCGTGTGATCCTTTCCGAACGATTCGCCGATTTCCGGCAAGGAGTGCTGCGTCAACTCCTTGGCCAGCGCCATCGCGACCTGACGTGGACGCGCCAGTGAGCGCGTGCGGCGCGGCGAGTTCAGGTCAGTGACGCGGATGTTGTAGTACGCGGCAACGGTGCGCTTGATGTTGTCGATCGTCACCATGCGCTCGTAAGCGGCGAGCATGTCCTTTAGCGTGGCTCTCGCGAATTCGACGGTCAGGGGTTCGCCGCGCAGCCGCGAGCTGGCGGACAGGCGCAACAATGCGCCTTCGAGTTCGCGTACGTTGGAGCGCACGCGCTGGGCGACGAACAGCGCCACTTCCTTCGGCAGATCAACCTTGTTCTGATCGGCCTTGGCGAGCAGGATCGCGACGCGCGTTTCCAGATCCGGCGGTTCGACGGCGACGGCGAGGCCCCAGGTGAAGCGTGATTTGAGGCGGTCGTCGATGCCGTCGACATCTTTCGGATAGCGGTCCGAGGTCAATACGATCTGTTTACGGCCGTCGATCAGCGCGTTGAACGTATGGAAGAACTCTTCCTGCGTACGCTCCTTGTGCGCGAAGAAATGAATGTCGTCGATCAGTAGGGCATCGATCGAGCGATAAAGGTTCTTGAACTCGTCCATGCGACCATGGCGGATCGCCGCGGTGAACTGGTTCATCCACTGCTCGGCGCCCACGTAGACGACGCGGGCGCGCTGGCTCGATCCCTGGATCGCATTACCGACGGCGTGCATCAAATGCGTTTTGCCGAGGCCAGAGCTGCCGTAGACCAGCAGCGGGTTGTAGGTCCCGCCGGGTGTCTCGACGACGTGCTGCGCTGCGGCACGCGCGTGCGAGTTCGATTTGCCCTCGATGAAATTTTCAAAGGTGTAATCGGGATTCAGGCGGCCCGAAGGCAGCGGCGCCGGCTCTTCGATCGCCGGAATTGGCGCCGATTCGATGCTCGAGGCGGGCGGCGTGCTGCGCGGATCGGCCGCGCCAACGGCCAGATCGACGTCGGCGATGTTCCTGCCGCCGTTGATGCGAACGCCGCGACGGATTAGCTCGAGGAAATCCTGGCGGACGCGCTCAACGACCATGCGGTTGGGCGCCAGCAGAGTCAGGCGGTCGCGGACGAATACGGGCTGCAGCGGGCGGATCCAGGTATGGATGTCGCGATCCGGCAATTCCCCTTCAAGCCAGCGCACGCACTGGGCCCAGAGATCCTCTTCTTGCATTGCTTCTTTGCGATGTCGTGCCGGCCGCGACGACGGCCGACAGCAGTGGGAGCGCCTTGCGCCGGGCAGGAAGTTTATAGCGTCGATAACAGCTTATCCACAGCCTGTGGAGAGATCGGAGCCGCGGCGCGCTTGAACACATTTCCGCCAGCCGATACACTCCGCGCCCTTTTGTGTTCTCAAACGTTCAGGTGATTCATGTCCAAGCGCACTTATCAGCCGAAGAAGCTGCGCCGCAAGCGCACCCATGGCTTCCGTGCCCGCATGGCGACCAAGGGCGGCCGTCTCGTGCTGTCGCGTCGCCGCGCCAAGGGCCGCAAGCGGCTCGTCCCGTAAGGCTGGCAATGCCGCGATGACGGCGCGCTTTCCGCGGCGCGCCCGCCTGCTCAAGCCCGCTGAGTTCAAGTCGGTTTTCGAACGCGGGTTTCGGATCCACGAAAAGGGTTTGACAGCGGTCGCGGCGCCCAATACCGTCGGCCACGCCCGGCTCGGTCTGGCGGTATCCAAGAAGGCCGTGGCGCTGTCGGTCGAACGGAACCGCATCAAGCGCCAGATTCGCGAAAGCTTTCGCCTGAATCAGCAACGTCTGCCGGCAAGCGATCTTGTCGTCCTCGTCAAACCCGGCAGCCGGATGCTGCAATCGCCGCAGCTGCGCCAGAACCTGGAGCGATTGTGGAACCGCATTTCAGCTTCTTCGGCCGCTTCCTCGGGCGCTGCGCCGTCTTCCTGATCCGTGGCTATCAGCTGTTGATCAGCCCTCTGCTGGGGCCGCGCTGCCGTTTCCATCCCAGTTGCTCGCATTACGCGCTCGAGGCGATCGAGCGCCATGGTCCGCTGCGCGGCGGCTGGCTCGCGGCGCGCCGGCTGGGCCGCTGTCATCCACTGAACCCCGGCGGTTACGATCCGGTCCCCTTGTCTTCGTCGTGCCCGCACCGCCAGTGCGGTTGCGGACCTCAACACCACCAAGCCTGAACGATGGAAAACCGTCGCTTTATCCTGATTGCGCTGCTCGGCGTCGTCCTGTTCTTCCTCTATCAGTCCTGGCAGAAGGATTACGGCAACCAGCCGCCGTCGGCGCCGGTTGCGCAGACCGCACAGACGCCGAACGCACAGACTGCGGCGACGGCCGAGACGGCTGCGGTGGCCGATGCGGCATCGACGGGCGGGACTGAAGCCGCGCCGGCGATCCCGGCGCAGCGCATCCGCGTCGAGACCGACGTTTACATCGCCGAAATCGTCACGCTCGGCGGCGAGCTGCGGCGTCTCGAGCTCAAGCAATATCCGGCGACCAAGGACAAGCCGGAACCGATGTCGCTGCTCGACGATCGAAACGACCGTCTTTTCGTGCTGCAGAGCGGCCTGGCGGGCACCGATCGGCCCTACGCCACCGACAAGACGCCTTACACGGCCGCGCAGACCGATTACAAACTGGCCGAAGGCCGGGACGCGCTCGACGTGACGCTGAGCTACACCGGCGCCGATGGCATTGAAGTGCAGAAGACCTACGAGTTCCGCCGCGACAGCTATCAGATCAAGTTGTCGCAGACGCTGAAGAACACGGGTGCGGCCGAACTGACCGTCAGTCCGTACACGCGTCTCGTGCGCACCGATTACAAGCCGGACGGGGAGCCGCGCTTTTCCCACACGTTCCTCGGTGTCGGCTTCTATCAGCAGGAGGGCGCCGGTGGCACGAGCTACAAGTTCAAGAAGACCACGCTCGACAAGCTCGCCAAGGACGGTTTCGACACGCAACAGACTGGCGGCTGGATCACGATCCTGCAGCACTACTTCGCCGCGGCCATCGTGCCGCCGCACGACGAGCAGGTCACCTACAGCGCCAAGCCGCGGGAAGCAGGCGGCTATCGCGCGCAGGCGATCGGCGCCGGCGTCGCCGTCGCGGCGGGCGCCGAGCACCGTTTCGACACGCAGCTCTACATCGGCCCGAAGCTGCAGGATCGCATCGACGACGTCGCGCCGGGCTTCGAGCTGACGCTCGACTACGGCATCCTCAAGATCATCGCGCGGCCGATGTTCGCGGTGTTGAAGTTCTTCCACACCTGGACCGGCAACTGGGGCGTGGCGATCATCCTGCTGACGATCAGCGTCAAGCTCGCGTTGTTCAAGCTTTCCGAGGCGCAGTACCGCTCGATGGCGAAGATGAAAGTCTTCGGTCCGAAGATCCAGGACATCCGCGAGCGCTACGCCGACGACCGCGAGCGCCAGCAGAAAGCGATGATGGATCTGTACAAAAAGGAAGGCTTCAACCCGCTCGCCGGCTGCTGGCCGATCCTCGTGCAGTTCCCGATCTTCATCTCGCTGTACTGGGTGCTGCTCGAGTCGGTCGAACTGCGCCAAGCGCCATTCATGCTCTGGCTGCAGGATCTTTCGGCGCCCGATCCGTTCTACGTGCTGCCGGTGATCTACGGCATCACCATGTTCCTGCAGCAGCGCATGTCCGGCAACACGACGATGGACCCGACGCAGCAGAAGGTCATGCAGGTGATGCCGATCGGCATGACGGCGTTCTTCGCGTTCTTTCAGTCCGGCCTCGTGCTGTACTGGGCGGTCAACGGCCTGATCAGCATCGCCCAGCAGTGGATCATCACGCGCCGCCTGACGGCCGAAGGCTTGAAGCGCTGACATTTTATTTCCGACGGTGGCGCCAACCGGGCGCCACCGTTCCCGGCACCGCTACGCCCGCCCGCTACACTGCGTGGCATGCCGTCGTCCGCCACCGATACGATCGTTGCGATCGCCACCGCTCCCGGACGTGGCGGCGTCGGCATCGTGCGGCTGTCCGGTCCAGACGCGGAGGCGATCGCGCGGATCCTGAGCGGGCGGGCCCTGCCGGCGCCGCGGACCGCCGCGCTGCGCCGCTTCCGTGGCGCCGACGGCACAGCGATCGACAGCGGTCTCGTGCTGCACTTTCCGACGCCGCACTCGTTCACCGGCGAAGACGTCGTCGAACTGCAGACGCACGGCAGCCCGGTGGCGCTGAATTCGCTCGTCGCGGCCGCCTGTGCGGCGGGCGCGCGGCCGGCGCGGCCCGGCGAATTCTCCGAGCGCGCGTTTCTCAACGACCGCATCGATCTGGCACAGGCGGAAGCGATCGCCGATCTGATCGACGCGACGACCGTCGAGGCGGCGCGCGCCGCACAGCGCTCGCTTGACGGCGAGTTGTCGCAGCGCGTGCAGGCGATCGCCGCACAACTCGTCGAACTGCGCATGCTCGTGGAAGGCGCGCTCGATTTCTCCGACGAAGACATTGATTGGCTCGCGGATTGCAGCCTGCCAACGAAGCTGAAAGCCGCGGCGACGGCGCTCGCTGCCCTGCTCGCCCAGGCCGCGCAGGGGCGGCGCCTGCGTGAGGGCTATACCGTGGCGCTGACCGGCCGGCCGAACGTCGGTAAGTCGACCCTGCTCAATCGCCTCGCCGGTGCCGACGTCGCGATCGTCACCGACGTCGCCGGCACGACGCGTGACGTGCTGCGCGAAAACATCGATCTCGGCGGCCTGCCGGTGACACTGGTCGATACCGCCGGTCTGCGCGAATCCGACGATCTTGTCGAGCGCGAAGGCATCCGCCGCGCGCGGCGCGCCCTCGAACAGGCCGAACTGGCCTTGTTCGTCGTCGATGCGCGCCACGGCCTCACCGGCGAGGACCGCGAACTGATCGCGACGCTGCCCCGCGGCTTGCCGCTGCTCGTCGTCCGCAACAAGAGCGATCTCGCCGGCATCGACGCCGGCCGCGAACACGGCGAGCGCGATGCCGGGCTCTACCTGTCGGCGGCGACCGGCGAGGGCATCGACCGGCTGATCGACGAGCTGCAGCGGCGTGCCGGTCTGCAGGCCGGCAGCGAAGGCGTGTTCTCGGCGCGCGGCCGCCACGTCGATGCGATGCGCCGCGCGCAAGGCCATTTGCGACAGGCCGCCGAACGCCTGCGTGAACGCACGATGCCCGAGCTCGCGGCGGAGGAGCTGCGGCTCGCGCACGAAGCGCTCGGCGAAATCACCGGCCGCTTCACGACCGAGGATCTGCTCGGCCGCATCTTCGCCAGTTTCTGCATCGGCAAATGATGCCGTTGGCGCGGCGCGCCGGCTGACATCGTGTGGGGATCGGCCTGACGCGCGTCGCGGCGAAGTCGACTCGACGCCGTGTCGCCGGCGGCGCATAACGATTCCCGGGGCGATGGTCTCGGGGGGTTACATGAAAATCCTGCTCGCAATCGTGGCGCTGGGGCTGCCGGCCGCGGCGCCGGCCATGAGCGGCGCCGAATACCTGCAACACTGTCAGCAACGCACGACCTACGACCAGGCGCTTTGCCTGGGCTATCTCGATGCGCTGCTCGAAGGCCGCACGCGCGGCGCCGAAGTCGCTTCGCTGGTGCCGGTGGCGATGCCCGCGTCCGATCCGTACTGCCTGCCCGACGGCGCGACGATCCAGCAGATTCGCACGACCGTCGTCGCCGGGCTGCTGCGCGTGTCGGCGGCGCAGCGCCAGATCGAGGCGCGCGCGCTGATCACCGATCTGCTGCGGCGCGCCTATCCACTGCAGGCCTGCCCGCGCTGAGGCGGTGTCTCGCGGCGTTTCGCTTGTCGCGGGCGGCGGGTCCGTATAGCTTCGGGCGCCGTTCCGAAACGCGACCGCCATGTCCGATCACGCCGCGCCGTCCGATGCCGTCCTGACGCCGCCTGCCCTCACCGCCTTCCTGCACGAGCAGATTCCGCTGACCGCGGCGATGGCGCTGCGCGTGACGCAGGCCGAGGCCCGGCACCTGCGCATCGTCGCGCCGCTGGCGCCGAACCGCAATCCGCATGGCACGGTGTTCGGCGGCAGCCTCGCCACGCTCGGCATCGTCGCCGGCTGGACGCTGTTGTATCGCGCCCTGAGCGCGGCGCGACTGCCGGCGTCGCTGGTCATCCAGCACTACGATTGCGACTACCTGGCGCCCGCCGACCGCGAGTTCACCGCCGCCGCGCACTTGCCCGACGACTGGCCGCGTTTCATCCAGACCCTGCGCACGAAACAGCGCGCGCGCTGCGACGTCGCGGTGCAGCTGTCGTGCGATGATCGCGTCGTCCTCACCGCCACGGCCCGCTACGCAGCCCGATCATGAGCACGCTTTACCAGTTCTGCCCGCGCTGCGCGGCGCCGCTGCAGACGCAGGCGCACGGCGGCTTCGACCGCCGCGTCTGCGGCAACGACGGCTGTGGCTTCGTCTTCTGGGACAACCCGACGCCGGTCGTCGCCGCCGTCGTCGAACACGAAGGTCAGCTGTTGCTCGCGCGCAATGTCGCCTGGCCCGCGGGCTCGTTCGCGCTGATCACCGGCTTTCTCGAAAAGAACGAACTGCCGGCCGACGCCGTGCAGCGCGAAGTCGAGGAAGAGGTCGGGCTCAAGCCGCTGGGCGCCCGTTTCATCGGCCACTACGGCTTCGAGCGGATGAACCAGCTGATCATTGCCTTCCACGTGCCGGCTGAGGGCACGGTGACGCTCAACGAAGAGCTCGCCGAATGGAAGCATGTGCCGTTCGCCGAGGCCGAATACTGGCCGGCGGCGACCGGCCTCGCGCTGCGCGACTGGCTGCGCGGCCGCGGCTACGCGCCGGCCGAGCGTCCGTTCGCGCGGCCGAAATGAAACGGATCAGCGCCGGCCGGCGATTCCGTCGGCAATTTCGATCGACGCGACGATCTCGCGGAATTCGTCCTCGACGTAGTACTGCGGATCGTTGCTGCTCGACAGGCCGATGCTGAATGCGCGGCAGTCGGCGAAGACGATGTAGCCGCGCGTCAGCACCGGCATTTCGACCGGCTCGCCGTCGATCACCGTGCGCAGCGTGAAGCGGCCGCGGATCAGCGTCGCGCGGCAGCCGCCGACGCAGGCCCGCGACGAGGCGTCGAGCAGCTCGAAATCGCGATAGGTGCGGCACAGCTGCTCGAGCTGCGCTTCGAGCAGCATCGGCGCGAGCGCGGAATTCGGCCGGATCAGCGGCCGGACGACGACTTGCAGGGTCGGACGCACGTGGCGGCGGTTGGCCTGCTTGCCCATCGCGCAACAGAACGGCAGATTCGTGCGCTGCAGCCATTTGAGTTCGTCGCCGGCCGCGTTTTTCCAGCGCGCGAGCGGCGACCAGGCGCCGGGAACAAAGCTCCACGAGGCCGGCTTGCGCAGCCGGAAGCCCAGGGCGTTCGCCTCGAACAGATCGGACTCCATGTCCAGACCCTAGCAAGGCGCGCGCCAGCGCGCATCCGCGCGTCGCTCAGGCGATGCCGGCCTTCGCGAGCTCGTCGAGCACGAGCGTGCGTGCGACGCGGTTCCCGAGGCCCTGCGGCGCGTCGAGCCCGAGCCGCCGCAGATAAGGCTGTTGCGCGGCGCCGGGCCGGCGACGGTCGAGCAGACATTGCGCGAGCAGTTTCCACTTCGGCGTGGCGGCGGCGCGCGTGCGGACGCGCCCGAGGACGGGCAGCAGCGTCTGCTCGGTGGCGTCGAAGTCGCAGCCGAGCGGAAACAGCGGCAGCACGGCCGCGCTGCGCTGCGGCGCGAGCTTTGCCTCGAGCGCCTGCGGCAGGTTGTTCCGCTGCGCCTCGGGAATCTGCCAGCCGGCCTCGATCTTCCCCGCCTTGCGCGCCTGCGCGAGCAGACCGGGTTGGAAGCGCGAGTCGGCGATGCCGATCAACAACTGGGCGATCTCGCGGTCGGTCTTCGAGCGCAGGTCGGCGATGCCGTACTCGGTGACGACGATGTCGCGCAGGTGGCGCGGGATCGTCGCGTGGCCGTAGTTGAACAGGACGTTGCTCGCCGTCCGGCCGCCGCTCTCGCGGGTCGCGCGCAGCATCAGGATCGAGCGGCCGGTCTCGAGCTGGTGCGCCTGCGCGACGAAGTTGTACTGGCCGCCGACGCCGGACACCACGCGGCCGTCGTCGAGCGCATCCGACACGAAGTTGCCGTTCAGCGTGATCATCATGCCGGTGTTGATGAAGCGCGCGTGCACGCGCTGCAGTTGGTAGAGGCGCGGATTGCGATCGAGCTGGTTGATCTTGTCGACGCCGGTCATGCAGATCGCGTCGCGCTGCTCGTCGGTCAGATCGCGCAGGCCCTGGTAGAAGTCGCGCGGACCGAGAAAGAAACCGCCGTGCAGGATGATGCCGTTGCGCAGCTGCGTCCCTAGGCAGCGTTCGCCGATGATCTCGCGCGACTTCGGATCGGCGATGTTGGCATTGATGCGCGTGCCGTCGGGCGCGACGATGGTGCCGCGATCGTAGCGCGTCGCGTCGTTGAAGAAGCCGTGGTGCTGCAGGATCTCGAAATCCTGCGTGCGGATCACGCGCACGCCGAGCGCGTCGAAGTGCTCGAGGAGCTCGGCGTTCAACTGCAGCGGATCGCAGCGGCCTTCGTCGATCAGCTGCTGCAGCGCCCAGAAATCGTAGACGCGGCGCTTGAGGATGCCGGCGCGAAGCAGGTGCCAGAAGCCATCGACGAACATTTCCGTCGCACCGTAGACGCCGTCGCGGAACGGCGCCAGCCCGCCGGTCTCGTCGATCAGCTTCCCGTATCGCGCGGACGCGCCGAGCGCGTCGACGATGCTGCGGTAGCGCGTGTTGTCGCCGTGCCGCAGCTGCAGCGCGTGGACAATGGCGTCGCCGAGCGAGCCGATGCCGAGCTGCAGCGTGCCGCCGTCCTTCACCAGCGCGCTGACCTGCAGACCGATCGCGTAGTCGGCCGTCGTCACCGGCATTTTCGGCGTCGAGAACAGCGGTACGGTATAGCGCGCGTGGTCGACGACGTAATCGAAGGTCTCGGCCGGCACTTCGGCGTCTTGGCCGAAGTACGGCAGCGCCTGGTTGACGACGCCGACGACGATGTGCGGCCGACCGATCCTGTCGAGCAGGCGCAGCACCTCGGGTCCGGTGTCCGGGTTGCAGGACAGCGAATAGCGCAGGCCGTGCGGCGTGTCGCGCCGGCAGATCATCTGCGCGACGACGTTGCAGCCGTGATTGACGACGTCGCGCGCCGCGTGCGTGTAATTGCTGCTGATGTAGTCGCGCTGCGCCTCGGCGTTGCCGAGCAGCGCGCCGGTGAGGAAGAAGAACTCGCAGATCTCGATGTTCGGCGGCAGGCTGCCGTTGCGCTGCGCGCGCACGTAATCGAGCTCCGGCACGTCGGCGAACACGCGCTCGACGAACGGCTGCATGAACGCGCGCTCGACACCGGGCGCGGCGTGCGGTTTGGCCAGAGACAACGCGGTGAAGATCTTCAGCCGGATCCGCGGATCGCGCACGGCGCGCCGGTACAGCGCGTTCACCAGCTCGACCGGCTTGCCGAGCCCGAGCGGGATGCCGAGCACGATGCGCGTGCCGATCTTCTCGATGATGCGTTCGACGGCGACTTCGACATCGTCCAGCGCGGCGGCGGCTCGGCGCATCGCGGCTTCCCCGGGTTCTGTGCTGCGCGCGATTATGCCCGGCGCGCGAGCTCGCGGATCAGCTCGCGCAGGCGTGCGACCTGCGGTGCCTCGCGGTCGCCGAGCCGGTAGATCAGGCTGAGGCGCGCTTTGGGCACCGGCCGGCGGATCGGCCGGAACACGACGCCCTCGGTATGCATGTGCTGCATCGATGCCGGCAGGATCGACACGCCGAGGCCGGACGCGACGAGATTGACGATCGACGTGACCTGCGAGGCCTCCTGCACGACGCGCGGCGAGAAGCCGGCGGCGCGGCAGGCGGCGACGATCTCGTCGTGCAGGCCGGCGCCGACGGCGTGCGAGAACAGCACAAAGGGCTCGATCGACAGCGCCATCAGCGGCAGGCGCGCGCGCGTCGCCAGCGGATGGCCGGACGGCAGCGCAACCATCAGGTCTTCGTCGATCATCGTCTCGATGCCGAGGCCTTCGTGGCTGCCGTGGATCGGCCGCACGAATGCGATGTCGACGGTCTCGTTGCGGACCGCCGTGACGAGTCCGGGCGTCGTGCGCTCTTCCAGCGAGAACGCGACGTTCGGGTAGCGGCGGCGGAACTCGCGGATCACCTGGGGCACCAAGGGATGGAACGGCGCCGAATTGATCATGCCGACGCGGATGCGTCCGAGTTCGCCGCGCGCGACGCGGCGCACGCGTTCGGTCGCGTGCTCGACGTCGCGCAGGATGCGGCGCGCGTCGTCGGCGAAAGCCTCTCCCGCTTCGGTCAGCCGCACGCCGCGCGGCAGCCGATGGAACAGCGGCGTGCCGAGTTCGCGTTCGAGCTGCTGGATCTGCTGCGACAGCGGCGGCTGGCCGATGCCGAGCGCTTTCGCGGCGCGCGTGAAATGTCCGGCGTCGGCGATGGCAACGAAATAGCGCAGGTGGCGAAGCTCCATGGACGGAATGATCGATATTTAGTGGATATGAAGCATAACGCTTTCATATATTGGACGTATCGAGGGCTCCGGGTCTACAGTCGTGCCGGTTTGCCGACAGTCATGCGAGGAGAGCGGTGATGGGCTACGACAAAAACTACGACAGGTATAGCGCGGGGCAAACGGATGTCGATCCGCAGGAGAGCCGCGAGTGGCTCGAAGCGCTCGACGCGGTGCTCGACCGCGAAGGCCCGGAGCGCGCGCACTATCTGCTCGAGCGTCTCGTCGAGAAGGCGCGGCGCAACGGCGTCTTCCTGCCGTTCTCGGCGAACACCGCGTACATCAACACCATTCCGCCGCATCTCGAGGAGCGCCCTGACGGCGATCAGGAGATGGAATGGCGCATCCGCTCGATCGTGCGCTGGAACGCGATGGCGATGGTCGTCAACGCCAACCGCGAGCACTCGGGCATCGGCGGCCACATCGCCAGCTTCGCGTCGAGCGCGACGCTGTACGACGTCGGCTTCAACCATTTCTGGAAAGGCGCGGACCATCCGGACGGCGCCGATCTGATCTACATCCAGGGCCACGTCGCGCCGGGCATCTACGCGCGTGCTTTCCTCGAAGGCCGCCTCACGGAGGACCAGCTGCGCCGCTTCCGCATGGAAGCGCTGGCGCCGGGTCTGCCGAGCTATCCGCATCCGTGGCTGTTGCCCGACTTCTGGCAGTTTCCGACGGTCAGTATGGGCCTGGGGCCCATCACCGCGATCTACCAGGCGCGCCTGATGAAGTACCTGGAGAACCGAGGCCTCGCCAAAACCGCCGGCCGCAAGGTCTGGTGCTTCTGCGGCGACGGCGAGATGGACGAGCCGGAATCGCTCGGCGCGATCGACATCGCCGCGCGCGAAAAGCTCGACAACCTGATCTTCGTCGTCAACTGCAACCTGCAGCGCCTCGACGGCCCGGTGCGCGGCAACGGCAAGATCATCCAGGAGCTCGAGGGTACCTTCCGCGGCGCCGGCTGGAACGTCCTCAAGCTGATCTGGGGTTCGCTGTGGGATTCGCTGATCGCGCAGGACCGCACGGGCGATCTGCTGAAGGTCTTCAACGAAACGGTCGACGGCGAGTATCAGAGCTACAAGGCCAAGGGCGGTCGCTACACGCGCGAGAACTTCTTCGGCAAGAGCGAAGCGACGAAGAAGCTCGTCGAGACGATGACTGACGAGGACATCGCGCGCCTGAACCGCGGCGGTCACGATCCGTACAAGATCTACGCGGCCTACGCGGCGGCGACCAAACATGAGGGCTCGCCGACCGTCATCCTCGCCAAGACCGTCAAGGGCTACGGCATGGGCGAGGCCGGCGAGGGCCAGAACATCACGCACCAGCAGAAGAAGATGGGCGAGGAATCGCTGCGCGCGTTCCGCGACCGCTTCCGCATCCCGATCTCCGACGACAAGATCGCCGAGGCGCCGTTCTACAAGCCGGCCGACGATTCGCCGGAAATCCAGTATCTCAAGGAGCGCCGCGCGAAGCTCGGCGGTGCGCTGCCGGCGCGCAAGCCGGTGAAGACCGCGCTGCAGATCCCGGAGCTGTCGGCGTTCGAGAAGATCACCGCCGGCACCGGCGAGCGCGAGATCAGCACGACGATGGCCTTCGTGCAGCTTCTGCAGACGCTGTGCCGCGACAAGAACATCGGCAAGCTGGTGGTGCCGATCATCCCGGACGAGGCGCGCACCTTCGGCATGGAATCGATGTTCCGCTCGCTCGGCATCTATTCCAACGTCGGCCAAAAGTACAAGCCGGAAGACGCCGACCAGCTCGCGTTCTACCGCGAGGACGTCAAGGGCCAGATCCTCGAAGAAGGCATCACCGAGGCCGGCTCGATGTCGTCGTGGATCGCCGCGGCGACGGCGTACGCCAACCACGGCACGCCGCTGCTGCCGTTCTACATCTTCTATTCGATGTTCGGCTTCCAGCGCATCGGCGATCTGTGCTGGGCGGCGGGCGACGCGCGCGCGCGCGGCTTCCTGCTCGGCGCGACGGCCGGCCGCACGACGATCAACGGCGAGGGCCTGCAGCACGAGGACGGCCATTCGCACGTGATCAGCGCGACGATCCCGAACTGCCGCTCGTACGATCCCGCGTACGCCTACGAGCTTGCCGTGATCATCCAGCACGGGCTCAAGGAAATGTACGTCGAAGACCGGGACCACTACTACTACCTGTCCGTCTACAACGAGAACCATGCCCATCCGCCGATGCCGGCCGGCGTCGAGGACGGCATCATCAAGGGCCTGTACAGGCTGCGCGCCGAACCCAGGCCCGCGAAGGCGCACGTGCAGCTGATCGGCTCCGGCATCATCCTGCGCGAAGTCGAGGCCGCCGCCGGACTGCTGCAGGAAGAGTGGGACGTCACCGCCGACGTGTGGAGCGCGCCGAGCTTCACCGAGCTGGCGCGCGACGGCCGCGAGGTCGAACGCTGGAACCTGTTGCATCCGACCGAAGCGCCGCGCAAGAGCTACGTCGAGCAATGCCTGGCCGACGCCAAGGGCCCCGTCATCGCCTCGACCGACTGGATCCGCGCGTACGCCGAGCAGATACGGCCGTACGTGCCCGGCGACTATCATGTGCTCGGCACCGACGGTTTCGGCCGTTCCGACAACCGTCCCGCGCTGCGCGATTTCTTCGAGGTCGACCGCCGCTGGATCGTCGTCACGGCGCTGAAGGCACTGGCCGCAAAAAAGCTGGTGTCGCCCGAGAAAGTCGCGCAGGCGATCAAGATCTACGGCATCAAGCCGGATCGCGCCGCCCCCTGGACCGTCTGACCGGAGCTGCCCATGGCGACCCAAAATACGTTGGTCAAAGTGACGGTGCCCGACATCGGCAACTATCACGACGTGCCGGTGATCGAGCTGCTGGTCAAGGACGGCGACAGCGTTGAGAAGGACGCGATCCTGCTCGTGCTCGAATCCGACAAGTCGACGCTCGAGGTGCCGGCGCCGGATGCCGGCGTCGTGCGCGGCCTGAAGCTCAAGGTCGGCGACAAGGTATCGCAGGGCACCGAGATCTGCGCGCTCGAAAGCGCTGCCGCCCCGGCCGCAGCGCCGGCGCCCGCGGCGAAGACGGAGGCCGCACCCCCGCCGTCCGCCGAAGCGAAGGCCGAAAGCGCCGCCCCGGCGGTAGCGAGCACCCCGGCCGCCGCGCAGACGCAGTCCGCGCCGAACGGCGGCGCCGGCCTCGTCGAGGTGACGATCCCGGACATCGGCAATTATCACGACGTGCCAGTGATCGAGCTGCTGGTGAAGGACGGCGACAGCATCGAGAAGGACACGATCCTGCTCGTGCTCGAATCCGACAAGTCGACGCTCGAGGTGCCGGCGCCGGCGTCGGGCACCGTGCAGGGCCTCAAGCTGAAAGTCGGCGACAAGGTGTCGCAGGGCACGCCGGTCTGCACGCTGGTCGGCGCGCGCGCGACCACGCCCGCGGCTGTGCCTGCACCCGCAGCGAACCCGCCGCCGGCGACGCCGGCACCGAAGGCCGTGCAGGCCGTCGTCACCGACGCCGCGCCGGCGCCGCTCCCGGCGAAGGCGAGCAGCGACGGCTCGCAGGTCCCGTACGCCGGTCCGGCGACGCGCAAGTTCGCGCGCGAGCTGGGCGTCGATCTCGCGCAGGTCAAAGGCAGCGGCACGCGCGGCCGCATCGTCATCGAGGACGTGCAGGCCTTCGTCAAGCAGCGCCTCGCGCAGCCGGTGCCGGTGGCGACCGCTGCGGCCGCGCCGTCGGGCGGCGCGGGCATTCCGCCGATTCCGGCCGTCGACTTCTCGCAGTTCGGCGCGATCGAGAACAAGCCGCTGGCGCGCATCCGCAAGATCTCGGCGGCGCATCTGCATCGCGCGTGGCTGAACATCCCGCACGTCACGCAGACCGACGAGGCCGACATCACCGAGCTCGAAGCGTTCCGCAAGGCGCAGAGCGACGAAGGCGGCGTCAAGCTGACGCTGCTGCCGTTCATCATCAAGGCGGTGACGGTCGCGCTGAAGACGTATCCGGAGTTCAACAGCTCGCTGGCCGCCGACGGCGAGAGCATCGTCCTCAAGAAGTACTTCCACATCGGCTTCGCCGCCGACACGCCGAACGGCCTCGTCGTGCCGGTCGTGCGCGACGCCGACCAGAAGGGCATCGTGCAGCTCGCGCAGGAGACCGCCGAGCTGGCGAAGAAGGCGCGCGACGGCAAACTCAAGCCGGACGACATGCGCGGCGGCTGCTTCTCGATCTCGTCGCTCGGCGGCATCGGCGGCAGCCACTTCACGCCGATCGTCAACGCGCCGGAAGTCGGCATCCTCGGCGTGTCGAAGAGCCAGATCAAGCCGGTGTGGGACGGCAAGGCCTTCCAGCCGCGCCTGCTGTGCCCGCTGTCGCTGTCGTACGATCATCGCGTGATCGACGGCGCCTACGCGGCGCGCTTCATCGTGCTCTTGACCAAACTGCTGTCCGATCTACGCCGACTCTCGCTGTAAGCACAGGCAGACCCCGCCATGCTCGCTGGCGGGGTCTTTCTCTTCACGCTTCGTTCACGCCAGATCAGAGATCGAGCCCATGGACCTGCCGAGACACCAACTGACGATGACCGTGCTGATGACGCCGGACATGGTGAATTTCTCCGGCAAGGTGCACGGCGGCCACATCCTCAAACTGCTCGATCAGGTCGCCTACGCCTGCGCGAGCCGCTATGCCGGCAGTTACGTCGTCACGCTGTCGGTCGATCGCGTGATGTTCCGCCAGCCGGTCAACGTCGGCGAGCTGGTGACCTTCCTGGCCTGCGTGAACTACACCGGACGCACGTCGATGGAAGTCGGCATCAAGGTCGTCGCCGAGGACATCCGCAGCAATACCGTGCGCCACGCCAACAGCTGTTTCTTCACGATGGTCGCCGTCAACGAGAATGGCGAGCCGCAGACCGTGCCGCCGCTCGAAGCGCAGACCTCCGAAGAAAAACGTCGCTACGCCGCCGCGCAGCAGCGGCGCGCACAAAATCTTTCTTTGCCTCGGGGCTGAGCCATTAACTGAATGGCGGCTGAAGCGCGCGCAAATTTTTGGATAGGCACTGCAGACCTGCGTTGCTAGACTCGGGTCGCTATGAATCGCACGCTTCTTCTTAGCGCGCTGCTGCTGGCAGCGCCTCTCGCTTACGCACAATCGAATTCTTCCAGCGGCAACGCGCAGTACATTTCCGACGACGTATCCGTCGTCCTGCGCGAGCAGCCGAGCAACGACGGCGCGCCGGTCGGCTCGCTGCACAGCGGCGACAAAGTCACGGTGCTCGAGTCGCTGGGCGCGCAGAGCTTCGCGCGCGTGCGCACGAGCGACGGGCGCGAAGGCTGGATGACGGCGCGCTATCTGTCTCCGCAGCCGGCCGCCAAGGATCGTCTGCAGAAAATGAAGAGCGATCTCGATGCTGCGCAGAACGAGATCAAATCCCTGCAGGATCAGTTGAAGTCTGCACAGGCGCAGCTGGAGAAGGCGCGTCCGGCCTTCGAGCTGTCGCAGGACAACGATCGCTTGAAAACCGAACTGGCGGCCAAGGAACGAGCCACCGACGCGGCGATGCAGAAGTACGATCAGGCGCGCGTGCAGCGGGCGACTCTGCTGACCGGCGCCGGACTGCTCGCCGGCGGCGTTATGGTCGGCCTGCTGCTGCCGTGGCTGCTGCAGAATCGCCGCCGCCGCCGTTACGGGGATTTCTAGCCTTTCCGCAAGCCCTGCCCAGGGCTCAAAGACGTCGTCGATTCCCTGCAAAGACGGGAATTCCCGCTTTTCAAGCACCCGGCGACGCGGCAAGCTGCGCACCCGCAACCGCTGTGTCGCGCCCATGTCGCCGTCGCTGAAGGCCCCGCTGCAAATCCATTTCTGCGTGCTGCTGTGGGGCTTCACGCCGATCCTCGGCAAGGCGATCGCGATGCCGGCGCTGGCGCTGGTGACCTGGCGCATGCTGCTGGTCGCCGCGATCCTGCTGCTGCTGCCGCGCGTCTGGCGCGGCCTTGCGGCGATGCCGGCGCGACTCCTGCGCGCGTACGCGGCGATCGGCGTCATCGTCTCGTTGCACTGGTTCACGTTCTATGCGGCGATCAAGCTGGCCAACGCGTCGGTCGCCGCGACCTGCCTCGCGTTCGCGCCGGTGTTTCTCGCGCTGATCGAGCCGTTCATCGCGCAGCGTCGGCCGGATCTGCGCGAGCTGGTCGTCGCCCTGGTCGCGATGCCCGGCGTCGCCCTCGTCGGCGGCGGCCTGCCACAGGGCATGTACACGGGCTTCGCGGTCGGCGTGCTGTCGGCGCTGCTGGTCGCCGTGTTCGGCTCGTTCAACAAGCGCTACGTCGAGCAGGCCGATTCGGTGGTCGTGACGACCATTGAACTCGGTGTCGGCGGCCTGTTCCTCGCGCTGCTCGCGCCGCTGTTCGGCGGCTGGGGACAACTGGTCGACGTGCCGGCGTCGCGTGACGTTCTGCTGCTGCTCGTGCTCGTCGTGTTCTGCACGCTGGCGCCGTTCACGATCTATCTGCTCGCGCTGCGCAAGCTCAGCGCGTTCGCGGCGCAGCTGTCGGTCAATCTCGAACCGCTGTACGCAATCATCCTCGCCGCGCTGCTGTTCGGCGAACAGCGCGAACTCGGCGTGTCGTTCTATTTCGGCGCGGCGATCCTGCTCGCGTCGGTGCTGATTCATCCTTGGCTCGCGCAACGCGCTCGCGGCGGGTATTAAGCATACTCAGCCTGCCTTCGCCAGCAGTTTCTCGATCATGTCCTGCGCGATCGGGTGGTAGCGGTCCTTCCACTTGGCGTAGATCGCTTTCGCGCGCGCGCGGCCTTCCGGGGTCTGCACCAGTTCCTTGTAGATCGGCCGGATCAACAGCATGCGGCCGACTTCGCCGAGATACGCTTCGGTGCCGGCCTTGGCCGGCTGGTAGTGATTCGCCGTCGCGATCTTCCACCAGTGGCCGGCGACGATCTGGTTGTGCGTCTTCGAGAAGCCGAACGCCGCATCGAGTTCGGCGAGCTGCGCCGTCTTCAAGGCCGGCAGCGTGTCGAGGAAGTATTCCCACTGGTGCGTCGTCCAGGTCTTCGTGTCGAGCCCGGCGGCCGGCGTCCTGCCGGCGAGCCAGGCGTCGCGCTGCGCGTCGACCTTGTCGAACGCGTCAGACTGCGGCCACACGGTGTCGGCCGGCATCGCCGGCGCGTGCAGCCAGGCATCGATCTCGGCGTCGCTCAACGTGCCGGGCTTCTGCGGCATCAGCCGGGCGTGTAGGTCGTCGACGAAAGCCTGCGTGCGCACGCTCTGGAAGGCGTGCTTGTTGAACCAGCCGTTCAGGAAGGCGTCGACGACCGGACGCGTGAACTTCGCTTCGAGATAATCGAGGAACAGGTTGCCGCGCGCGTACGGCACGTCGGATAGGCCGTCGTCCGGATCGCGGCCGACGAGGTCCGGCGTCAGCGTCTTGTCGTCGTCGCGCTCGAGGTCGGCGAGCGCGTCCTTGAGGTTTTTCGCCGACAGCGCGCGCTCCTGCTGCGCGGCGTCGAGGCCGTAGACGTCTTCGACGATGCGAAAGGTCGCGTGCTCGGTGAAGCCCTCGTTGAGCCAGATGTCGGCCCAGGTGGCGTTCGTCACCAGATTGCCCGACCACGAATGCGCCATTTCGTGCGCGACCAGCGAGACCAGCGACTTGTCGCCGGCGATGACCGTCGGCGAGGCGAACGTCAGGCGCGGATTCTCCATGCCACCGAACGGGAAGCTCGGCGGCAGGATCAGCAGGTCGTAACGGCCCCAGCGATACGGGCCGTACAGCGCCTCGCAGCGCTGCAGCATCTTCTCGGTGTCCTCGAATTCTCTGGCCGCGGCGTCGACGACGCCGGGGTCGGCGTAGACGCCGGTGCGCGGGCCGGTGGCGCGGAAGTCGAGATCGCCGACGGCGATCGCGATCAGGTACGAGGGAATGCGCTGCGGCATCCTGAAGCGATAGCTGCCGCTTTTCGGCGCCTGGGCGTCGTTGTCGGCGCTCATCACCGCGCGCAGCGCCTTGGGCGTGGTGATGTGCGCGCTGTAGGTCTGGCGCACCTGCGGCGTGTCCTGCAGCGGAATCCAGCTGCGCGCGTGGATAGCCTCGGACTGGCTGAACAGGAACGGATGCTTTTTGCCGGCCGTCTGCGCCGGCGTCAGCCACTGCAGGCCCGAGGCCTGCGGCCGCGTCGCGTAGTGCACGCGCACCTGATCGGCACCCTTCGGGATTTTGATCACGAGCGCGCTGCCGAGGATCGCGTCGCGCGGCGCCAGCTCGAACGCGGTCTTCGCGAACGTGCCGGCGTGGCCGGCCTCGACGGCGCCGATGTCGAGATCGCGCGTGTCGAGCACGACGGTATCGGCCTTGGCGTTGAGGCGATCGAACGTCAGCTCGGCGCTGCCGCGCAGCACGCGGTGCTCGAAATCGACGGCGAGATCGAGTGCGACGTCGTTCGTGCGGAAGTCCTGCGTGTTGGCGTACGAATGCGGGTCGCCGCGCTTCGCGGCATCGGGCAAGACGACAGAGGCCATGGCAGGTCCGGACAGAAAGGGGATCAAGGCGGCGGCAAGGGGCGAGCGGAGACGAAGCATGGCATGGGCCTGACTCGGGGGACGACGCGATCTTAGCGAAGCGTCGCCGCCGTCGCGCCAGGTTTACCCGCGCCCGCGCCAGCGGTGCATACTGCATGCGGCTCGACCGCTGCCCCGGCCGTCCACGGAGAATCCGCATGCGTCGTCTGCTCTGCGCTGCCCTGATCGTCGCCGCCGGCCTCGCCGCCGCCTGCCACCATGCAGCGACGACCGATCCCGAGCCCGCCGCCGGTTTCGTGACCGACATGGACGCTTTCAGGGCCTTTGTCGCCACGCATCCGACGCCGGAGCAGTTCCGCAAGGGTTACCCGGACGTGACGCTGATCCTGCCGGGCCAGATCGCGACGCGCGAATTGCGCATGAACAACAGCCGCTACTTCGCCGAGCTGGACAGCGAGGGCAGGATCACGGGCGGGAAATTCAGGTAGGCGGGCATGTGGACGGGATGGGCAAAGAAAAGGCGCGTCGATGACGCGCCTTCTTCGCGACGGTGGACGGCAGGGTTACCGCTTGACCGCCTCGACCTCGATCGTCAGCTCGACCTCGTCACCGACCAGCGGCACGTAGGTGGAGATGCCCCAGTCGGAACGCTTGATCTTCGCTTCGAGCTCGGCGCCGCAGGCCGGTTTCTTCGTCATCGGGTGATCCTTGCAGACGAAATGCTCCACCTCGAGCGTCACCGGCTTGGTGACGCCGTGCATCGTCAGGTCGCCGGTCACTTCGGCCGGCTTGTCGCCGTCGAACTTGAAGCGGGTCGACTGGAAGGTGATGGTCGGGTACTTCGCGGCGTCGAAGAACTCCGGGGCCTTCAGATGTTCGTTGAGCTTGTCGACGCCGGTCGAGATCGAACCCACGTCGATCGTCACGTCGACGCTGCCGCTCTTCTTCGCAGTGTCGATCGTCGCCGCGCCGCTGGTCTTGTTGAACTGGCCGTGGAAGGTCGAGAAACCGAGATGGCTGATCGCGAAGCGCGGGAAGGTGTGATTCGGATCGAAATCGTAGGTGTCGGCGGCCGTGGCGGCGAACGAGCTCGCGGCGAGCGCGGCGGCGAGGAGCAGTTTTTTCATCGGGAGGTCTCCAGTCGTGATGCTTCGGGTGATGACGTACGGCGAAGGTGGCGACGATCAGGGCGTGGCCGGACCCAGCGTCAGGTGGAACGTGACCGGCACGTCGTCGGCGACGACGTCGCCCTCGTTCCATTCGCCGCCGCCGATCGCGAAGTCGCTGCGCCTGACGCTGAACGCGCCGCTGGCCTGGAGGCTGCCGTCGGCCTGCGGCTCGGTCGTCAGCGGCACGGTGATCTCGCGCGACTTGCCGCGGATCGTCAGCTGGCCCTTGACCTCGTAGCGGTTGGCGGCGACGCCTTTCACGGACATGCTCTTGAACGTCGCCTTCGGGAAGTCGATCCTGTCGAGCCAGGGCTTGTCGACGGCGATCGCGTCGGCGTCGGCGTCGCCGGTGGTCAGGCTGGCGATGTCGACGGTCACTTCGGCCTTCGAGTTCTCGGGTTTGGCGGGATCGAGATCGATCGCCGCCGAGAACGTGCGGAACCGGCCCGACACGGCGACGCCCATTTCCTTGACGCTGAAGTCGATGCGGCTTTTCGCGGCGATCAGCGGCCGCGGCGCGGCGATGGCGCTGCCGGCGACGAGCAGCAGCACGGCGGCAACGGCGAGGCGCGGGACGGTGGGCATGGTGGTTCTCCCGGAGCGTGAAGGACGATCAGTGGCGCGTGAACGGCAGCATGCGCCGCAGCACGTCGTCGCGGTCGATGAGATGATGCTTGAGCGCGGCCGCGACGTGCAGCGCCAGCAGGCCGAGCAACAGCCAGGTCAGCGCGACGTGCACTTCGGTCAGCGCGGCGCCGAGCGGCGGGTTCTTGGCGAGCAGATCGGGAATCGGCAGCTTGCCGAGATAGACGGTCTGGAAGCCCTTCGCGGAACTCATCAGCCAGCCGGACAGCGGAATGGCGAACAGCAGCAGGTAAAGCAGGCGGTGCGTGATCTCGGCGGTGCGGCGTTCCCAGGCGCGCATCGTCTCCGGCAGCGGCGGCGGCCGGCGATGGAGCCGCCACAGCACGCGCAGCACGGCGAGCGCGAACACGGTGACGCCGATCCACTTGTGATAATTGAACAGTTTCAGCTTGGCCGGCGACAGCTTCATGCCGACCATCGTCCACGCCACGCCGTAGGCGGCGACGATCAGCAGCGCGACCAGCCAGTGGCCGAACCTGGCCGGAGCCGAGTACGACAGGGACTGCGCTGCGGGCGCCATGTTTTTCTCCGCGCGTGATCGAGGGTCGATCGTAAGAGAAGGCCGCGACATGCCGATAGCGAGGAATTTCGGCAGGCCCGTTCAAGGATGCTGAATATCGTCGATCATAGGCGCGTGCGCATCCCCGAACCTGTCGAACCCGTCATGGCCGATGCCCTGTGCCGCAGCTTTCCGCCCGCAGCCGGCCGCGACGCGCGCGTGCTGATCCTCGGCTCGATGCCCGGCGTCGCGTCGCTGCAGGCGCAGCGTTACTACGCGCATCCGCGCAATCTGTTCTGGCCGTTCATGGGCGAACTGTTCGGTGCCGGTCCGACACTGCCGTACGCGGGTCGCCTGAAGCGGCTGCAGCGCTGCGGCGTCGCCGTCTGGGACGTGCTCGCCGCCTGCGAGCGGCCGGGCAGTCTCGACGGACGCATCGCGCGCGGCAGCGAAGTCGCCAACGACATCGCCGGTTTCCGCCGGGCGCATGCCGGGCTGGAGCGCATCTGTCTCAACGGCGGCAAGGCGGCCGAGGCGTTCGCCCGGCACGTGGTGAAGCCGCAGCCGGCCGCGGTCGCCGGCCTCGCGGTGGTCGCGCTGCCGTCGACGAGTCCCGCCAACGCCGGCCAGGCGCGCGCCGCCAAGCTCGCGGCGTGGCGCGCCGCGCTCGATCCGTACCTGCCCGGTTCAGCTTTTTCGTAGGACAATCTCCGTCCCTGTGCCGGACGAGAGCCGTTCCATGACGCTGCGCTTCCATACGCTCGACGTGTTCACGACCCAGCCGTTCGGCGGCAACCCGCTCGCCGTGCTGTTCGGCGGCGACAGCCTGCAGGCCGCGCAGATGCAGCGCATCGCGCGTGAATTCAATCTGTCGGAGACCGTGTTCGTGCTGCCGCCGACGAACAGGGAAGCGCTGCACCGCGTGCGCATCTTCACGCCGCAGCGCGAGCTGCCGTTCGCCGGCCATCCGACGATCGGCGCGGCCTGTCTGCTCGCCGAGCTGGGCCTCGCGCCGAAGGGCGCGGAGGCGTCGTTCGTGATCGAGGAAGGCGTCGGTCCGGTGCCGGTGCGCGTGCGCCGCGTGCCCGGCGAGCCGATCTATGCCGAGCTGACCGCCGCGCAGCTGCCGCAGTACGGCGAGACGCCGGGCAAGGCGGCGCTGGCGCAGGCGCTGGGCCTGGAACAGAGCGACATCGGCCGCGGCGACGAACAGCCTCGCGCCGTGTCCTGCGGGCTGCCGTTCGTGCTCGTGCCGTTGAAGGCGCCGGAGCTGCTCGCCGCCGTCGATTTCGACGCTGCCGCGGCGCGCGCGGCACTGGCTGGCGGCTGGGCGCAGCAGCTCTACATCTACGCGCACGGTTACGAGGGCGAGCTGCGCGCGCGCATGTTCGCGCCCGACATGGGCATCGCCGAAGACCCGGCGACCGGCGCCGCCGCCGCGGCGCTGGCCGGCGCGCTCGGCACGGAAGCGCAGACCGACGGCACGCATCGCTGGACGCTGCACCAGGGCGTCGAGATGGGCCGGCCGAGCGTGCTGCACCTGGCCGCCGAGCGTGTCGCCGGCCAGGTCGCGGCGGTGCGCGTCGGCGGACACAGCGTGCTGGTGTCGGACGGTAACTTCGGCGCCGGCTGATCTCCCGTTCCTTGCGTGACGGCGCGCGGCGGCTCGAGTCCGGCGCCATGTGCCGACAGCACCGCGGGTCGTTCTCCTACAACGGGCGTCTCGCCGACGTTCTGCTGGAACGCGGCGGCGTGCCGTCAAAATACCGGCTGACGACGCCGGTCAGTACGCCGGTCGAATCCTCTGCGGAAAGACGTGCCGTATCCGGTTTCGAGTTTTGGTGGTTGGGTGCTGTAGCTGGGCTGGGTTGTGGGGAACGACAGGTGGCGCCGGGCCGTACGGTCCGGACGCCCCCGGCCCATGAGATGCGGATCTCCTATGCTGTCCGCCGGTTCCGACCTCTCGTCCTGCGCACCGTGAACAGCGCCCCCATGAAAAGCGCCGAAATCAACGAACGCATCTGGGCCGTCATCGCCCGCATCCCCAAAGGCCGCGTCGCCACCTACGGGCAGGTCGCCGCCGAGGCCGGCTTCCCGCGCCAGCCGCGGCGCACGGCGCAGGCGTTGCGCGCGGTGTCCGACGACATGAGGCTGCCGTGGTACCGCGTCATCAACGCGCAGGGCAAGCTTTCGTTCGAGGCGGGCAGCGAGGCTTACCGGCGCGCGCGCCGCAGCCTCGAAGCCGAAGGCGTCGTCTTCGTGCGCGACCGGATCGATTTCGGGCGATACCGCTGGCAGCCGCGCAGCGCGGCGCCGCTGCTCGACTGAAAGGACGCACGCTGCCGCGCCGTTTTCGACGGCGTCTATCGCCGCCATTCAAGCTTTCGATTGGCTTCGCCGCGTCCGCGGCGGCATGGTGTCTCCCGCAGTCGAACGAGCGATCGCGCCATGCGATCGGCGCTCAGGTAGCCGGGAGCCACCGATGAAGAAAACCCTCGTCCTGTCTTTCACCGCCGCCGCGCTTGGCGTCGCCGCGATGGCGGCGGCCGCGCCGGTGCCCAACAGTTATGCGCCGGTCGACGACCGCGAAAGCTTCGACGCGGTCCGCGCGCGCATGGAAAAAGCCAAGCCGGGCATCGAAAGCCAGTTCAAGGCGCTGCTCGGCGAGCGCTACGACCTCGCCGACAGGCCAGTTCCCGGCGTCGTCAGCAGCGGCCGCGGCAAGCCGATCCAGGGCGGCGTGCGCGTCAAGCTGCCGAAGGGCGTCAGCTGGGACCAGCTCGCCGGGATGTCGCCGGACGAGATCAAGGCCAGGGACCTGTGGCCGGCCGGCTTCTATCCGCTGCCGCACGAGCACCACGACGAAGGCGGCATGATTTTTCCGCAGCAGCAGATCGACGCGATCAAGAAACAGGAAGGCCGCGACCTGACGCGTTTCGATCTCGACTTCCTGATGCCGACGCCGTTCACGCCCGAGTTCCCGCCGGCGATCTACCTGACGACGCGTCCCGACCTCGGCGACGTCTCGCAAGGCCAGGTCGTCTCGCTGACGAACTATTACGAGCTGTTCAACGGCGTGCTCAATCCGAAGCAGCTCGAAGGCCTGCGCCTGCTGCTGACGCCGTTCGCGCAGCAGCAGTTCAACGCGACGGCCGACCGTCGCTCGCTGAAGCCCAGCCAGGGCGTCGCCTGCTTCGACTGCCACGTCAACGGCCACACCAATGCGGCGACGCATCTGGTCGGCGACATCCGCCCGCAGGCGCACCGCCATCGCATCGCCACGCCGTCGCTGCGCGGCGTCAACATCCAGCGCCTGTTCGGCTCGCAGCGCGCCCTGAAGAGCGTTGAGGACTTCACCGAGTTCGAGCAGCGCGCCGCCTACTTCGACGGCGATCCGGTGATCGCCACGAAGAAGGGCGTCAACATTCTCGAGCGCGGCAGCCAGGTGCACTTCATGGGCGAGTTCCAGGCCCTGCTCGATTTCCCGCCGGCGCCGAAGCTCGACGTGTTCGGCAAGCTCGATCCGGCCAAGGCCACGCCGGCCGAGCTGCGCGGTCAGGACGTGTTCTTCGGCAAGGGCCGCTGCGCGGAGTGCCACACGCCGCCGTACTACACCGACAACACCATGCACAACCTGCAGGCCGAGCGCTTCTACAAGGACAAGATGATCCTCGGCATGCTGGCGTCGGCCGACGGCCCGATCAAGACCTTCCCGCTGCGCGGCATCAAGGATTCTGCTCCGTATCTCCACGACGACCGCCTGCTGACGCTCGACGACACGGTGGAGTTCTTCAACCTCGTGCTCGGCACCCGGCTCAGCGCGCAGGAGAAGCAGGATCTGCTCAGCTTCCTGCTGACGCTATAGCCGCGACCGCAGCCGCAGCGCCCGCGCGAGAAGCCCGGCAGACACGCCGGGCTTCTTCGTTGGCGCTGTTTCCGGGTTGGCGCCGTTTCCGGCGGGCTTACGGCGAGTCCTTGCCGCCGCCGCTGTCGTTGCCGCCCTGGCCCGGCGGCGGGCCGCCGTTGCCGTTCGGCGGACGCGAGGGTCGCAGCGCGAGACGGTCGCCGAACTTCTCGCAAGTGCCGTCGATCGTGTGGTTCCTGTCGCTGACGCTGACCTTGTCGCCGACGTGGTGTCCGGCGCAGGCCGTGAAGGCTTCCGCCGGCGGCTCGGGCGGCTGGCCGCCGTTTTGCGACGGGCCATTCGGCGGCGGATTTTGCGACGAGGCTTGCTGAGCCTGGGCGGCGGCAGCGGCGACCAAGAGCAAGAGAGCGGAAGCGCGACGAAGCATGTGTTGCGAGTGCCTGAGTGGATGGGGCGGTCCATCGACCGCGGACGCGGCGCGCGGATTCATGGGCAAATGCAACAAATGGTGCGCGCGGCGTGCGTCGCGCCCCATCATCCCGCAGCATGGCTCGGTTCCGCCGTCGTGGATGCGCCGCCGCCGCGCAGGCCGGCCCGGCCCGCCGACGGCATGCGACCGACCCGCCTCGTGCCTTTCGGGGGCTGCTCCGCGATCGCCTTTGCCAGCAGCTCGAATTCGACGCGCCGCGGGCAGTGCCGCCGCCAGACGAGGCCGATGCGGCGCGCCGCCGGCGTCGCCAGCGGCCGGATGGCGAGGCCCGATTGCGCGGCGGCGCCGGTCGCCAGCGCCGGCAGCAGCGTGCAGCCGAGGCCGCTGGCGACGAGCTGGCTGAGCGTCTCGAGGCTGGTCGCTCGGAAATCGCCGAACGGCGCGGCTGGCACGGCATGATGCAGGCCGCAGACGGCAAGCGCCTGGCCGCGCAGGCAATGCCCGTCGGTCAGCAGCAGCAGGCGCTCGTCGTGCAGCGCTTCGGCCGGCACGCGCGGCAGTGCCGCGAAGCGATGGTTGCGGGGGCAGGCAAGCCAGAACGGCTCGTCGAACAGCGGCCGGCTGTCGAATTCGTCGCTGTCCAGCGGCAGCGCAAGCATCGCCGCCTCGATGCGATGCGCGCGCAGGCACTCGATCAGGTGCGGCGTAAGATCCTCGCGCACGACCAACTGCAGCGCCGCGAAGCGCGCGCGCGCCATCGGCAGCAGCCACGGCAGGAAGTACGGCGACAGCGTCGTAATGATGCCGATGTTCAGCGGTCCGGCGAGCGGCGCCGCGCGGGCGCGCGTCGTCGCGATCAGCTGCTCGGCCTCGCGCACGATCGCGCGGGCGCGCAGCACGGCCTGTTCGCCGAGCGCGGTCAATTGCACGTTGCGGCCGCCACGTTCGATCAGTGGCGCGCCGAGATAGGCTTCGAGCTTCCTGAGCTGGGTGCTCAGCGTCGGCTGCGAGACGTGGCAGGCGGCCGCGGCGCGGCCGAAATGACCGTGGTCGGCGACGGCGACCAGATACCGGAGTTCGCGCAGCGTCATGGCAGTCGTCTCGCTCCCGTGGGCGGTTCGCCATTCAAGCGCGTGCACGCGATCCGGCTCAAATTGAAATTGTTGCCGGCCTCGATAGGCTGCATCGATGCTGCGCTGCAAGAGTGCCGGATCGCGCGCGTTTCAGCCGTCGTCCTCGGGATCGCCGGCCGGCGGCGGCGCCGTGACGCGCAGGCGTTCGATGCGCGGGCCGGCCACGTCGAGCACTTCGATCTTCAGGCCATCGATCTCGACCTCGTCGCCGCGTTGCGGCAGGCGGTCGAGGATCTGCATGACAAGGCCGCCGACGGTGTCGGCGCGATCGGATTCGATGTCGCGGCCGAGCATCCGTTCGAGCGTATAGATCGGCAGCCAGCCGGGCCCTTCGTAAGTGTGCGGACCACATTCGATCCAGTCTTCCTTGCGCCGATGGAATTCGTCCTGGATGCTGCCGAAGATGGCTTCGAGAATGTGCTCGAGCGTGATGAAGCCGATCACCGTGCCGAGCTCGTCGGTGACCAGCGCCAGGTGCGGCAGGCCGCGGCGGAAACGGCGGAACAGGTTCTGCGCGAGCTCGTCGCGCGTGATCATCGGCACTTCGCGCAGCAGCGGCGTCAGGTCGGTCAGATCCGGATGGTCAAGCAGCGCGGCGACCAGGTCGCGCACGTGCAGCAGGCCCAGGTAGCGATCGTCCTGTTCGCTGTCCTTCACCGCGTAGCGTGAATAGCGGTGCCTGGCGACCAGCGCGAGATTGCTCTTGATGTCGTCGCGGATGTCGAGCGCGACCAGATCGAAGACCGGCCGCATCAGATCGCCGACCGTCAGCTCGGGCAGCTCCAGCGTGCGCGACAGCACCTGCGCCTGTGCCGTGTTCAGTTCGCCGTGGCGATGGCTGGCGACCAGCAGCTTCTTGATCTCGTCGGCCGAATGCGGTTCTTCGCCTTCCCCGCTCAGTTCCATGCGGAAGGTGCGCAGCACCAGCGTCGCGCTGCCGTTGAGGACGGCGATGAACGGATACATTAGCCAGTAGAACAGGAACAGCGGCAGCGCCGCCCACAGCGAGACCGTCTCGGCCCTGCGGATCGCCATCGACTTCGGCGCCAGCTCGCCGAGCACGATGTGCAGGAACGAGATCACGGCGAACGCGACGACGAACGAGATGCTGTGCAGCAGCTGCTCGTTGTCGACGCCAAGCCGGTCTAGCAGCGGCTCGATCAGCCGCGAAAACGCCGGTTCCCCGAGCCAGCCGAGGCCGAGCGAGGCCAGGGTGATGCCGAGCTGGCAGGCCGACAGGTACGCGTCGAGCTGCCGGCGAACCTTGTACAGCGTGCGACCGAGAATGCCGCGCTCCCCGGCGAGCTCCTCGGCGCGCGTCAGCCGCAGCTTGACGATGGCGAACTCGGCGGCAACGAAGAAACCGTTGACGAAGACCAGCAGAACCGCAAACAGCGTCAGCGCGATATCGTTCATTCAGGAGCGGTCGCGTCGCGCGAGCGACGGACTGCGGGGCAATGGAGACCCGCCGATTATCGGGAGCGCCGCGGCCCGCGCGCAAATGACGCCCGGCAGGAGGCCCGCGCCGCCGCGATCGCGGCGCGGGTTTTTGCCGGCGGAGCGGTGATCCTTACCAGATCTTCACGCGCTTTTCGGGGGCGAGGTACATCTTGTCGCCCTCCTTCACGTCGAACGCCGCGTAGAACGCCGGCACGTTGCTGACGATGCCGTTGCAGCGGTATTCCGACGGCGCGTGCGGGTCCGACTTCAGGCGCATCAGCAGGTTCTCGTCGGTGTACTTGCGGCGCCAGACCTGCGCCCAGCCGATGAAGAAGCGCTGGTCGCCGGTGAAGCCGTCGATGACCGGCGCCGGCTGCCCGTGCAGGGCGAGCTGCCAGGCCTTGTATGAGATCGACAGGCCGCCGAGGTCGCCGATGTTCTCGCCGATCGTGTTGGCACCGTCGACGTGCTGGCCCGGCAGCGGCTCGTAGGCGTCGTACTGCGCGATCAGCGCATGCGTGCGCGCTTCGAAGTTCTTGCGGTCCGCGTCGCTCCACCAGCTCTTGAGGTTGCCGTCGCCGTCGAACTTCGAGCCCTGGTCGTCGAAGCCGTGGCCGATCTCGTGGCCGATCACCGCGCCGATGCCGCCGTAGTTCACCGCGTCATCGGCGTTCATGTCGAAGAACGGCGGCTGCAGGATCGCGGCCGGGAAGACGACCTCGTTCTTCAGCGGGTTGTAGTAGGCGTTGACCGTCTGCGGGAACATGTCCCACTCGTCGCGGTCGATCGGGCCGCCGAGCTTGGCGGTCTCGCGCCGGTTCTCGACGGCGCGCGAGCGCATGACGTTGCCGACGAGATCGTCGGCCTTGACGTCGAGTGCCGAGTAGTCCTTCCACTTCTTCGGATAGCCGATCTTCGGATCGAACTTCGCCAGCTTGGCGAGCGCTTTCTGCTTGGTCTCATCGGTCATCCAGTCGAGCGAGCCGATGCTCTCCCGGTAAGCGGTGAGCAGGTTCTGCACGAGCTGCTCCATGCGTGCTTTGGCCTGCGGCGGGAAGTACTGCGCGACGTAGAGCTTGCCGAGCACTTCGCCGAGCGCGTCCTCGGTGGCGTCGACGCCGCGCTTCCAGCGCGGCTTGATCTCCTTGATGCCGTTCAGCGTCGCGCCGAAGAAGGCGAAGTTCTCGTCGACGAAGGGTCTGGAGAGATACGGCGCGTAGGACGTCAGCAGGTTCCACTGCAGATAGACCCTGAGCACTGGCAGCGGCGTGCCCTGGACGATCCTGTCCCAGGCCGTGAAGAAGCTCGGCTCGCCGATGATCACGCCCGGCGACTTGCCGATGCCGATGCCGTCGATGTACGCCGTCCAGTCGAAGCCGGGCGTCAGCTTCTTCAGATCGGCGAACGCGTACTTGTTGTACGTGGCGTCGGCGTCGCGCGCCCTGACGCGGTCCCACTGCGCGTGTGCGAGCCGGGTCTCGAGCGCCATGATCGCCGCGGCGTTGCGGTCGGCGTCGGCGATGCCGGCGAGCTTCAGCATCTTGCCGATGTGCGCGACGTAGGCCTTGCGGATCGTGTCGAACTTGTCGTTCTGCTCGATGTAATAGTCGCGGTCCGGCAGCTGCGTGCCGCCCTGATCGAGGTAGACGATGTACTGCTTCGAGTCCTTGGCGTCCGGCTCGATGTGGCCGCGGAACAGCGACACGCCGATCGTATCGAGATGCGCGAGCAGCGCCGGCAGCGCTTTGCGGTCCTTCAGCGCATCGATGCCGGCCAGCTCGTCCTTCAGCGGCACCAGGCCCAGCTGCTCGGCCCTGGCCTCGTCCATGAACGAGGCGTAGAAGTCGCCGACCTTCTGCTCATCCGAGCCCGGCTTCTTGTCGGCCGATCCGGCGGCGGTTTCGATGATGTCCTTGAGATGCTGGCGCGCGTCGTCGTCGAGCTTGGTGAACGCACCGTAGTTCGATTTGTCGGCCGGAATCTCGGTCTTCTTCAGCCAGGTACCGTCGACGTGGCGGTAGAAATCGTCCTGCGCGCGGACGCCGTCGTCGAAATTGGCGGGATCGATGCCGGAGGTCAGCGCCTTCGGCGCCTCGGGCGCGGGGGCCTGCTGGCCGCAGGCGGCGAGCAACACGGTGCCCAGGGCGGCGCCGAGGGCGCCGAGGACGAATGAACGCATCGAAGACTCCGTGAATGGAAAGGGCGGAACTGTAGCGAGTCGTAGACCCCCGGCGCGCCCGGAAATTCCCT
Organism: Solimonas sp.; assembly: GCA_047605265.1. Taxonomy (GTDB): domain Bacteria; phylum Pseudomonadota; class Gammaproteobacteria; order Nevskiales; family Nevskiaceae; genus Solimonas. Next base: position 86,389 of record JASGFY010000001.1, read on the forward strand.
CAGCCGCGCCTCCCGGGGCGGGGCGCGTTCAGTCCGCGGCACCCTGCGCCGACCAGGCGATGCAGGCAATGCCGCTCCAGTATGCACTGAGGATGATGCCCTGCGCGCCGCGCCAGGGACCGACGAATTTGCGCAGGCCGAGCGCCGAGTCGGACAGCACGAACAGCGAGGCGCCGAGCAGGGCCGCGTCGCCGCCGGGCGCCTGCCGGCGCAACAGGGCGCTGAGCGCCATGCCGGTCAACACCAGCGCGTAGATCGCAACCGGAGTGCGCAGCCGCGGCGCGGCGCACGAGCACGCTGCCGAGTGCGGCGCCGTAGACGGGGAAGATCCAGCTCCACCACGACAGCACGAATGCCGTCGCGCCGCGCAGGGTCGATCGCGCCGCGCTGGCCGCAGCGTCGTCGCGCAAAGAAAAGCCCGGACGGAGCCGGGCTCGGAAAGGGTTCGATGGCAGAACCTGAGTCGAAGGCCATGCGGGGGAAGCATGGCGCCGTTACCATGCACCCGACAGATGAAGGACCCATGACATGGAAAAGATCCGCAAGACCGACGCGGAGTGGCGGGCGCTCCTGACGCCGGAGCAGTACCAGGTCACGCGCAAGGGCGGCACCGAATGCGCGTTCACCGGCGCGCTGTGGAACGACCATCGCGACGGCGTGTTCCACTGCGTCTGCTGCGGCCAGCCGCTGTTCGATTCGCGTACCAAGTTCGAATCCGGCACCGGCTGGCCGAGCTTCTTCGATCCAGCGCAGAACGACGCGGTCGCCAGCCGCGAAGACCACAGCTATGGCATGCGCCGGGTCGAAGTGCTGTGCGCGCGCTGCGATGCGCACCTCGGCCACGTGTTCCCGGACGGGCCGAAGCCGACCGGCCTGCGCTACTGCATCAATTCGGCGGCGCTCGAATTCCGCGGGCGCGCATGAGAGTGCACTGGCTGCAGCACGCCGATTTCGAGGATCTCGGCTGCATCGCGCCGGCCCTCGCCGCCGGCGGCCATGCGGTCACGCAGACGCGGCTCTACGCGGGCGAGGGGCTGCCGTCGCCGGACGCCTTCGACGCGCTGATCGTCATGGGCGGGCCGATGAACATCTACGAATACGAGGCGCATCCCTGGCTGCGCGCCGAGAAAGCGTTCATCGGTGCCAGCCTCGCCGCCGGCCGGCGCGCGCTCGGCGTCTGTCTCGGCGCGCAGCTGATCGCCGACGTGCTCGGCGCGCCGGTGACGCGCGGCGCCCAACAGGAGATCGGCTGGCATGCGCTGCAGCTCAGCGAAGCCGGCCGGCGGTCGCCGCTGTTCGCCGGTTTTCCCGAGCGCTTCACGGCGTTCCACTGGCACGGGGACACGTTCGCGATCCCGGCCGGCGCGCAGACGCTGATGGCCAGCGAAGCCTGCGCGAACCAGGCCTACGCGCTGCGCACGGCGGGCGGCGCGCAGGTCGCGGCGATCCAGTTCCATCTCGAAGTGACGGCCGCCAACGCGCGCGTGTGGTTCGCGCACGAACGTCCGCAGCCGGCGCACTACGTGCAGGATGCCGACGCGATCCTCGCGGAGCTGGAGCATTTCGCGGCCAACAACCGCCTGATGCTGAAGCTGCTCGACAACTGGCTTGGCGCGGCGTAGCCGCCGGAATGGCCGCCGTGTCCGCGCGGGCGGTCAGGGCGTCGCGACGCGACGCCGGCCGCCGACCGGCTGGACGCGGGCGGCGGCGGGGCGGCGGGGACGCAGCTCATCGACGTATTGCCGCAGATGCAGAACAGCGTGCTCGCGGCCGTTGCCGGCGTGCTCGCGCATGTTCGAGCGATGCCAGCCGTAGTTGCCGAGAAAGCGGTCGACGTCGCTCGGCGTCAGGCGCATCAGATCGCCGCGCTGGCCGACGCCCATGCGTTCGATCATGTGCGCGTTGAGGCGCTGCTCGAAGGCCGGCTCCGGCAGCGCCAGCACCGGCTTGCCGAAGTGGATGGCCTCGCCGATCAGCTGGTTGCCGGCGGTCGACAGCACGGCGCGACAGCCGGCCAGATCGCTCACGAAGCCGGCGACGCTCGGCGCGCGGAATTCGAGGTTCTCGCTGTCGCCGCGCAGGCCTGTGCCGTAGACCCGCACCTTGCAGTCGAGCTCGCGCAGCGCGCGGTCGATGTGCGGCAGGTACTGGTGCTCGCCCTTGTTGAAATAGGCGAGCAGGTAATCGCCCTCGTGCGGCGTTGCGGCGAGCACTTCGTCGCGCAGCATCGGGCCGACCAGCTGCACCTGTGGGTATGCCGGAATCGCCGGATAGAAACTGGAAATCAGGATGCGCTCGGGCACGCCCATCAAGGCGCGATAACCCCAGGCGTCGCGCATGCCGAGCGTCCACAGATCGGGCGGAAAGTGCGGCTTGCAGTACGCGATGATGCCGACGTGATCGAAGCTGATGCGCGGCAGGCCGAGCTTCCGCGCGGCGCGGTGCGTCCACGCTTCCGAATCGGAAATCACCAGCTCGATGCCGCGCTGGCGCATCTCTTGCTCGACGCGCGCCATGCCGCCGCCGCCGAACAGCAGATCGCGCATCGGCGCGAAATTGCGCGAGACCGTCTTCGGCAGCGAATGCGTGCCGGTCGCACTGTACTGGTAGCCGATCGTCGGAATGCGCACGGTCGGGAAGCGCGGCGCGAGGACTTCGTAGGCGTCGCCGCCGGCGAACACCGTGACCTCGTGTTCGGCCCACAGCGCTGGCAGCACCGCCATCGTGCGCATCGCGTGGCCGCGCCCGTAGCCCATCACTCCGTAAGCGATCCGCATGCATGTCCCGACGTCTCGCCGCGATCCGGCGCATTGCAGATTAGTGACGCGAGGTGATCGCGCGATGACGGTAATGCAACAGCCGGATGACAGTCCGGCTTGCGCCGGACGCCATCGCCATCGCGCCGCCGCCCGCTGCGCTAGGATGTGAGGCGATCACCCGTCAGGAGTCAGTGACATGCAATCAGGCAATCCGGTACTACGCAACAAGGACTTCGGCCAGGCGGCGGGCGAAGTCATGACGATGGACGGCACGGTCGGCAAGGCGGCGATCCTGTTCGTCCTGCTCGTGCTGGCCGCTGGCTGGACCTGGGTCCGCTTCAACACCGTGCTCGCCGCGGCCGGCCCGCAGGCGGCGATGGCGGCGGTGTCGCTGTTCATCTGGGGCGGCGTGCTGGTCGGCTTCGGGCTCGCGCTCGTCACCGTGTTCAAGAGCGCGTGGTCGGCGGTGACGGCGCCGCTGTATGCGATGGCCGAGGGCTTCGCGCTCGGCGGCCTGTCGGCGATGTTCGAGCTGCGCTATCAGGGCATCGTCGTCCAGGCGGTCGGGCTCACGTTCGGCGTGCTCGCGGTGATGCTGTTCCTTTATCGCACGCGCGTGATCCGCGTCACTGAGAAGTTCCGCTTCGGCGTCGTCGCCGCGACCGGCGCGATCGCCCTGCTCTATCTCGTCGACCTCGGCCTGCGCGCGTTCACGAGTCTCGATATTCCGTTCATCCACGAAGGCGGCCTCGTCGGCATCGGCTTCAGCCTGCTGGTCGTCGGCCTCGCCGCGCTGAACCTGACGCTGGACTTCGACGCGATCGAACGGGGCGTCGCCCAAGGCGCGCCGAAGGTGATGGAGTGGTACGGCGCGTTCAGCCTGATGGTGACGCTGGTCTGGCTGTATCTCGAAATTCTGCGATTGCTGGCGAAGTCGCGTCGCTGACCGCTGCGGGACCGACCGCTGTCGACCGCGTCCGCGCCGTCCGGCGCGGCGATGTCCGCCTCCTACAATGTCGCACCGATTCTGACGGAGACATCCGCCGTGCACGCCCTGCTTGAACCGGAACTGTGGATCGCGCTTTTCACGCTCGCCGCGCTGGAAATCGTGCTCGGCATCGACAACATCATTTTCCTGTCGATCATGGCCAACAAGCTGCCCGAGCATCAGCGCGCCAGGGCGCGCATCATCGGCCTCGCCGGCGCCTGCGGCACGCGCATCCTGCTGCTGCTGTCGCTGGCCTGGCTGGCCCGGCTGACGACACCGCTGCTCCACGTCGGCGACTGGGGCGTGTCGGGCCGCGATCTGATCCTGCTCGGCGGCGGCCTGTTCCTGCTCGGCAAGAGCGCGCTGGAGATCCACGAATCAGTCGAAGGTGGCGGGCATGATGCCGCTGCCGTCGGCAGGGCGGTCACCGGCTTCGCATCGGTGATCGTGCAGATCATGATCCTCGACATCGTGTTCTCGCTCGATTCGGTGATCACGGCCGTCGGCATGACGCAGCACGTGCCGGTCATGATCGCCGCGATCATCATCGCCATCGGCGTGATGATGTTTTTCGCCGGCCCGGTGTCGGCCTTCGTCGAGCGCCATCCGACGATCAAGGTGCTGGCGCTGTCGTTCCTGATCCTGATCGGCATGGCGCTGATCGGCGAAGGCCTCGGCTTCCACGTGCCGAAGGGCTATATCTATTTCGCCATGGGTTTCTCGACGCTGGTCGAGTTCATCAACATCCGCATGCGCGCCAGGCACAGGCCGGGCTGAAGCGCGCCGGATAGCGGGCGATTCCTCAAGACAGCGACGCTGGCGGAAGATAGGGTCGACGCACCCGAAGCATCGACGAGACTCCCCCGTGAAGAAGACCCTGATCGCCGCCGCGCTGCTGTCGCTGGCCGGTGTCACCGCGCAGGCGCAGGACACTGCCGCCGGGCCGCGACCCGCACCGGCAACGCCGCCGATCGCCGAACCGCGGGATCTCGCCTATCCGGGCACCTTGAAGCTGTACGTCGACGCCACCGATCTCGATCGCCACATCTTCCGCGTGCACGAGACGGTGCCGGTGGAAGGCGGCCGGCGCCTCACGCTGCTGTATCCGCAATGGCTGCCCGGCAATCACAGTCCGAGCGGCCGCATCGACGCGCTGGCCGGCCTGACGATCAGCGCCGCCGGCCGGCGCTTGGAATGGACGCGCGACGTCGTCGACGTCTACGCCTTCCACGTCGACGTGCCGACCGGCGCCGACGCGCTCGATCTCGACTTCCAGTTCGTCTCGGCGACCGACGCCTCGCAAGGCCGTATCGTCATGACGCCGGCGATGCTGAACGTGCAGTGGAACTCGCTGGCGCTCTATCCGGCCGGCTGGTACGCGAGCCGCATCCCCGTCGAAGCCAGCGTGCGCCTGCCCAACGGCTGGGGCTACGGCACGGCGCTGGAGACCGCGTTGCGCGACGGCAGCACCGCGACGTTCAAACCGGTGCCGTTCGACACGCTGGTCGATTCGCCGATGTTCGCCGGCCGCTGGTTCAGGCAGGTGGACCTCGATCCCGGGGCAAAAAAGCCGATCCGTCTCAATCTCATCGCCGACCGGCCCGAGCTGCTCGATGCGACGAGCGCCCAGATCGACGCGCACAGGCGGCTGGTGCGGCAGGCCGACTCGCTGTTCGGCTCGCGGCATTACGACCATTACGACTTCCTCGTCGCGCTCAGCGACCAGATCGGCGGCATCGGTCTCGAGCATCACCGTTCGAGCGAGAACCGCGTAGCGCCGAAATACTTCCTCGACTGGGACAAGTCGTCGGCCGGCCGCGATCTGCTGGCGCACGAATACGCGCATTCCTGGAACGGCAAGTTCCGCCGCCCGGCCGATCTGTGGACGCCGAACTTCAACGTGCCGATGCGCGATTCGCTGCTGTGGGTCTACGAAGGCCAGACGCAGTACTGGGGCTACGTGCTCGCCGCGCGCTCGGGCCTGCTGAGCCGCGAACAGACGCTGGACGCACTGGCGCTGAGCGCCGCCGTCTACGACCAGCGCGTCGCGCGGCAGTGGCGCGCGCTGCAGGACACCACCAACGATCCGATCATCGCGCAGCGCCGGCCGCTGCCGTGGCGCAGCTGGCAGCGCAGCGAGGACTATTACGCGGAAGGCATGCTGGTCTGGCTCGAAGCCGACACGCTGATCCGCGAAAAGAGCGGTGGCCAGCGCTCACTCGATGATTTCGCCAAACGCTTCTTCGGCGTCGCCGACGGCCGCTGGGTGCCGCTGACTTACCAGTTCGACGATGTGGTCGCCGCGCTGAACGCCGTGCAGCCGTACGACTGGGCGAGCTTCCTGCGCCAGCGTCTCGACGAGCACGCCGACGGCGCGCCGCTCACTGGCTTCGCGCGCGGCGGTTATGAACTCGTCTACACCGACAAAGCCAGCGAGTTCTTCAAGAACAGCGAGAAGCTGCGCAAGGTCGTCGATCTCAGCTACTCGCTCGGCTTCACCGTCACGGCGAAGGACGGCAAGCTCGGCGAAGTGATCTGGGACAGCCCGGCCTTCAAGGCCGGCCTGAGCGTCGGGGTGCAGCTGATCGCCATCAACGGCGATGCCTACGACGCCGATCGCCTCAAGGAGGCCCTCATCGCTGCGCAGTCCGCAGGCGAGCCGCTCGAACTGCTGGTTCGCGACGGCGACCGTTATCGCACGGTGGCCATCGATTATCACGGCGGCCCGCGCTACCCGAGCCTGCAGCGCATCAAGAACGTGCCGGCGCGGCTCGACGCGATCCTCGCCCCGCGCGCTCAGTAGATCGGCAGGGCGCTGCCGGCGTTGAACTCGGGAATGGTCGTCGTCATGTCGTAGAGCGGCATGCCGTCGCGCACGGGCTGGCCGCCGTCGCGCGTCAGCGGACGGAACTGGAGCGTCAGGTTGGTGCGTGTCGAGCGGGCGGAGAACAGATCGAATGGCACGATCAGATAGATGCCCTTGTCGAACTGGCCCTCGCCGAAATCCTTGGCCGAGACATTGGTCTTGGTGACGAAAAAGCCGACCGCCGCGCCGCTGCGGAAATACTTGGCGATGTCCAGCGTCGCACCCCAGTCACCGGCCAGATAGCGACCGTAGCCGAGTTTCACGAGCATGTCGGCGGGCCGGTATTCGTAATAGCCGGTCAGATGGCCGGTGGTGACGTCGTAATCACGGAACGCGAACAGCTGGTCGTAATCGCGCTGCCAGACGTGGTTGACGTCGAGGCCCAGCGACCAGGGCTGCTGGAAGCGGCGATAGAGCAGCTCGCCACCGACGCCGCCATACATCTCCTCGAAGATGCCGCCGGACAGGCGGCCATACAGCGACGACCCGAGCGGGAAGAAGGTGTTCGTCTCCAGACGGACGATGTTGTTCTCGCCCTGCTTCAGGTATTTGCCGATATCGCTGCGCACATGTGGCAGCACGCTGTTTGATTCGAGCTTCAACTTGTCGAAATTGTTGTAGAGATTGGCGCCGACCTGGGCGGAAACGTTCCAGCGCGGCGTCAGGTTGAGCGTGCCGCCGAGTCGCCACCACAGCTGGTAGAGATAGAAATTGTCGGGGCCGCCGATGCTCTGGCGCAGCGCCGGACCGGTGTCCCAGCTGAAATCCGGGTAATCATGGACACGGTACGCATCCCAGTCCGAATGTCCCTGCGGCCGGGCGATCTCGATCCGGCTCTGCAGATCTTCGGGCGTGAGCCGGCCGAGCAGCAGGTTATCGGCGTCGGTGCGCGCGACGGTGATGCGATACAGCTCGAAGCCGGAGCGCACTTCACTCATCGTCAGGCGTGTGCAGTCGGCCGGTACCTCGTTCGCGAGCACGCGGACCACACGGCCGAGGGCCTCGCCGTTGCGGCGATAGCGGGTCTGCGTGTACCAGATCGACAGCTGCCCGTCTTCTCCGGCGAGCAAGCCCTGCAGCGTGATGCCCTGCGCCGCCAAGGTTTCGCGCAGCCGGGCTTCGAAAGCCGGCGGCGCCGATGGCGCTGCCGTCGCCGGCGTGGTTGCCGGGGCGGACTCTGCTGCGCGCGCGTCGACCGCGACGGTCGTCGTGATGGCGGGCGCCGTCGCCGGCACCGGCCGCGGCGCATCGAGGAATTTCGGCGGTCCGTGCCACTCGTTGAAATTCGTGCGCAGGCTGATGCGTACTGCGATGGTATTGCCGCGCTCGTAGGCGAGCGTGGTGTCGAAGAAACGGATCGGGCGCCAGGACAGGCCAACGTTCACCGGCGAGGCGACGTCCTGATTGTTGTTCCCGAACTCATGCTGGTAGTCATTGCCATCGACTTCCGCGATGAAGGACACTGACGGCAACGGCGTCTGCCAGCGCACACCGCCGAACAGGCCGACTTCCTTGCCGCGGAACAGGCGATTGCTGCCGCTGGAGCCGGCTTCGGAGCGTTCCGGGCGGTCTTCAAAGTGGTCCCAGATCGCCGCCAGCGGATTGCGGATATCGCCCCGCGAGCCGAGCCGGCCCCAGCCGAGGCCGAGGCTGAAATCGAGGTCGTAATAGCGGTAATTCGCGACCAGGTACTCGCTGGAGAAAATGCCGGTGCCGCCCAGATCGCGCACGCCGAGCGCCAGCGACGGCAGATAGCGGCTCTCATCAAGCAGTAACAGCTTCACGTCGACGGAGCGGTCCTTGTAGCTCTGGTCGCCGCTGAACGCCTCGGAGCCGTACAGCCGGTTGGTGATTTCCGAATAACGAAACGTTGTCTCGATGCGGCGGAACGGTTGGATCGTGAACTGCAGCTGGTTGTAGGGATCCAGCGTCTGCACGCCGACCGAAAATTCGCCCGGATCGGCGACGCGTGCCGTCGGTGTCTGCAACAGGCCGACGCCGCCGTAATCGCTGAGTCCATCGAAGGCGGCGGCATGCGCTGCGCCGCTGACCAGCAGCAGCAATGCGACGCTGCCGCGCGGACGCAAGGCGGAACTTTTGTTTTTCATTGTGCGGCGCGGCGGAAACAAGTCGTTGTCGTCCTTATGGCGGCGTATCGCCCGGGCTGCTTCGATGCCGGATCGCGGAGTTCAGGCGCCTGTCGCCGCGGATGCCCGTCGATGCGCCAGACCGGCCACAGCACCGACCAGAGCCCAAAGCGCCTCAAGAATGCTAACCGAACTTTTCCCCCTGCGGCGTGCAGCCGGCGCCGGCGCTGTGCGCAGAGCGCTGGCGCCGGCTTGCTAATTGCCGACAAGGCGATATACTCGATCCCAAATCCACACACACGATCTTGGATTTCTAAGGGGATTTGTTATGAACCGCATTGCTGCTTTTCTGGGTGCCGCTCTGATCGCCGCGACGCAGGCTGCTGCTGCTGCTGAAGAAGGCGCGCCGGCGGGTGCCGGCGCCGGCGCCAGCGCTTCCGCAGCGGCGCTGCGTGCGGTCATCGTGACCGTGGTGGTAGCGGGTGGCGTTACCGCCCTCATCGCCGCTGACGACGACAACACGCCGAAGACCACGACGTCGACGGCGCAGTAATCGGGTGTCGTGCAGTCGTAAGTCGTAGTACCCGAAAGGCCGCCGCAAGGGGGCCTTTCGTTTTGTCGCTGCAGCGCTTGTTTCACCGGGACGGTCGGCGCACGGCATTCAAGCGGCCTGCCTTGCGGGTCGGGCGTAGCGCTCCCAGTTTAGCGCCGGCAGGTCCGGGTGGAAGCTACGCTGGCCCTTGATCGCCAAGCCGTCGCGCTCGCGGAACCAGTAATGGTTCTCTGTCTTCCAGCGCTTGCCCGGAAGTTTCAGGTGTTCCGTGACCGGGATCGCGGTTTGTTCTTCGCCGAGAATCGTGACGCGTTGCATCGATCCCACGACGAATTTCGCTTCGAACGGCAAGCCCGTTTCATCCGGTCCGGAGACGTCGATCAGGCCTGTGGCACGGTGTCCGTCGAGTTGCGCGATCGCTTCGAGCGTCAGCACCGGCATCTCGTTGTAGGCATATCGGCGCAGATCGCGCAGCATGCCGCTGGTCTGCGCGACGAGGCCGTTGTCGGTCACGACCAGCATGCGATCGGCAGCGCGCCAGGTGGCGCGATACGGCGGCTCCAGCGTTTCCATCACGACGATGTTCTGGATGCCGCTGTTGGTCCAGAAGCCCATCGTCGAATATGGAATCGCCGCGATCCGCTCCGGCGTCAACGCGTAGCGGCTGCTGTCGCTACCCAGTGTGCGGAAGACGAGGCCAAGACCGGAGTCTCCGGAGCACGCGGCGGTGAGCAGTGTGGTGATGGACGCGAGAAAGGCTCGACGGTGCACGTGCGAAAGTCCGGTTGCGGCGCGAAAAGCTGCGATCAGTACAATGCAGCATGCTTGATCTGTCGTCCAATCCCTCCCATCTCGTTGCTCCCCTCAATTCCGCACAGCGCGAGGCGGTGACGGCACCGCCGGAGCACCGGCTCGTACTCGCCGGCGCCGGCTCCGGCAAGACGCGCGTGCTGACGCATCGCGTCGCTTGGCTGATCGCCGCCGAGGACGTCTCGCCGATGTCCATTCTGGCGGTGACGTTCACCAACAAGGCGGCGGCCGAGATGCGCTCGCGCATCGAGCAACTGGTCGACGTGCCGATGCGCGCGATGTGGGTCGGCACCTTCCACGGCATCGCGCATCGCATGCTGCGCATGCATTTCAAGGAAGCGAGTCTGCCGCAGAATTTCCAGATCCTCGATGCCGACGATCAGGTGCGCCTCGTCAAGCGCATCATCAAGAACCTCGAACTGCCGGACGACCAGTGGCCGGCAAAGACCGTCGCCGGCTGGATCAACGGCAGAAAGGAAGAAGCCAAGCGACCGCAGCATCTCGAAGATCGTGGCGATCACACGGAACGCCAGTTCGTGCGCCTCTACAGCGCCTATCAGGCACAGTGCGATCGCCAGGGCGTCGTCGACTTCGCCGAGCTGCTGCTGCGCGCCTACGAACTGACGCGCGACAACGCCGAGATCCAGGCCCACTACCGGCGCCGCTTCCGCCACATCCTCATCGACGAGTTCCAGGACACCAACAAGCTGCAGTACGACTGGCTGCGCACGATCGCCGGCAAGACCGGCGTGCTGTTCGCGGTCGGCGACGACGACCAGAGCATCTATTCGTGGCGCGGCGCGCGCGTCGACAACATGCTCAAGCTGGCGCGCGACTTCCCCGGCTGCGAGACGGTCCGCCTCGAACAGAACTATCGCTCGACCGGCAATATCCTCGCCGCGGCCAACGGCCTGATCGCCAAGAACGCCGTCCGCCTCGGCAAGGAACTGTGGACCGACGGCAGCGACGGCGAGCCGATCCAGCTGTACGCCGCGTTCAACGAATACGACGAAGCCGATTTCGTCATCGCGCGCATCAAGGAACATGTCGACGGCCGCTGTGCGCTCGCCGATATCGCCGTGCTATACCGCATGGGCGCACAGTCGCGCGTGCTCGAAGAAACGCTGATCCGTGCGCGCCTGCCGTACCGCATCTATGGCGGCCTGCGCTTCTTCGAGCGCCAGGAAATCAAGGATGCGCTTGCCTATCTGCGCCTGCTGCACAACCGCCACGACGATGTCAGCTTCGAGCGCGCCGTCAACACGCCGCCGCGCGGCATCGGCGCGACCAGCGTCGACAAGCTGCGCGTGCTGGCGCGCGAAAACAGCGTTTCGCTGTGGACGGCGGCGACGCAGGGCGCCGGCCCGCTCGGCCGCGCCGCGGCGGCGCTGCAGCAGTTCACCGGCCTAATCGAATCGCTGGCCGGCGAGACGAAAGCCGTCGCGTTGTCGCGCGCGACCGAGCGCGTCATCGAACGCAGCGGCTTGCGTGAACACTATCGAAAAGAAAAGGGCGAGCAGGCCGAGGCGCGGCTCGAAAATCTCGATGAACTGATCAGCGCGACGCGTTCGTTCGAGCCGCGAATCAGTGATGCACCGCCCGAAGAAGGCGAGACGCCGCACGCCGATCCGCTGACCGAGTTCCTCACGCACGCTGCGCTTGAAGCCGGCGAACGGCAAGCCGGCCCAGGCGAGGATTGTGTGCAGCTGATGACGCTGCACGCGGCCAAGGGCCTCGAATTTCCGGTCGTGTTCATGGTCGGCATGGAGAACGGCCTGTTCCCGCACGCGCGCTCGGCGGGCGAAGGCAATCTCGAAGAGGAGCGCCGGCTCTGCTACGTCGGCATTACGCGCGCGCGCAAGCAGCTGTACCTGAGCTACGCCGAGATGCGCCGCCTGCACGGCGTCGAGCAGATCAACGCGCCGTCGATGTTCCTCAAGGAGATCCCGCAGGACTGTATCGTCGAGACGCGGCCGCGTGCGCAGATCACGAGGCCGGCGTTCGCATCACGCAACGCCTATGGGCGTGAACACGGCGCCGGCCCCCACTCGAACTACGGGGCGGGCAGCGGTGGTGGCGGCTGGGATCGTGGCGAGATCAACGAACGACGTGGCGGCTACGGCTCGCGCCATGAGCCGCCGCTGACGCGGCAGGCGGTCACGAGCGGCATGATGGGCAAGAGCGAAGGACCGGCCGGTCTGCGGCTCGGCCAGTCGGTGCGCCACGAGAAGTTCGGCGAAGGCACGGTGCTGGCGTTCGACGGCGATGGCGAGCGCACGCGCGTCGAAGTGCGCTTCAAGAAAGACGGCACCAAGTGGCTGATGCTGAGTTTCGCCAGGCTCGAAGCGCTGTAGCACACGCAGCACCCGGTACGGAGTACGCGACATGAACGGCATGATCCTCGGCGTCATCATCCTCGTCGTCGTGCTGCTCGTCGGCCCGTTCGCGACCTTGCGTGCCGTTTCGTACAACCGCGTCAAACGCCGGTCGACCAAAGCGTCGCCACCGAAAGCCGACGACGATCCGGACGAGCCAAGCGACTTCTGGTGAGCGCAGCTGGCTGCGCCCGCCGCGCCGGTGATCGATCGTCGCGCGTCTGGCGATGCGGCGGCAGTTGCGCACGCGCTTGCGTAAGCTGTGCGCGTGTCGGCCCCTCCCATCGTCGTTCTTCTCCTGCTGTTGGCTGCCGCGCTGCTTGCGTGCGGGCGCAGGCGTGCGCGTCATGCCGCGCGCGCCGCGCTGCCAGAGCACTGGCGTGAGCGGATCGGTGAGCGCGTTCCGCAGGCGGCCTACGTGCCGGCGCATCTGCAGGCGCTCTATCTGCAGCGCGTCGAAGCCTTCCTGCGCGACAAGCATTTCATCGGCTGCGCCGGCCTTGTCGTCAGCGACGAGCATCGCCTGATCGTCGCCGGCCTCGCCAGCCTGCTGTGCCTGCGCGACGATGCCGGGAATTTTCCAGCGCTGCGCAGCGTGTTGCTTTATCCGGCGGCGTTTCTCGTGCGCCATGACGAGCCCGACGAACTCGGCCTCGTCGATGACGAGCCGGTCGAACAGATCGGTGAATCGTGGCAGGGCGATCGCGTGATCCTGTCGTGGCAGGACGTCGAGGCGGCGCTGGCCGGCGACAGCGTCAACGTCGTCATCCATGAATTCGCCCACCAGCTCGACGACGAGAATCCGTGGAGCGAAGGGGCACCGCGGCTCGGCGACTACAAGCGATGGTCGCGGGTCATGCAGCGCGAGTACGCGCGCCTGCAGCGTCACCGCCGGCCGCCGGTGCTCGATCCGTACGGCGCCGAAAGTCCGGGCGAATTCTTCGGTGTCGTCAGCGAGGCGTTCTTCCAGAAGCCGCAAGCCCTGCGGCGCCACCACGCCGAGCTGTACGCGCAGCTCGCTGCCTATTACCGGCTCGATCCGGCGGCGCAGGCCCCGCTGTGGGAAGAGATCTGATCGTTCGGTGCCAGTCGGACGCCCTTCAGGCCGCTATTCAGGCCGCGTTCGGCGCGGCACGGCGCACAATGCGCAGCCGCATCGACGCGGCGCTGGGGACAAGGAGCGGCAACATGGGCGTCACGAAAATCATCGGCATCGTGCTGATCGTGCTCGGTGCGGCAGGCCTGGCCTACAAGCAGTTCTCGTACACCAAGGAAACGCACGACGCGAACCTCGGCGATCTGCATTTCTCGGTGAAGGAAAAAGAGCAGGTCGCGGTGCCGACCTGGCTCGGCGGCGGCGCGGTCGTGCTCGGCATCGTCCTGCTGGTGCTGCCTTCGCGTAAAAGCTGAGTGCCGCAGCAAGAGGAAAAGGCCGGCATCGCCGGCCTTTTTCGTTGCGCCGCGCGGCGGCTATGCTCGGCGCATGGCCAACGATCCGCGCATTTTCTTCGCCGCCGAGCGCACGCTGCTGGCCTGGCTGCGCACGGGCCTGGCGATCATCGGCATCGGCTTCGTCGTCGAGCGCTTCGGCTTGTTCATGCGTATCGTTGCCGCCGGGCGCGACGCGCCGGCGCCCGGCGAGCTCCATCGTTCGGCGGTGCTCGGCGTCACGCTCGTCCTGTTCGGTAGCCTGACGATCGCCCTTGGCGCGCTGCAGCACCACGTCTATCTGCGCAGCCTGCCGCGCGACGACCGGCCGGCCGGTTACCGCCTGCAGTGGGCGACCGCGCTGGCCGTCGCCGCCGCCCTGCTCGGCGTCGCGCTCGCCCTCTATCTCGTGCTCTGAGCGCCGTCCGCCGCCGTCGCTGCGGCGCTTGGCGAAGCCGGCGCGGCCGCCGGCCTCAGAAGAACTTGTGCGACTTGAAGTACCAGTACAGCGAGCCGCCGATCGCGGCGAGCAGGCCGAGCGCGTAGTAGTAGCCGTAGCGCCAGTGCAGCTCGGGCATGTTGTCGAAATTCATGCCGTAGATGCCGACGATCAGCGTCAGCGGGAAGAAGATCGCCGACAGCACGGTCAGCACTTGCATGATCTTGTTGGTGCGGTGCGCGACCGATGCGAAGTGCAGCTGCACGGCCGCCTCGAGATCGCGCTCCTGGCCGCTCGCGTAGCCGAGCACGCGGCCGACGTGCTCGACGAGGTCGTGCACGCGCACGTCGAGCGCCTTGCTCCATTCGAACTGGCTGCCGCGCCGCCAGGCGTCGAGTGCCTCGATCTGCCCCTCGACGAGCGCCTCGAGGCGACGCACCTGCTTGCGTGCCTCGAGCAGCTGGCGCCAGTCGGTCATCGGCGACTTCGGGTCGAGCAGATCGTCCTGCATCTCGGTCAGCATCGTCGCCATGGGATCCTTCACGGCGAGGAAGCGGTCGATCATCGCATCGAGGATCAGATGCGCGAGCAGCAGCGGCGACGACGGTGCCTTCAGGCGGCTGTCGAGCAGGCGCGCGCAGACGCTGTTGACGCTCACGCTGTCCTGCGTGCGGATCGTCACCAGCACGCGCTTGAAGATGAAGAACACGGTGCTGCGCGTTTCCAGCGGAAACGGCTCCTGGCGCGGGCCGAGTCCCTGGAACACCAGCATGTCGTAGTCGGCCGCGCTGTCGAAGAACGACGGATGCTGCGGATTGAGGCTGTCGTCGACGTGCTGCTGGTCGATGGCGGCGCGCACGATCGGCTCCGCCCAGCAGGACCAGTCCTGCGCCTCGTCGCGAATGAAATTGGCCCACAGGAAGCCGGTCGCGGGCAGCGCGTCGTCCGGTTTCAGCCGCCGCGGCGCATGACCGTTCTCGAAGTGATAGAGATCCATGGCGCCGAAAAATAGCAGGCCGATGCCGTCCCGCAAGCTGAACGGGCGGCGCCTCGGGGCCGGGCGGGCGAAGACGCGGCCGGAGCCGGGCTTCCTGCGGCGGCGGCGTCGGGTCGCCGGTCGAGCGAAAGCTCAGCCGTTGCGGTACACCGTCACCACGCAGGCGCCGCCGAGGCCCAGGTTGTGCTGCAGGCCGACGCGCGCGTTCTCGACCTGGCGCGGCCCGGCCGTGCCGCGCAGCTGGTGGACGAGCTCCGTGCACTGCGCGAGGCCGGTCGCGCCGAGCGGATGGCCCTTCGACAGCAGGCCGCCGGACGGATTGGTCACGTAGCGGCCGCCGTAGGTGTTGTCGCCGTCGACGACGAACTTCTCCGCGCCGCCTACCGGGCACAGGCCCAGCGCCTCGTACGAGATCAGCTCGTTGTGCGCGAAGCAGTCGTGCAGCTCGACGACGCTGACGTCCTCGGGTCCGATGCCGGCGGCTTCATAGGCCTGGCGCGCCGCCTCCTGCGCCATGCTGAAGCCGACGACTTCGCGCATGTCGCGCGCCTCGAACGATTTGCGGGTGTCGGTGGTCATCGCCTGCGCGGCGATCCACACGTCGCCGCGCAGGCCGTTCTTCTTTGCGAAGTCTTCGCTGCACAGCACCGCCGCCGCGGCGCCGCAGGTCGGAGGACAGGCCATCAGGCGCGTCATCACGCCGTCCCACATCACCGGCGCGGCCATCACGTCCTCGGTCGTGACGACTTTGCGGAACAGCGCGAGCGGGTTGTTCGCGGCGTGGCGGCTGGCCTTGGCGCGGATCGCCGCGAAGGTCTCGAGCCGGGTGCCGTACTGCTGCATGTGCGCGAGGCCGGCGCCGCCGAAGTAGCGCAGCGCAAGCGGGATCTCGCTGTTGCCGACCAGCTCGTCAGCCGCTGCATCGAACTTCTCGAACGGGCTCGGACGGTCGGTGAAGACCTCCTTGATCGCGCCCGGCGGCATCTGCTCGAAGCCGAGCGCGAGCACGCATTCGGCCATGCCCGAGGCGATCGCGTTGCGCGCCAGATACAGGGCCGTCGAGCCGGTCGAGCAGTTGTTGTTGACGTTGACGACCGGAATGCCGGTCATGCCGACCTCGTACAGCGCGCGCTGGCCGGCCGTCGAGTCCCCGTAGACGTAGCCGACGTAGGCCTGCTGGATCTTCGCGTAATCGACGCCGGCGTCGGCGAGCGCGGCCCGCGTGGCGCTCGCCGCCATGACCGTATAGGGATCGCTGGTGCCGGGCTTGGTGAACGGAATCATGCCGACGCCCGATACGAAGACTTTCCGGCTCATGAGGTGCTCCTCCGCGATGATGGTTGGCCGGCGAAGGCGTTCTTCGCGGGCTCGGGGATTCAGAGACTTCCATTGTAGGGCAAACGGAAGACCGCAAATGAACGCCAGTGTTGACTGGATGCGCCGGCCGCCTTGAATTCGTGACGCGCGTCGCCTAGCGTAGCGGACCCGGCGAGGAGAACCGACCATGACAGAGTTGATGCGCGAGGCGTGCCTGATCGACGGCCAATGGGTGACGGCCGAGAAGTGGATCGACGTCGACGATCCGGCGACCGGCGCGCGCATCGGCCGCGTGCCGCGTTGCAGCGGCGCGCAGACGCAGCAGGCGGTCGACGCCGCGGCGCGCGCGATGGTGCCGTGGGCTAGGCGCCCGGCCAAGGCACGCGCGGCGGTCCTGCGCCGCTACTTCGACCTGATCCTCGCCAACCAGGATGCGCTCGCCGCGCTGCTGACGCGCGAACAGGGCAAGCCGCTCGCCGAGGCGCGCGCCGAGATCGTCTACGCCGCCGGCTTCATCGAGTGGTTTGCCGAGGAGGCCAAGCGCGTCTACGGCGACGTGCTGCCGAGCCACGCGGACGACAAGCGCATCGTCGTGCTCAAGCAGCCGATCGGCGTCGTCGCGGCGATCACGCCGTGGAATTTCCCGGCGGCGATGATCACGCGCAAGATCGGCCCGGCGCTTGCCGCCGGCTGCGGCGTCGTGGTCAAGCCGGCGTCGCAGACGCCGTTCACCGCGCTCGCGCTCGGCGTGCTCGCGCAGGAAGCCGGCCTGCCGGATGGCCTGCTGAACGTCGTCACCGGCAGCGCCGCCGAGATCGGCGACGTGCTGACGGCCAGCGAGACCGTGCGCAAGCTGTCGTTCACCGGCTCGACCGAAGTCGGCGCCAGGCTTTACGCGCAGAGTGCGCCGTCGATCAAGAAGCTGAGCCTCGAACTCGGCGGCAACGCGCCGTTCATCGTCTTCGACGACGCCGATCTCGATGCGGCGGTGGTCGGCGCGATCGCCTCGAAGTTCCGCAATGCCGGCCAGACCTGCGTCTGCGCCAACCGCCTCTACGCGCAGGCCGGCATCTACGACGCGTTCGTCGACAAGCTCGCCGCCGCGACCGCTCAGCTGCGTGTCGCCCCCGGCACGGAAGCCGGTTCGGACATCGGCCCGCTGATCGACGAGAAGGCCGTCGCCAAGGTGCGCGAGCACATCGACGATGCCGTCGCGCATGGCGCGCGCGTCGTCACCGGCGGCACGCCGCACGCGCTCGGCGGCCGCTTCTTCACGCCGACGGTGCTCGCCGACGTCACGCAGGAAGCGGCGGTCGCGCGCGAGGAAACCTTCGGGCCGGTCGCGCCTGTGTTCAAGTTCGAGACCGAAGACGACGTCATCGCGATGGCCAACGACACGCCGTTCGGTCTGGCGTCGTACTTCTATGCGCGCGACCTCGGCCGCGTCTGGCGCGTCGCCGAGCGCATCGAGGCCGGCATCGTCGGCGTCAACACCGGCCTGATCTCGACCGAGCTGGCGCCGTTCGGCGGCGTGAAGCTCTCAGGCCTCGGCCGTGAAGGTTCGCGCTACGGCATCGACGACTATCTGGAAATCAAGTACGTCTGCATAAGCATCTGAGGCTTTCGGGCCTGCAAGGCAAAAGGTGCGGCGGGTTTTCCCGCCGTGCCTTTTTTGCGTTCCGCTATGCGTTCCGGCGTTACCGGGTCTGCCAGACCAGCGGCACGTATTCGGGGCCGACCACGCCGCCGGGACGGTAGAGGATCTCGGCGTCCGGCTTGACCGCGAAACGCGGGATGCGCTTGAGCCATTCCTGCACCGCGATCTTCACCTCGAGGCGCGCGAGGTGCGCGCCCATGCAGCTGTGCACGCCGACCGTGAAGGCGAGGATCGTCTTGCGCGGACGGTCGAAGTCCACTTCGAGCGGGTTCGGGAACACGTCGGGATCGAAGTTGCAGGCGGGCAGCACGCAGGTGATGCGATCGCCTTTCTTCAGCTGCACGCCGCGCATCTCGATGTCCTGCGCGACCACGCGCCCCGAGAATGTCACAGACCAGCGCCGCAGCAGTTCCTCGACGACGTTGTCGATGTCGTCGGGTCTCGCGATGATTTCTTCGCAGCGCTGCGGGTTCTGCGCGAGCCAGAGCCAGATGTTGTTGAGCGTCGCGAACACCGTGTCGAGACCGCCGATGAACAGGAAGACCACGAAGCCGAAGATCTCCTTGTCGCTCAGCGGCACGCCGTCCGGCGCGGCGTGGGCGATGCGGCTGACCACGCCTTCGTCGGGGTGCGCCTTCTTCTCGGCGATCGCCTGCTTGATGTAGGCGACGATGTTCTTCATCGCCGCGCCCATGGTCGCGCGGTCCTTGCCATGCAGCAGGTCGACCGCCCACTGCACGAAGGTGTCGCGCATGTCCTGTGGCAGGCCCATGATGTCGAGGAACACCGAGACCGGCAGCGGGCGGCCGAAGGCGGTCGTGAACTCGCCCTCGCCCTTGTCCGCGAATTCGTCGAGCAGATCGCGGGCGCGCTGGCGGATCAGCCCTTCCAGCTGCAGCACGCCGCGCGGGCTGAACAGCGGATCGACGATGTTGCGGTACTTGCGGTGGTGCGGCGGGTCGATTTCGATCGGAATGAAATAGAAATAGTCGTTCGGGTCGCGCGGGAACGGCGTGGCGCCTTCGTTGGAGAAGTATTCCCAGTGGCGCAGCGCGAACAGCGCATCCTCGTGCTTGATGAACTGCCAGGCATTGATGAAGTCGTTGACGTCGTAAAAGATCGGCGGGTAGTTCTCGTGCATCTTCGCCATGAAGTCATGCGGCGAAGCCAGGAATTCCTTGCCGAACGTGAGCCCGGCGTTGCGGATCAGCTCCTTGGGCACGTGCGCGGGGATCTGATCCATGCCGGCGGCGCGCGGCAGCGTCGGCGGCACGGGGTGGGCGGCGTCGATGGCCATGCTCGTCTCCTCGTCCTGGCGGATTCAGTACTGTTTCTCGGGCAGACGCACGACGAGACCGTCGAGTTCGGGCGTCATCGTGATCTGGCACGACAGCCGGGCGTTGGGGCCCGTCTCGTCGATGCCTTCGAGCAGATCGCGTTCGGCGTCGGAGGTCGGCCCGCCGACTTTGGCCACCCACGCATCATCGACATAGCAACGGCAGGTCGCGCAGGAACAGGCGCCACCGCATTCACCGACGATGCCGGGCACATCGTTGTACAGCGCGCCGCGCATGACGCTTTCGTCGACGGGCACTTCGATGAGATGCGAGGCGCCATTGGCCTCGATGTAGTTCACTTTGGGCACGATCCATTCCTCCATGTATGTTTGAGAACTATGTTCTCGTCTCATGGTAGACAGGAGCCGGCGATCATGTCAATGAAATTACGGGAATTATGGAAGGTATCGGTTTGACAACGGGTGGAAAACGAGGCAAATAGGAAAACGCCGTTCTCACGTTTGCAGAATTGTTAATGAGCCCCCTCCCGAAGGCCGATGCAAACCCCGCCGTGCTGTCCGAAGCGCCCGCGCACTGGGAAGAGCGTTCGGCGCAGCGCGTCGTCGAGGCGAACCGCGACCAGGTCCTCGAGCGCAGCCGCAGGCTCGTCGATGCCGCCTACGAGCTGCTCGAGTCGGAAGGGCTCGAAGGGCTGACGATCCGCGCCGTGCTGACGCGGACGGGGCTCGCCCGGCGTGCGTTCTATGAGCGCTTCGCCGGCAAGGACGATCTGGTGCTGGCGGTGTTCGAGCAGACGATCCGCATGGCGAGCCATTCGTTCGCCGGGCTGGTCGAGCCTGTCGTCGATCCGATGGAACGGCTGCGCCTGATCGTGCGCAGCATCGTGCTCGGCAACGATCCGTCCGCCGCCGGCGCGGGAGCTTCCAGCAATCGCCGCGGAGCCGCAATGAGCCGCGAGCATCTGCGACTCGCCGAATCACGGCCTGATGAGCTGCAGGCGGCGGTCGGCCCCCTGATCGCGCTGCTGGCCGCCCAGCTCTCCGCCGGCATGCAGGCCGGCACCGTCCGCCGGGCCGAGCCGCAACGGCTGGCGACTCTGCTCTACAACCTTGTCTCGACGACCGTCCACACCGAGCTGCTCGCGCACGAAACGGCGCGGCCCGATCCGGTCCGCCGCACGCAGCTGGCCGACGACATCTGGGAGTTCTGCCGGCGCGCGATCGCGGCGTGACGAAGGCCGCGACTCGCCCTTGCGGCCGGTTTTCGCCCGTCATCGAAACGTGCGTCCACGAAAAAGGGCGGAGCCGCGGCGCGGCCCCGCCCCGTCATGCGCTGCGGCAGGTGGCGGATTTCCGGCCGGTCAGTCCAGCCGGTCAGGCGTTGACGTCGACGACGACGCGGCCGCGGATCTTGCCGGAGACGATGTCTTCGCCGGCGCGGATCGCATCGCCGAGGCTGACGACCGTGCTGATGGCTTCGAGCTTGGCCGCATCGAGATCGCGCGCGAGGCGCTGCCACGCGGCCTGACGCGGCGCCAGCGGCGCCATCACGCTGTCGATGCCGAGCAGCGACACGCCGCGCAGGATGAACGGCGCGACCGACGCCGGCAGGTCCATGCCCTGGGCGAGTCCGCAGGCGGCGACGAAGCCGCCATAGCGCGTCTGCGCGAGCGCGTTGGCGAGCGTGTGGCTGCCGACGGCGTCGACGACGCCGGCCCAGCGCTCCTTCTGCAGCGGCTTGCCGGCCGCCGACAGGGTGTTGCGGTCGATGATGTCGGCGGCGCCGAGCGACTTGAGATAGTCGGCTTCGCTGGTCTTGCCCGAGGACGCGACGACCTTGTAGCCGAGTTTGGCGAGCAGCGCGATCGCCACGCTGCCGACGCCGCCGGTCGCGCCGGTGACGAGGATTTCGCCCTGCTCCGGCTTGACGCCGTGCTTTTCGAGCGCGTCGACGCACAGCGCCGCGGTGTAGCCGGCGGTGCCGATCGCCATCGCCTGCTTGGCCGTGAACGCGGACGGCAGCTTGATCAGCCATTCCGCCTTGACGCGCGCCTTCTGCGCGAGGCCGCCCCAGTGGCCTTCGCCGACGCCCCAGCCGTTGAGCACGACGCGATCGCCGGCCTTCCATTGCTCGCTGCTGCTCGCTTCGACGACACCGGCGAAGTCGATGCCCGGCACCATCGGGAACTTGCGCACGACCGGCGACTTGCCGGTGATCGCGAGACCGTCCTTGTAGTTGATCGTCGAATAGTCGATCTTCACCGTGACGGCGGCTTCCGGCAGCTGCGCTTCGTCGATGTCGGCGACGGCGACGGACTGCGCGGTGTCGTTCTTGCTGATCAGCAGGGCTTTGAACATGCGGTTCCTGTGCAACGCGGGTGTGCGGTTGATATGAGCCGGTCGATCATAGCGCAATCAAATCGGTTCCGATAATCAACATCGATGTTGAATGGGTGCCGGCGTGGTGTTGGCGGCGCGTCGCCGCGGCGCGGGCCCGGCGCTTCTGATGCGCAGTGTGTCCGGTGGATGTCAGTTTCGGGAAGATCGGCTAGCATCGCGCGATTGTCAGGGCTCTAAGCAGGGGACGGCGTTGGAAAAGATCAAGACGGCAGGCGGCAAGCCCCGGCGTCGCCGTGATCCGGATGGCACTCGCACGGCCATTCTTGAGGCGGCGGGAGCCATCCTCGCCAAGGACGGTCCGGAAGGGCTCAGCGTGTCGCAGGTGGCCCAGCGGGCCAAGGTCAATCGCGGCACGGCCTACCAGCATTTCCAGACGCGCGAACAGCTGGTCGAGGCGACCACGAGCTGGGTCAGCGAGCGCCTGTGCCAGTCGGTGTTCGGCATGACCGCCTCCGGCAAGAGCGCCAACATCAGGATGACTGCGGAAGAACAGGCCCGGCTGGCCGATCCGCGCGGCGGTGTCATCGAACACATGGCGCAGTTCGCCATGGAGAACCCGGAGCTCGGACGCGCGTGGCTGTTCCAAGTGCTCAGCTCGCCGCAGCCGGCCTCTGATCCGTTCTGGAAGCAGTACCGACAGCGCTTCGAAGCGTTCGTGAAGACCGAATCCGCGCAGCCCGGCATCGACGTCGACGTGCATACCGTGCTGATGCTGATCGGCACCTTTCTCTGGCCCGTCTGGGCGCGCGCGCATACGCGTACCGCCAAGGAGCGCACGCAGATGGCCGCGCGCTTCACCGACGAAGTGGCGCGTCTCAGCCTCTACGGCACGATGCGCCCGGAAAAATACCCCGAACTCGTGTCGAAGCTGCCGAAGGCCACGACCAAGAAGGCCGCCGCCGCGAAGAGCCGGCGCGGCAAGTAGCCCGCGCCTGGCAGGCGCCGCCGGCGATGCACCGGAACGCCGTGCCCGCCAGGGGTCGCGGCGGTTCGTTCTGTACACCGCTGTTGATGAATAGTTGAGTTCGCCCCCCGGTAATTGGTTAAAGTAGAGAGCTGGCACGCGCGTCGGAGGAGATGCGCCACCCTCACTAACCCGGCCAAACACTGGAGCCGCTTCGCTATGAATTTCGACCTCTCCGAAGATCAGGAGATGATGCGCGAGAACTTCGCGCGCTTCCTCAACGAACAGAGCAGCGTCGCCCGCGTGCGCACCGCGCAGGCGGCCGGCTTCGATCCGGCGCTGTGGTCGGGGTTGGCCGAGCTGGGCGCGTTCCTGATCCGCGTGCCGGAAGAATCGGGCGGCCTCGGGCTCGGCGTGCTCGAAGCCGTCGTGCTGATGGAGGAGGCCGGCCGCACGCTGGCCAGCGGGCCGATCGCCGAGACGCTGGTGGCTTCGCGTCTGCTGGCGCTGCTGGGTGGCGAACAGGCCGCGTCGCTGCTCGAGAACGTCGGCGCCGGCCGGGCGATCGTCAGCCTCGCGTTTCACGACCTCGCCCGGCAGCCCGTGCAGTGGGTGGCCGGCGGCGCCGTCGCCGAGGCGGTCGTGGCGCGCGACGGGGATCGCGTCGTGCTCGTCGCCGTGGCCGCCGATGCGCGCGCCAGCGAGGCGAATCTGGCGTCGACGGCGATCGCCGAGCTCAAGCTGGCCGAGCTGCCGCACACAGTGCTCGCCACCGGCGCCGAGGCCGTGCAGGCCTTCGCGCAGGCCGTCGAGGAATGGAAGCTGCTGATCGCGGCCGGCCTGGCGGGCCTGTCGCGCGAAGCGATCCGCCTCGCCGCGGCGTATGCCTGCGAACGCTCGGCGTTCGGCCAGTTCATCGGCACCTACCAGGCGATCTCGCATCCACTGGCCGACGCCGTCACCGAAGTCGACGGCGGCAAGTATCTGGTCTGGAAGACGATCCGCGACATCGCCGACGGCGCACCGGCGGCCGGCGCGCAGATCTCGCTGGCCGCCTGGTTCAACGCCGAGACGGCGACGCGCGCGGTGGCGCAGTCGCTGCACACCTTCGGCGGCTACGGTCTCACCAACGAATACGACATTCATCTGTATAACCTGCGCGCCAAGGCGTGGCCGCTGGCGTTCGGCGATCCGGCGCGCCTGCTCGAAGAAGCCGGGCGCCGCCTGTACGCCGGCGAGACGGCCGCCCTGCCGGACGTCGGTCAGGTGCCGATCGATTTCGATCTCGGCGATGAAGCGCGCGCGCTGGCGCGCGAGCTCAACGATTTCTTCAACGGCACGCTGACGCCGGAAATGCGCGCCAAGGCGCATTACTCGTTCGACGGCCACGATGCCGGCGTGCACAAGAAGCTCGCCGAGGCCCGGCTGCTGTTCCCGAACTGGCCGAAGGAGTTCGGCGGCCGCGAGGCGCCGCCGTATTCGATGAACGCGCTGTACCAGACGTTCGAGGAACAGGGCTGGACGACGCACGCGATCAGCACCACGTCGATCGTCGGCACGATGATCCGCAAGACCGGCACCGAGCAGCTCAAGAACGAGGTGCTGAGCAAGATCATCTCCGGCGACGTGGTCTGCAGCCTCGGCTACACCGAGCCGAGCTGCGGTTCGGACGTGTTCGCCGTGAAGACGCGCGCCGCGCAGCAGCCGGACGGCAGCTGGCGCATCGACGGCTCGAAGATGTTCACCAGCGGCGCCAACATCGCGCAGTACGTGATCATGCTGACGCGCACCAATCCGAACGTGCCCAAGCACAAGGGCCTGACGATGTTCATCGTGCCGCTCGACGCGCCGGGCGTGACGATCCAGCCGGTGTTCACGTTCCAGGACGAGCGCACCAACATCACCTACTACGAGAACGTCGTCGTGCCCGACGCCTACCGCCTCGGCGAGATCGATGGCGGCGTGAAGGTCATGGCGAGCGCGCTCGAACTCGAGCACGGCGGTGGCTTCATGAAGAGCCAGCGCGCGATGCTGCACGCGGCCGAGAAGCTCTGCCGCGAGTTGCAGCGCGACGGCCGGCCGCTGATCGAGGATCGCGACGCCCAGCGGCGGCTCGCGCGCGTGACCGCGCACTACGTCGTCTCCGAAGTGCTCGGCTGGCGCGCCCTGTGGGCCAGCGCGACGCGCAAGCCGAATCTCGCCTACGGTCCGATGGTGAAGATGTACTCGTCGGAAAAGTTCCTGAAGGATTCTGCCGACCTGCTCGATCTCACCGCGCCGGCCTCGCTGTCGAAGCGCAGCGGTCCGGCCGGCTTCCTCAACCAGTGCTACCGCCATGCGCAGGGCACGACGATCTACGGCGGCACCAGCGAGGTTCACCGCAGCATGATCGCCGAGCGCAACCTGGGCCTGCCGCGCACGCGCGCCTGAGGAGAACGACGATGACCGAAGAAGCCCCGCATCTCCTGACGCAGGAAGACGGCGCGATCCTGATCGTCACGCTGAACCGCCCCGACAAGCTCAACGCGATCACCGGCCAGATGATGGGCCTGTTCGAGCAGGCGCTGATCCGTTTCCGCGACACGCCGGCGCTGAAGGTCATGCTGATCCGTTCGACCGGCCGCTACTTCTGTTCCGGCGCCGACATGCGCGGCCCCGACCAGGGCGGCCCGGCGCGCACCGGCGTGGCGATCCGCGAGAAGCATCGCCTCGGCCTGCACGGCATGCACCGCATCTACGACGAGATGGAGCACGTCGAGAAGCCCATCGTCGTCGCGCACCACGCGACCTGCGTCGGCGGCGGCCTCGAGATGTCGCTGTCCTGCGATTTCCGTCTCGCCGCGAAGAGCGCCTCGTACTCGTTCCCCGAAGGCAAGTTCGGCGTGCTGCCGGCGTCGAACGGCGTCAGCCGCCTGACGCGCATCGTCGGCGCGCACTGGGCGCGCTACCTGATCATGGCCAACCTGCCGGCGAACGCCGACAAGGCGCTGACGATGGGGCTGGTTCACGAGGTCTATCCTGACGAGACCTTCGCGGAAGACGTCATGACGTTCTGCCGCCATCTCGCGCAGCAGCACGGCGAGCAGATGGGCACGGCCAAGCTGGCGATCGAGCTGGCGAGCGAGGTCGGCCGCGATCAGGCGCGCCACGTCGAGCGCCTCGCCAACAGCGCGCTGATGCTCAATCCGGACTACCTGGCCGGCGTCGAGCGCTACATACAGGGCATCGGCAAGGGCAAGGGTGGCTGAGCCGCTCGCCGGGCTGGCGGCGCGCGCGGCGATCGCCGACGTCGTGCACGGCTACGCGCACGGCATCCGCGCCGGCGCGCACGCCGATTGCGCGGCGCTGTTCTGCGACGACGGCGTGTTCGAGATCCGCACGCTGGCCGGGGGCACGCGCGGCGAGAGCACGCCGCGCGACCGCTTCGAGGGCCGCGCCGCGATTCTCGACTACCTCGCGCGCGGCGAGGCCGCGAACGCCGCGGTCTGCCCGCTGATCCACAACCTCGTGATCGAGATCGACGGCGACGAGGCCACGGGCCACAGCGTGATGACGACGCTGGTCTGGCCGGCGGGCAAGCAGATCGCCGGCGAATACCGCGATCGTTTCCGTCGCGAGGGCGGCCGCTGGCGGATCGCCGAACGCGTCTTCACGCTCTTCGGACCGTTCGCGGGCTGAGAGCGTCGAGCTGCGCGACGCAACGCCGCGCGAGCGCGGCGCGGTCGGCATCGGTCCTCATCACCGTCGGCGCGACTTCGAGGCGCGCGTCCCCCTGCGCGAGCACCGCGTCGGCCGTGTCGATCAGCACGGTGTCGACGAAATCCGCGTAAAGCTCGGCGATCACGCCGGCATGCGGCCGCACGCCGAGTTCGCGCATGATCTTCGCGGCCGGCCCTTTCAGCGCTTCGCCGGCGACGATTGGCGAGACCGCGACGACCGGCACGCGCCGCGTCGCGAGCGTCTCGCGCAGCTCGCGCACGGCGAGCATCGGCGCGACGCTGAGATACGGATTCGACGGGCAGACGATCACGCCCGCGAGCGCCGGATCGGCAAGCGCCGTGCGCAGCGCCGGCGCGAGCCGCGCCCGCTCCGCGCCATCGAAACGCAAGGCTCG
>JASGFY010000002.1:0-110715 GCA_047605265.1 Solimonas sp.
ATCGCGAGGTACTGCGTGACGTCGCGCTGGCCGAGATACGTCATCACGCGAAACGTGTTGCCGCCGCCGACATCCTGCTCGTAGATCGCGCCGCCCTGCGACTGCTGCACGCTCTTGCGCGTATTGAACTGCTCGGCGACCGGCGCGACGCCGCGCGGGTTCGCTTCGAACTGCGCGCGCGTCAGGCCGAGCGGATCCTGCGCGCCAGGAATGTTGACCGTATTGAGCAGCAGCGTGAGCTTGCCGCCGTCGCCGACTTTGAGATTCAACTTGCCGTTGAACGAGCGGCGCTCGGCGGCACTGTGATCGCGGAAGCCCTCGGTCTCGAAGTTTGAGAACGCCACGTTGTAATCACCGTTCACTTGGGCGACCCCGAGCGTGCCGCTGGCGCCGATATTCTCGCGGTACGTGTCGAAGCTGCCGCCGGCGAAGCCGCCGTAGAGCGTCGGCACCGTACCGTCCGCGGTGAACAGCTGGATGACGCCGCCGGACGAATTGCCGTACAGCGCCGAGAACGGACCGCGCAGCACTTCGACGCGGCCGGCGCTGGCCAGGTTGAAGTGCGAGATCTGGCCCTGGCCGTCGGGCTGCGAGGCGGGAATGCCGTCGGCGTAGAGGCGCAGGCCGCGGATGCCGAAGGCCGAGCGCGTGCCGAAGCCGCGGATCGACAGCTGCGTGTCCTGCGCGTAGTTCTGGCGGTCGCGGGCCAGCAGACCGGCGACGTCGGCGAGACCTTCGGACAGGTTCACGGCGAGCGTGTCGTCGTGCAGGCGGTCGCCGTCGATGACGTCGATCGACGCCGGCACGTCGAAGGCCGCCGCCGGCGCGCGCGTGGCGGTGACGACGACAGTGCCCGCATCGGCGGGCTCGGCGTTCGGTTCGGCGGCCGCGTACAGCGCCCAAACGGCCAGGGCCAGCGGGCTGCAGCGAGCCACGCAGCGGGACGGGTGCATGGAATTTCCTCAGTATTGTCGATCGGTGCTGCCATCGTGCCGTCGGCGTGCGTACCGCAACCCGTATGCCAGTCCGCGCATGCCGGCGTACCGAGGGCGCGCGGGCCGTGCGGCGCGACATTGTGCCGAAGCCGGGACAGCGCCGTCGCATTTTTGCGACAGCTGCCGCGGACGCCGTTGCCGGTTCGGCAGCCGCTGCTCGCGTATTACGGCCCGGCGGATGGCGCGCGAAGTCATCTGCTGACGCGCGCCGGCGTGGGCTCGATCACCGACATCTTCGGCAGCCTGGTGCGCGCGCTCGACATGCGCCGCGGAACATGCGCGTCAGGGTCGGGTCGGCCTTCTCGTTGAGGATGACGCCGTTGGCGTCGGTCAGCAGCAGCGCGTAGCCGGAGCCGCTGATCTGGTCGTACAGGGCGTCCATTTCGGCGCGCGCGATGTCGACCAGTTCGTCGTGACGCGCCTTCGAAGACCCGCGCACGTTGAATCCGTCGCCGGGATCGGCGGCGTATGGCCGGGTGCGGTTCCGCTTCTGAAACGACGCTTCAGTCGCTGAGGGGACGTGCCGGCGTCCGCCGGCGATGGGCGAGCCGGTGGCCCGCGTAGGCGAAGGCGATGGTGAGGCCCGTGATCCAGTGCGCGCACGACACGGCGCCGCGGAACGTCTCGTCGCCCGCGTAGTAGAGCAGGTAGCCGCTGACGATCAGCACCGCGAGCAGGGCGAAGAGAATGCCCCCCGACCAGCGCCGCCGGTGCTGCTCCCAGGCGTTGCCGATGTGCACGGCCCACAGCATGCCGCT
This sequence comes from Solimonas sp., assembly GCA_047605265.1. Taxonomy (GTDB): domain Bacteria; phylum Pseudomonadota; class Gammaproteobacteria; order Nevskiales; family Nevskiaceae; genus Solimonas. The sequence continues at coordinate 1,754 of JASGFY010000002.1, forward strand.
CATCCACAGCGCGGCGAACGCGAAGGCCCCGTGGCACTTCAGCGCCCACGGTTCGGCAGGATGCGTCTCCGGGCCGAACTCGCCCTGGCGGCGCATCAGGTAGTGCAGCAGGAGCCAGGCGACGCCGGAGGCCCAGACGCCGATCGCGATCAGGTTGAACGCGAGCTTGCGCGGCTTGCCGAGGCGCGGTGATCGCCGGGGGCGGTGCTGCGGTCTCATGTGGGACGCGTCGATTGCTGCCAGCCGCCGGCGGGCGAGAAGCTGTAGGCGCTGGCGCCGTACCGGTCGAGGACAAGGCGCGCCGGTCCGATGCCTAGCGCCAGCACGAGCTTGGTGAGCGCGTCGGCGATCATGCACGACGGCGCGGTCACGCAGGCGAAGCGTTCCGCGCCGACGGTGCTGCACCCGGACGCGTGGAAGTGCGGGGTGGCGACCGAGCGATCGCCGCCGCTGGAGGCGACGGCCCCGTCGTCGACCAGTAGCAGCGGCAGTTGCGGCGTGCCGTCGACGCGCAGGCGCACGGGATGGCCGCGACCGATGACGCACAGATCGCCGCCGGCATCGACGCAGGCGTCTTCGATGCCGTGAGCCTGCAGGCGGGCCGTCGCGCAGTCGACGGCGTAACCCTTGGCGATGCCGCCCAGGCGGCCAAGGTCGCTGCCGGCGTCGTGGAAGCTCATCAGCCGGTGCACCGTGCAAGCTCGGCGAACGCGGCGTCCATCGCTTCTTGCGCTGCTTGCGTCTGGCCGGCGTCGGCGCGCCGTGCTGTTTGCCGACGAACTGCGCGAGCCAGGCCGGCGCGCGTACCTCCGCGCCGTAGGCCTCGCGGTAGTCGAGGATCTCGACGTGCTGGACGGCGCCGGCGGCGCTGAGCGTGACGGCGAACGTGATGAACTCATGCTTGCCGACGACCTCGTCGACGATGAACCAGCTGCCGTCGCTGCCGCGCCAGGCCCTGAGCTGATCGCTGAGCGGCGATTCCCCGGAATCCTTGCGGATCGCGGCGATCTGCGCCGGTGTGAGCGTGCGGAAGTCCGGCGTCAGCGCGGCGCCGGGCAGCATCTGCGCCACGGTGCCCAGAAGTGGACTACCGTTAACGAACGAGGGGAGATGCCTCGCCCTCTAAGCCTTTGTTCTGGTTAGTTTGGCTTAGGCAGCGGTTGGCACCGCTGTTTTTAGAATGGCGTCCCCACGGGGATTCGAACCCCGGTACTTACCGTGAAAGGGTAATGTCCTAGGCCTCTAGACGATGGGGACGAGGCAGTCCTGAATTTGGTTGGGCTAGTCCCCTTCTAACAAGTAGACCAACCGTGTGATTCCAAACGGAAAGCCTACGAGTTTGGTTTCCAGAGTTATCCGGAAAGTGACCCGCCCCCCTCAACAGGGACGCGAAGCTTACAGATGTCAGGGCCGAAAGTCACGATGTGGGCCAGGATTTTTTGACTGCGCGGACCGACAAACAAGCAGCCGGCGACACGCACGCCAATCGTCTGCGGCCTGCGTCAGGCTCACGCCCTTGAGGATGAAGTTCTTGTCGACGGCGCAGCCGTTGGCGTCGACCTGCTCGCCGGGGTGCGGCTTGCGGCAGTCGCCAACGAGGGCGCAGCCGTTGGGCAGGACCTTGGCGCCGGGCGGCGAGTGCGGGCACTCTGCGAGATAATCGGGGATGCCAGAAGGCCGAGTTGCGCCTTCATGGCGTCCGTCTTCATGCGCATGTGTCGACCAGCTTTTGACGGATGACCTGACGCTTGATCAGGGGGCGCCCAAAAGTGTTGCGTTCGCGTGCATGAGCAAGCGCCTCGTCGCAGCACAGCCGCGCAAATGCCCAGACCTGCGCGGACAGCGTCAGCCGTTCCTGGTTGAAGTTCGCCATGATCGCCAGAAGCCCTGGTTCTCCGGGCCGATGCGGAGGCCGACCGGCATGCGGTAATCGTCGAAATACCGCGTTGCTGTATCCGACGCGTCAGCCTATTCGGCCGATGTCCGAGCGTTCGGGTCGACGGCCAGCCAGCGCGTTCCATCGGCGAGTTCGATCCGGCGCGCCGCGAGTCCGAAGATCCGCTGCATCAGCGTCGTATCGAGGATATTGGCCGGAAGGCCGTGCGCGGCCGGCGCGCCGTTCGCCAGCACGGTCACTTCGTCGGCATACGCAAGCACGAGGTTTGGGTCGTGCAGCACGGCAATGACGCCGACGCCGCGCGCTGTCCAGTCGCGCGCCAGGCGCAGGCAGGCATGCTGGAAGGTCAGATCGAGATGCGCGGTCGGCTCGTCGAGCAGCAGATAGCGCGGCCCGTCCTCGACGGCGTCCCAGATCTGGGCGAGCACGCGGGCGAGATGGACGCGCGCACGCTCGCCACCGGACAGCTGCGGATAGCGGCGCGTCGCCAGCGCTGCGGCACCGCAGCAGGCCAGTGCGTCGGCGACGATCGCACGCTCGCGTGACGCACTGTGGCGCCGTGTGCGCAGGCGGCCGAGCGCGACGACCTCGGCGGCGGTGAACGGGAATGTCAGGCTGTGCTGCTGCGGCAGCAGGGCCCGACGCCGCGCCAGCGCGGCCGGTGTCCAGCCTTGCAGGGAGCGGCCGTCGAGCACCACGTTGCCCGCCGATGGTCGCAGTTCGCCGGCGAGCAGGCGCAACAGGGTCGATTTGCCGGCGCCGTTCGGGCCGACGATCGCGTGCAGGCGCCCGGCGGCGAAGGTGGCACTGAACGGCGCGAGCAGCGTCTGTCCCGGCGTGCGGTAGCTCAGATCGTCGACCCGCAAGCTCATGTGAACTCCGGGCTGCGTCGCCAGCGCAACAGCAGGCCGACGAAAAAAGGCGCGCCGAGCAGCGCGCAAAGGATGCCAACCGGAACCTCGGCCGGCTGCAGGACCAGTCGTGCGATCGTATCGGCGCCGCTCAGCAGCGCCGCGCCACCGAGCCAGGACAGCGGCAGCAGGATGCGATGGTCCGGACCGAGCAGCATGCGCAGCATGTGCGGGACCATCAGGCCGATGAAGCCGATGATGCCGGCCAGTGCGACCGACAGCGCCGTGCAGGCGACGGCAAGCAGGATGCCGAAACGCTTGAGGCGCACGACATCGATGCCGATATGCGCCGCCTCGGCCTCGCCGAGCAGCAGGCCGTTGAGCGCAGCGGCATGGCGCCAGAGGCCGGCGATCGCCAGCAGCATCAGCGGCGCGGCGATCGCCAGTTCCATCCAGCCGGCACGACCCAGCGAACCGAACAGCCACAGCGTGATCGCGCGCAGCGCCGGATCGCTGGCGCCGTACGCGATCAGGCCGAGCAGCCCGGCCGCGAACGCGTTGATCGCAAGGCCGGCGAGCAATAGGGTGACGGCCTGCGTGTCGCCGTCGACGTCGGCGATGCGCAGGACGAGAAGGGCGGCACCGAGGCCGCCGACGAGTGCGGCGGCGGCGACCGGCAGCGCCGGCGGCAGACTGAGCATGTTCAGGAAAGGCAGCCCGGCGAGGCATAGCGCGGCGCCGACGGCGGCACCGCCGGAGACACCGATGAAACTCGGGTCGGCGAGCGGATTGCGCAGCAAGGCCTGGAACGTGCAGCCGGCCACGGCAAGCGCGCCGCCGATCAACAACGCCGTCAGCGCGCGGGGCAGACGCAGTTCAAGCAGCACCGTCTGTTGCACGGCGCTGAGCGCATCGGTTCGCGACGCCAGCGCGGCGACGATCTGCGCCGCACCGATATGAACGGGACCCGCCAGCAAGGCGGCGACGAAAGCCGCGACAACGGCGGCGACGAGCACCGCGCCCCAGGCGAGGGTGGGCGAAATCGATCGGGTCATGCGCCGGCATTGTGCCAGCCGGCGCATACACGCCGCAGCGTCCGGTACATCGGACGCTGCGGATCGGCGTCGATTACTTGTTGAGGATCAGGCGATCGTTGCGCGTGCGCAGCAGCCGGTATTCCTGGCCGCGGTGCTCGATGACGATTTCGCGCGAACCGCGCAGCAAATCATCACTGCGGACCCGCGGGGCAAGGCCATCGCGGCTCGGCTGGATCGAGGTGGTCGGGGGCGTGGCGCGGAAATCATCCATGGACAGCTCTCCTCGGTTGGAGAGTAAAATAATAATGATTCGCATTTGTATGTCAACTGTCGGTTGGCACGCCGTTCACCACAAATCCGCAATTGAGACAGCGTTGTTTCACCTCCCCGTGCAGCGAATCCATTCCGTGGGTTTCCAAGAGTTGACGGCCCGCTAGTAGCCATCCGAAGCGCGCAAGCGGCTGATATACTCAGTCGCTTGGCGAGAGTGGCGGAATTGGTAGACGCACTGGATTTAGGTTCCAGCGCCTCACGGCGTGCGAGTTCGAGTCTCGCCTTTCGCACCATGGCCGCTTTCCCGAAAAGTAAAATCTCCAAGTCCTCAGAGTGTTAGAAATGGAAGTTCATGTCGAATCGCCGGGCGGACTGCGCCGGCAGATGCGTGTCCGCGTGCCGGCCGAGCAGGTCGCCAAGGCGGTCGATGCCCGTCTGACGCGCCTCGCGCAGCGTGCCAAGCTGCCGGGCTTTCGGCCGGGCAAGGCGCCGCGCAAGGTCGTCGAGCAGCAGTTCGGCGAGTCGGCGCGGATGGAAGCGATCTCGGATCTGGTCCAGCAGACCTATCCGCAGGCGCTGAGCCAGGCCGGCGTCAACCCGGCCGGCCAGCCGCAGATCGATATCACGGCCGAGAAGACCGGCGAAGCATTCGAATATGTCGCCAACTTCGAGGTGTATCCGGAGATCAAGCTGGCGGCGCTCGACGGTCTGCAGATCGAGAAGCCGGCGGTCGAAGTGACCGAAGCTGACGTCGATCGCCTGATCGGCAATCTGCGCAAGGCGCGTCGCGAGTTCAACGTCGTCGAGCGCGCCGCGCAGACGGGCGACGCGGTCAAGGTCGACTTCGTCGGCAAGGTTGACGGCGAACCGTTCCCGGGCGGCGAAGGCAAGGATGTGCAGTTCGAACTGGGCGAAGACCGCTTCCTGCCGGACCTCGAAAACGGCATTGCGGGCCACAGCGCCGGTGAAACGTTTACGGTCGACGTCCAGTTTCCGGCCGACTATCGCGCCGAGAATCTGCGCGGCAAGGCGGCGCAGTTCGAGGTCACGTTGAAGGACGTACGGGAGCCGAAGCTGCCGGAGATCGACGCCGATTTCCTCAAGGCCCACCAGGTCGAGGAAGGCGCCGGTGAAGCCGGCCTGCGCGTGAAGTGCAAGGCCGCGCTCGAGAAGGAGCGCGACAAGGCGATCCAGAACCGGCTGAAGGGCCAGGCGCTCGAGCAGTTGCTGAAGGCGAACCCGATCGAGCTGCCGCAGGCGCTTGTGCAGCAGGAAATCCCGCGCCTGCGTGACGAAGCTGCTGGTCGCATGAACCTGGGCAACGTCGATGCCGCCAAGCGTGCCGAACTGCTGCCGGACGCGTTGTTCGAACAGCCAGCCCGCCAGCGCGTCGCGCTGGGCCTGCTGATCGGCGAGGTAATCAAGGCCAAGGACGTCAAGCTCGACGCCTCCCGTGTCGAAACGGTGCTCGACGGCATTGCCGCCGATTATGAGCAGCCGGAACAGGTCAAGGCCTATTATCGCTCGCGTCCGGAACTGCTGCAGGGTTTGCGCGCAATGGTGCTCGAGGATCAGGTCGTCGACGCGCTGATCGCCGGCGTTACGCCGATCGAGAAGCCGCTGTCGTTGGAACAGCTGCTCAATCCGCAGGCAGTGGCGGGCGCGTAACGCATCGCCGGCAGCCGACCAAGCGGAGCCGCGACGGCTTGAACGGTGCGGCTCCGCCTCCATGCTGGGAAGGGAACCGCTGCCATTCCCGCCACTCCAAGAAGATCACAGAGCCTGCCCATGACCGACATGCCTAGCCGTGCCCAGCACCTCGTGCCGATGGTGATCGAACAGACCGCCCGCGGCGAGCGCGCGTTCGACATCTATTCGCGCCTGCTCAAGGAACGCATCATCTTCATCATCGGGGCGATCGAGGATCACATGGCGAACCTCGTCGTCGCGCAGCTGTTGTTCCTCGAATCGGAAAATCCGGACAAGGACATCCATCTGTACATCAATTCGCCGGGCGGTGTGATCACCTCGGGCCTATCGATCTACGATACGATGAAGTTCATCAAGCCGGATGTGTCGACGATGTGCATCGGCCAGGCGTCCAGCATGGGTGCGTTCCTGCTCTCGGCCGGTGCCAAGGGCAAGCGTTTCGCGCTGCCGAACGCGCGGGTGATGATCCACCAGCCCTCGGGCGGCGCGCAGGGGCAGGCCAGCGACATCGAGATCCAGGCGCGCGAAATTCTGTATCTGCGCGAAAAGCTGAACAAGCTGATGGCCGACCACACCGGCCAGCCGCTGGACAAGATCGAGCGCGACGTCGAGCGCGACTATTTCCTGAACGCTGAACAGGCCAAGGAATATGGCCTGATCGATCAGATCGTGGCTCAGCGTGGCAGTTCCGCCACCTGAACGGCAACGTAACGGTACCCGTCAAGGCAAGTTTTGCAGAAAAATGACCCTGTGCTATACAGGAGTCGCTGGGCATCAAAGCCCGGATGAGGATGTGAGATGACCAATGAAACGCGGAGCGGCGGTGCCCACAGCGGTCGGGTTCTGTACTGCTCCTTCTGCGGCAAGAGCGAGCACGAAGTGCGCAAGCTCATTGCTGGCCCTTCGGTTTACATTTGCGATGAATGCGTTGACCTGTGCAACGACATCATCCGCGAAGAGGTTCATGCCAAGCCGCAGACCAAGGGGCTGCCGAAGCCGCACGAAATCCGTGCAGTGCTCGACGAGTACGTCATCGGCCAGGACACAGCCAAGAAGATTCTCTCGGTCGCCGTCTACAACCATTACAAGCGCCTGTCGCTGAAGGGTACGGACGGCGTCGAGATCGCCAAGTCGAACATCCTGCTGATCGGTCCGACCGGCTCCGGCAAGACGCTGCTCGCCGAAACACTGGCGCGCCTGCTCGACGTGCCGTTCGCGATCGCCGACGCGACGACGCTGACCGAGGCCGGCTACGTCGGCGAGGACGTCGAGAACATCATTGCGCGCCTGCTGCAGAAGTGCGATTACGATGTCGAGAAGGCGCAGCGCGGCATTGTTTACATCGACGAGATCGACAAGATTTCGCGCAAGTCCGAGAACCCGAGCATCACGCGCGACGTATCGGGCGAGGGCGTGCAGCAGGCGCTGCTCAAGCTCATCGAAGGCACGATCGCCAGCGTTCCTCCGCAGGGCGGCCGCAAGCATCCGCAGCAGGAGTTCCTGCAGGTCAACACGGCCGGCATCCTGTTCATCTGCGGCGGTGCGTTCGCGGGCCTCGACAAGGTGATCCAGCAGCGTTCGGAGCGCACCGGCATCGGCTTCTCGGCCGAGGTGAAGTCGGACAAGGACAGCAAGCACATCAATCAGCTGATGTCCAAGGTCGAGCCGGACGATCTGATCCGTTTCGGCATGATCCCGGAATTCATCGGCCGTCTGCCGGTCTGCGCCGTGCTCGAAGAGCTGGACGAAGCGGCGCTGATGTCGATCCTCAAGGAGCCGAAGAACGCGCTGGTCAAGCAATACGCCAAGCTGTTCAACATGGAAGGCGTGCAGCTGGAGATTCGCGAGGACGCGCTGCGCGCGATTTCGCGCAAGGCCAAGGAGCGCAAGACCGGCGCCCGCGGACTTCGTACGATCATGGAGAACATGCTCCTCGACGTGATGTACGACCTGCCGTCGATGCAGAACGTCAGCAAGGTCGTTGTCGACGAAGCCGTCGTGTGCGGCGAGGCCAAGCCGTTCATCGTCTACGAGAACAACGACGCCAAGCGTGAAAGCACCGCGGCCTGATCGATCATCGGCCGTTGTCCGAGAGCCCCGCACCGCGGGGCTCTCGGCATTTGGACGATTGCCGAGTGGACTGCTGCTGTTCGTGCTGCCGACGCTGGCCATGGCATGGCAGTGCGAAGCAGCGCGGCTCGTCCGCGTCCATGACGGCGACACGATCACGGTGCGCTGCGGCGACGGCAAGCCGGTCAAGCTGCGCTTCGCCAACATCGATGCGCCGGAACTGCATCAGGCCTATGGAAGTGCGGCGCGCGAGGCGCTGGTCGCGATGCTCGGCGACCGGCCGCTGCGCGTGACGTCGAAGGCGGTCGACCGCTACGAGCGCGTCGTCGCGACCGTCGAACTCGGTGATCGCGACGCCGGTCTGCAACTCGTCGCCGACGGCTACGCCTGGTGCGGCCTGCGGCCGACGGCAAGCTGCCGCGAGGCTCTGCAAGGCGCACGCGCCGCGCGGCGCGGATTGTGGCACGACGACGATCCGCAGCCGCCGTGGCAATGGCGGCGCGCGCATCCGCGCGCCGACTGATCCGGTTCAGGCCATGCTGGTCGCGCGTTCGACGTAGGGCAGGAACGCTTCGAGCGACGGGCTCGGCCACGCCTTCCTCAGCTGTACCCGATACAGCGGCCGCTCGATGCGCAGCCCGCGCACCGGGATGACGGTCAGCGTGCGCGCCTTGAGGTCGGTGCGCACGGCCAGGGAGGACAGAATCGCCAGGCCGACGCCGGTGGCGACCGTGTGCTTGATTGCTTCGGTACTGGCCAGGGTCATCGCCGGACGCACGGTCAGGCCCTTGGCGGCGAGCGCGCGCTCGGTGACGGCACGCGTGCCGGAGCCGGTTTCATGCAGCAGCAGCGGCAGTTCGGCGAGATCGCCGAGCGCCAGCGGTGCGCGCTTGGCGGCCGGATGTTTCGGCGAGGCGATGAGGACCAGTTCGTCCTGCGCGAAGACCCGGTAGTCGAGCAGGTCGCTGCGCACGATGCCTTCGGCGAAGCCGATGTCGATCTCGCCGGCGATCAGCTTGTCTTCGATCGCCTGCGTGTTCTCGACCTGCAGCGACAGCTCGACCGCCGGATAGTCCTGTCGGTAAGCCGCCAATACCTGCGGCAGCACATAGGCGCCGATCGTGCGGCTGGCGCCGATCGCGATGCGGCCGCGCGTGACATTGCGCAAGTCGAGCAGGGCTTGTTCGGCCTCGCCCTCGATCGCGAACAGGCGGTTTGCGTAGCCGAGCAGCACGCGGCCGGCTTCGGTCAGGCGCATGCCGCGCGGCAGGCGCTGGAACAGATGCACGCCGAGCGCACGTTCGAATTCGACGAGCTGGCGCGACACCGCCGACTGGCTGATGTGAAGCAGCGAAGCGCCGCCGCTGACGCTGTTACGGTTGGCGACGGCCTGGAAGATCGCGAGGTGGTTGAGGTTCATCGCCGGGTTCGCGTTCTTATAACCATACAGAAAAGAGAACGTTCTATTGAGGATATTATATTTTCCATATGCGTCGCGACCCGTTAGGATGGCCGACTTCAGCCGTCGACGGGCGGCGCTTCACACGAACGAAAACGGAACGACGATGACCGAGCAGAAAGCAACGAACGTCCATTGGCACGAAGGCGAAGTGACGCGCGCCGACCGCAACAAGCTGCTCGGCCAGAAGGGTGCGACGATCTGGTTCACCGGCCTATCCGGTTCCGGCAAGAGCACGGTCGCCGTGGCGCTCGAAAAGGTACTCTACCAGCAGGGTCGTCTCGCATACCGCCTCGACGGCGACAACATTCGTCTCGGCATCAACAAGAATCTCGGCTTTTCCGCCGAGGATCGCACCGAGAACATCCGCCGCATCGGCGAAGTGGCCAAGCTGTTCGTCGATACCGGTGTCATCGTGCTGTCGAGCTTCGTCTCGCCGTATCGCGCCGACCGCGACGTCGTGCGCAAGCTGCACGCCGATGCCGGCATCGATTTCATCGAAGTCTACGTCGACGTGCCGCTCGAAGAGGCCGAGAAGCGCGATCCGAAGGGCCTGTACAAGAAGGCGCGCGCCGGCGAGATCAAGAACTTCACCGGTATCAGCGATCCGTACGAGGCGCCGGAGCATCCGGAACTCGTGCTGCCGAGCCACAAGCTGAGCCTCGAGGAAGAAGTCGAGGTGCTGCTCAAGCTGCTGAAGGTGCGCGGCATCATCGCCTGATCCTAATCGCCTGATCCCACACGCAACGAACGATCCAGAGAACGAACATGACGATCAAGCCTCACGGTTCTGACACGCTGCAGCCGCGTTTCGTCTATGACAGCGCCCGCAACGAGGCGCTGCGCAAGGAAGCGGAGACACTGCCGAGCCTGTTGCTGAACTCGGCCGCCGCCGCCAACGCGGTGATGCTCGGCGCCGGCTATTTCAATCCACTGAGCGGCTACATGAACCTCGCCGACGCGCTGAGCGTCGCCAAGGATCTGAAGACCACGGCCGGCCTGTTCTGGCCGGTGCCGATCGTCAACATCACGAAGGACGCCGGTGGCATCAAGGCCGGCCAGCGCGTCGCGCTGCGCGATCCGAACGTCGAGGGCCACCCGGTGCTCGCGGTGCAGGAAGTGCAGGCCGTCGAGGCCGTGACGGACGAACAGCTGCGCGAGATAGCTAAGGAAATCTTCGGCAATCTCGACGAGAAGCACCCGGGCGTCAAGACCTTCCTCGGTCTCGGCAACACCGTGCTGTCGGGCCCGATCGACGTGCTGAACTTCAGCTACTTCCAGGGCGAGTTCCCGGACACCTTCCGTACCGCCGTCGAGATCCGCAACGAGATCGCCGAGCGCGGCTGGAAGAAGGTCGTCGCGTTCCAGACGCGTAACCCGATGCACCGCGCGCACGAAGAGCTGTGCCGCATGGCGCACGAGCGCCTCGGCACCGACGGCATCGTCATCCACATGCTGCTCGGCAAGCTCAAGGAAGGCGACATTCCGGCGCCGGTGCGCGACGCGTGCATCCGCACGATGGTCGACCACTACTTCCCGAAGAACACGGTGATGATCACTGGCTACGGCTTCGACATGCTCTATGCCGGCCCGCGCGAAGCGGTGCTGCACGCCCTGTTCCGCCAGAACATGGGTGCCGACTACCTGATCGTCGGCCGCGACCACGCGGGCGTCGGCGACTACTACGGTCCTTTCGACGCGCAGACGATTTTCGACGAGAAGGTGCCGAAGGGCGCGCTGCAGATCGAGATTTTCCGTGCCGATAACACCGCATTCAGCAAGAAGCTCGGCCGCGTGGTGATGATGCGCGAAGCGCCGGATCATGTGCCGGAAGACTTCGTCGCGCTGTCGGGCACCAAGGTTCGCCAGATGCTTGGCGCCGGCATCGCGCCGCCGCCGGAATTCTCGCGTCCGGAAGTGGCCAAGGTGCTGATGGAGTACTACCAGATCGAAGACGCCAAGAAGGCTTGAGCGTAGCGGTCTACCGGGCCGGGTTTGCCGCGCAAATCCGGCCCGTTTTGTTTTTGAAATGCAGTAGCCGAGCGACGAAGAACGCAGCGAGGACACCATGGCTTTTATCGACGTATTCAATGGCGATGCTGACGGCATCTGCGCGCTGACGCAACTGCATCTCGCTGAACCGCGCGAGGCGCGCCTCGTCACTGGCGTCAAGCGCGACATCGAACTGCTCGATCAGGTCGAGGCCAAGGCCGGCGATCGCGTGACGGTGCTGGACGTGTCGCTCGACAAGAACCGTGATGGCGTCGTGCGCCTGCTGGCGGCCGGCGCCGAGGTGTTCTACGTCGATCATCACTTCGCCGGCGCCATTCCCAACGATGTGCCGGGCGGCGACGGCCTGAAGACGATCATCAACGAGGCGCCCGACGTCTGCACCAGCCTGCTTGTCAACGGTTATCTGAAGAATCGCTTTCTCGCCTGGGCGGTCGTCGGCGCGTTCGGCGACAATTTGAAGAAGAGCGCCGAGACGATGGCCAAGGGGCTCGATCTCGATGGCGCGCAGCTGCGCCAGCTCGAAGATCTCGGCACCTATCTGAACTACAACGGCTACGGCGAATCGGTCGGCGATCTGCATTTCGCGCCCGATGCGCTGTTCCGGCTCGTCAGCCGTCACGCTTCGCCGTTCGAATTCATCGCCGGCGATGGCCGCGAGTATTTCGAGAAGCTGGCTGACGGTTATCGGACCGACATGGGCAAGGCCGCGGCGACGAAGCCGGCGGAGGCTTCGACCGAGCACGCCGCGCTGTTCATCCTGCCGGACGCCCCGTGGGCGCGTCGCGTCAGCGGCGTCTACAGCAACGATCTCGTCAACCAGTATCCGGATCGCGCGCACGCGGTGCTGACGGAGAAGGCCGATGGCAGCTATCTGGTCAGCGTGCGCGCACCGCTGAATCGCAAGAAAGGGGCCGACGAGCTGTGCCGACGCTTCCCGACCGGCGGCGGTCGCGCCGCCGCGGCCGGCATCAACGACCTGCCGGCGTCGCAATTCGGCGAATTCGCGCGGCAGTTCGCGGCGCAATACGCGCTCTGAATGAGGCGCGGCGATCCTCTTTTCGACGGGGGCGGATGTTTCCTCTTGCGCCCGCCGTGAAAATCCCGGCCGAAGGGATGACACTTCCGGCTTGAAGCGATAATCTTTCAACGCATTGAACCCGCGGCGCAACACATTGGCCGCGGGTTATTCGTGTCGGGGCCCCAGAGCCAGCCAGGAGAGCGTCGCGTGAGTCAGCCGGACCCCCAGCATCCGATCCGCAGACTGCTCGTCGCCAACCGCGGCGAGATTTCGATCCGCGTGATGCGCGCGGCGGCGGAGATGGGCATTCGCACGGTGGCGATTTACGCGCACGAGGATCGTTTCGCGCTGCATCGTTTCAAGGCCGACGAGAGCTATCTGGTGGGCAAGGGCGAGAAGCCGATCGCCGCGTATCTCGACATCGCCGACATCATCCGTATCGCCAGGGAAGCCGGCGTCGACGCGATCCATCCGGGCTACGGCTTCCTGTCCGAGAACCCCGCTTTTGCCGAAGCCTGCGCGGAAGCTGGCATCATCTTCATCGGCCCGTCGCCCCTGGTCCTGCGCACGCTCGGCGACAAGGTTGCGGCGCGCAAGGCCGCGATCGCGGCGCGGGTCCCGGTGCTGCCGGCGTCGCAGGCCCTGCCGCACGATCTCGAGGCATGCAGGAAGCTGGTGGCCGACGTTGGCTATCCTGTAATGATGAAGGCGAGCTGGGGTGGTGGCGGTCGCGGTATGCGCGTCATCGAATCCGAAGCCGAACTGCCGCTGCAGATGGAAACCGCGCGCCGTGAGGCGAAAGCGGCTTTCGGCAACGACGAGGTCTACGTCGAAAAGCTCGTGCGCCGCGCGCGCCACGTCGAAGTGCAGGTGCTCGGTGACACGCACGGCAATCTGATCCACCTGTTCGAGCGCGATTGCTCGGTACAGCGCCGCAACCAGAAAGTCGTCGAACGCGCGCCGGCGCCATATCTGTCGGGTGCGCAGCGCAATGAACTGTGCGAAGCCGCACTGCGCCTGTGTCGGCAGGTGGGCTACTCGCACGCCGGTACTGTCGAATTCCTGATGGATGCCGACACCGGTGCGTCCTACTTCATCGAGGTCAATCCGCGCATCCAGGTCGAGCATACCGTCACCGAACAGGTGACCGGCGTTGATATCGTCAAGAGCCAGATCCGTGTTTCCGAAGGCGCGCGCATGGGCGATGCCGCGCACGATCACGTGCCAGCGCTGCCGACGCAGGAACAGGTGAAGCTCAACGGCCATGCGCTGCAGTGCCGTGTGACGACCGAAGATCCGGAGAACGGCTTCACGCCGGACTACGGTCGCTTGCTCGCGTACCGCAGCCCGGCCGGCCTCGGCATCCGCCTCGACGGCGGCACGGCGTACGGCGGCGCCGTCGTCACGCCGTACTACGATTCGCTGCTGGTGAAGGTCACGGCCTGGGCGCCGACCACGGGCGACGCCATCGCGCGCATGGACCGCGCGCTGCGCGAATTCCGCATCCGCGGCCTGTCGACCAATCTCGCGTTCCTCGAGAACGTCATCAACCATCCGCTGTTCAAGTCGGGCGAGTGCACGACGCGCTTCATCGACACCACACCGGAGCTGTTCGTCTTCACGCCCAGGCGCGATCGTGCGACCAAGCTGCTGCGCTTCATCGGCGAGGTCATCGTCAACGGCAATCCGGAGATGAAAGGCCGCGAGCCGCCGAAGCTGCCGCTGCCGGAACCGCGCCTGCCGAAGCTTGATCCGATCGCGCCGTCGCCATCGGGCACGCGCGACATCCTGCGCGAATGCGGCCCGGCCGGCTTCGCGCAGTGGCTGAAGGAGCAGAAGCGGGTGCTGCTGACCGACACGACGATGCGCGACGCGCACCAGTCGCTGTTCGCGACGCGCATGCGCACTGCCGACATGGTGGAGGTCGCGCCGTATTACGCGCGCCTTGCGCCGGACCTGTTCTCGCTCGAATGCTGGGGCGGGGCGACCTTCGACGTCGCGCTGCGCTTCCTCAAGGAAGATCCCTGGGAGCGTCTGGCGCTGCTGCGCGAGGCGATTCCGAACCTGCCGTTCCAAATGTTGCTGCGTTCGGCGAATGCCGTCGGCTATACCAACTACGCCGACAATGTCGTCAAGTTCTTCGTGCAGCAGGCGGCGAAGAGCGGCATCGACATCTTCCGCGTCTTCGACTCGCTGAACGCCGTCGACAACATGCGCGTGGCGATGGACGCGGTGATCGAGTCCGGTGCCGTCTGCGAAGGCACGATCTGCTACACAGGCGATCTGTTCGACGCCTCGCGGACGAAGTACAAGCTCCAGTACTACGTCGGCATGGCGAAGCAGCTGGAAAAGGCCGGCGCGCACATTCTCGGCATCAAGGACATGGCCGGTGTCTGCAAGCCGCGCGCTGCGCGCGAGCTGGTACGCGTGCTTAAAACAGAAACTGGCCTGCCGATCCATTTTCATACGCACGACACCAGCGGCATCGCCGCGGCCAGCGTGCTGGCGGCGGTCGAAGCGGGTTGTGATGCGGTCGACGGCGCGCTTGACAGCATGTCCGGCCTCACCTCGCAGCCGAACCTCGGCGCGATCGCGGCCGGTCTGTCGGGTAGCGAGCGCGATCCGAAGGTCGATCTCGACGCCCTGCAGCAGCTGTCGGATTACTGGGAAGACGTACGCCGCTACTACGCGCCGTTCGAGGCCGACATCCGCTCCGGCACCGCCGACGTCTATCGTCACGAGATGCCGGGCGGTCAGTACACCAATCTGCGCGAGCAGGCGAGGGCGCTTAGCCTCGAGTCGCGCTGGAGCGAGGTCTCGAGGGCTTACGCCGACGTCAACCGCTTGTTCGGCGACATCGTCAAGGTCACGCCGACTTCGAAGGTCGTCGGCGACATGGCGCTGTTCATGGTCGGCAACGGCCTGACGCCGGACGACGTCGAGAATCCGGATAAGCCTATCGATTTTCCCGAGTCCGTCGTGCAGTTGTTCCGCGGCGAGCTGGGCCTGCCGCCGGACGGCTGGCCGGAGGCGCTGCAGGCGAAAATCCTCAAGGGCAAGCCGGCGCTGACCGAGCGGCCGGGCAAGAGCCTGCCGGCCATCGATCTCGAAGCGGCGCGTTCCGATGTGGAGAAGGCGCTCGGCCAGGAGCTGTCGGACAACGATCTGGCTTCGTACCTGATGTATCCGAAGGTCTTCCGCGACTACGCCGAGCATGTGAAGCAGTACGGCGACGTCTCGCGCTTGCCGACCCCGACGTTCTTTTATGGCCTCAGCGAGCAGGACGAGATCAGCGTCGAGATCGACAAGGGCAAGGCGCTGATCATCCGCCTGCAGGGCCGCGCCGAGGCCGACGGCAGCGAGAAGCTGTTCTACGAGCTCAACGGCCAGCCGCGCGCCGTGCGCGTGCCCAAGGCCGGTGCCAAGTCGTCGCAGCAGGATCGCCCGAAGGCCACGGAAGGCGATGCCAGCCAGATCGGCGCGCCGATGCCCGGCATGGTCTCGCGCGTCGCGGTGAAGGTCGGCGATACCGTCGCCAAGGGTGATCCGCTGGTTTCGATCGAGGCGATGAAGATGGAAACCGTCATCGCCGCGCCGCGCAGCGCGCGCGTCCGGCAGGTGCTGGCGACGTCAGGGCTCGCCGTGCAGGCGCGCGATCTGCTCGTCGTGCTCGAGGACTGAGCGAGCGGCGGCGGTTGCAAGGGGTCGAGACGCTGGCCTTCGAATGCTCAGGCCCTGCCGGTCGGCAGGGCTTTTTCGAACGCCGGAATGCCTGGCAGTCCGCTTCGTGGCGGCTGGAAAAATCGATTTCAAAAGTGCGGCTTCCCATGGCCCGCTCATTGGGTATAATGCGCGCCCCTGTCGTGGGGCTATAGCTCAGCTGGGAGAGCGCTTGCATGGCATGCAAGAGGTCGTCGGTTCGATCCCGACTAGCTCCACCATTCCGGTGTTCCGGGACAGCCAGAACCGTTAAGAAAACCGCGCTAAATGCGCGGTTTTTCGTTGGTTTCGGATTTTTGGCGTCCATGGTCGGCTATGGACAGTCAGCACTTGCGACGGACTATTTTCCGGGTCACTTTGGGTTTTCAAACCCGTCGGCAGGAAAGTGATCCGTCTCATGAACACGACTCCGAAGAAGCTTTCAGACCTCCACTGGTATTCCCCCACGTTCCCGGACACCTGGTCAACGTGAGTTTCGTAGATTTTCGCAGACCGGAGCTGAGAGCCGAACGTCGAATGCCTGCGCCGTGTGTTGTAAAAGCGCTCGATATAGTCGAAGGCATCGACGAGCTGCGCAGTCATGCTGGCCGGCATCGGCCAGCTGACAATGCGGCGCGAATACAGATCCAGTACGACGGTGACGTACATCTGAGAAATGTGGCGGCGCCGCGCGTACAGTGCCGATCTCGAATCGATGCCGTGTCCGGGATGAGCGGCAAGTTGGCGCTCTCTCGTTGCTGGCGCGCGAGCCGTGTGAGGACTTCAGAGTCGTGCGGCGCCGACGGCGCGGCGCAGGGCGGTCAGCGTCGCCGCATCGGGCGCTTCGAGATAACGGCTGCGTAAATAGAGTTCGACGGCCGGCTGCAGCGCCGGCCGCCATTGCGGCCGTTCGCGCAGCACGCGCTCGGTGAAAGCGCACGGCCCTTCGTCGTCGCGCCGGCGGTAGCCGCGCCGTTGGAGCTTGAGGGCCAGGCGTTGCCACTCGCGCAAGGCGTCGTCGCGGCTGCGTGCCGGCGCGGCGCGGCGCAGCAGCGCGAGGCCGACGATCGTCATGCCGGCGACCAGCAGCGCCGTCAGCGTCAGGATCATCTTGCGCGCGTCGTCGATGCCGAAACGCCGCAGGAACTGTTGCTGCAGCTCCGGGCCGTAGCCGAGCACGGGGCCGTTCCATTGCGCGTTGAGCCAGTCCCAGCGGGCGCGCAGCAGGCCGCGCAGCGCCGTCCGGTGCGCGAGGTAGCCCGGCAGTCCTTCGCTGACGCCGAGCGCGGCGTCCAGCCCGTGCTCGACGCGCTCGGGCGCGATCGCGGCCGTCGGATCGACGCGCTGCCAGCGTTCGTCGATCCAGACTTCGCTCCAGGCGTGCGCGTCGGACTGGCTGACGACGTAGTAGCCGCCCGGTTCGTTGAGCGTGCCGCCCTGGTAGCCGGTGACGACGCGCGCCGGAATGCCGGCGGCGCGCATCAGGAACGTGAACGCGCTGCTGTAGTGCTCGCAGAAACCGCGCCGCGTCGTGAACAGGAATTCGTCGATGCCGTCGCGGCCCAGCGTCGGCGGCTTCAAGGTGTAGACGAAGTTCTGCTCGCGGATCATGCGCAGCGCGGTGTCGACGATCTGCGCGTCGGACAGCCCGGCGTCCTTCCAGCTGCGCGCGAGCGCGATGCTGCGCGGATCGAAGCCTTGCGGCAGCCGCGTCAGGCGTTCGCGCCGGGTCGCGTCAAGCTTCGGTGCGAACGTGAATTGCGGATTCGACAACAGGGCGTAGCGGCGCCGCTCGGTGACGGGTTTGGCGGCGACCAGCTCGCCGTTGTCGTCGAGCGTGGCGTCCTGTGGCAGGCCGACCGCCTGCGGCTGTTCGAGCGCGAGCAGCCACGGCATGCGGCTCGCTTCGAGCGTCAGTTCGTAGTGCACGGGTTTGCCCGCGTAGCGGATCGCGCCGTTCGCGAGCGGCCGGGGCGCGATGAAGGCGCGCGCCCAGGCGTGGCCGTCGAAACGCTCGAACACCGGGCCGCGCCAGTAGCGCGCCGACGGCGGCGGCGCCGGGCCGTCGAAGCGCACGCGGAACGCGACCGCGTCGGACCGGATCAGTGCGGCGATGTCGCCGGGCGCCATCGAATCCGCGAGGCCGCTGCGTGCGCTCGCGCCGCTGTCCGACGGCAGGCCCCACAAAGGCCCGGGAATGCGCGGGAACAGCACGAACAGCGCCAACATCAGCGGTAGCGCCTGCGCGACCATGGTGGCGCCCTTGCGCAAGGTCTGGCGCGGCGACAGCGCGCCGAGGTGCTGGCATTCGATCAGGAGCGCCGTGATCGCCACGCAGCCGGCCAGCAGGTAGGCCGCCGTCCACGGTTCCTGCGAGTACAGGAAATGCGTGACGAGCATGAAGTACATCAGGAAGATCATCACCATCACGTCGCGCCGCGCGCGCAGTTCGACGAGTTTCAGTGCGCCCATCAGGCACAGCAGCGTGGTGCCGGCCGTCTGCCCGCTGACGCGGCCGAAGCTCGCGTAGACGGCGCCGAACACGGCGAAAACGAGTGCGGCGCGCAGCAGCCTGGGCGGCATGCGCCATTGCCGCCGCGCCGCCAGGCCGCGCCACAAGAGCAGGGCGACGATCAGCGGCGATGCCCACCAAGGCAGGTGCGCGATGTGCGGCGCCAGCACGAACGCCAGCACCGCCAGCAGGTGCAGCAGGCTGCGGACCGGCAGATAGTCGGCGGCGGGATCGGCTGTCTTGCCGGCGGCGTTCATGGGTCGAGCCCGAACAGCGCCAGCGCCTTCAGGCACTGGTAGCGGTGCGCGTCGCCCTGGCCGGGCGCGATGCGCGTGCCGGGAATGCGCAGGCCGTAGCGGCGCTGCAGCGCGTCGGCGTCGAGCACCCAGCGCGTGAGCTGCGAGAGGCGTGCTTCGCGGTCGAGCCGCGGCAGGCTGTTCCAGTCGAGCCACAGATCCTGGTCGAGCGTCTCGTGGAACTGCTTGACCATCGGCTGCGGCGACTTCGGCAGGCTCTTCCAGTGAATCGCGCGCTCGGTGTCGCCGCGCTGGTAACCGCGCAGGCCGCTGAACTCGTCCTGGCCGATGCGGTGGCCGGCTTCGAGGCTGCCCTGGCCGGCGCTGCCCGGCGGCGCGAGGCCCGGCGCGGCCGGCGCCGGGAAGACGAGCGTCGCCGCGTCGAGCTCGGTCCAGGTCCACGCATGGAATAGGCCGAGCGGATATTCGGTGGCGACGCTGAACACGCCGGCGCGCAGCCAGCCGCGACGGGTCGCCGGCTGCGGCAGCCGCAGCACGACGCTGTCCTGCGCCGGCACGTCGGCGATAGTCGTCGCCGTCGCGTCCTGCCGCGGCCACGACAGGCCGATCGACAGCCGCGTCTGCGCCGACGGATTGTCGATGCGCACCTCGACGTGCGCGGTCTCGCCGGCGAACACCGGCCGCGCGACGCCGCTGCGCAGCCGCAGATTCACGAGATTGGCGTGCGTGTGGTGCATGCACAGCAGGCCGATGCCCGCGAGCAGGAAGGTCAGCAGGAAGGCCATGCTGTTGCTGTAGTTCATCGCGCCGAGCAGCATCACCAGCAGCATCAGCGCGAAGCCGTAGCCGAAGCGCGTTGGCACGATGTAGACACGCATGCGCGCAATCTCGATGGGCCCCGGCTGGCGCTTGACGCGCGCCAGAATCCAGGTATCGATGCGCCGCCGTGCCCAGCGAAGCGGATGGAGCGTCAGCTTCCGCACATCAACTTTTCGCCTCACGCCTCATGGAATCGCCACCTGCGCGAGGATCTCCGCCGCGCTGGTCGAGGCGCCGTCGCGCTCGGCGGCGACTGCCAGGCGGTGGTTGACGACCGCCGCGAACACCGCCTGCACGTCTTCCGGAATGACGCCGCTGCGGCCGTCGATGAAAGCCCAGGCTTGCGCGGCGCGGCGCAGCGACAGGCCGGCGCGCGGCGACAGGCCCTGGCGCAGGCCGGGCAGCTCGCGCGTGCGCTGCACGAGTGCGAGGATGTAGTCGACCAGCGCCGGCGCCGTGCGCACGGTGCGCGCCCGATCCTGCAGCGCGATCAGTTCCGCCGGCTGCAGGGTCGGCGACAGCTCGGCGAGCAGATCGCGGCGTTCGCGTTCGAGCAGCAGCTGGCGTTCGGCGTCGTGCGACGGATAGCCGAGCGAGAGGCGCATCAGGAAACGGTCGAGCTGTGATTCCGGCAGCGGAAACGTGCCGAGTTGGTGCGACGGATTCTGCGTGGCGATGACGAAGAACGGTTCCGGCAGCGCGCGTGTCTCGCCCTCGGCGGTGACCTGATGCTCCTCCATCGCCTCAAGCAGTGCCGACTGCGTCTTCGGGCTGGCGCGGTTGACTTCGTCGGCGAGCACGAGCTGCGAGAAGATCGGGCCGGGCACGAAGCGGAAGCGGCCGGTCGCCGTCTCGAACACCGACACGCCGAGGATGTCGGCGGGCAGCAGATCGCTGGTGAACTGCACGCGCGTGAGCTGCAGGCCGAGCACGCGCGCCAGCGCCAGCGCCAGCGTCGTCTTGCCCATGCCCGGCACGTCTTCGATCAGCAGATGCCCGCGCGCCAGCAGGCAGGCCAGCACCAGCCGCAGCTGCGCGTCCTTGCCGAGGATGATCTGCCGGAGGCTGTGCAGCACCGGCGCGACGGGCGAGCTCATGTCGGGAATCTCTTGGATGTTTTCGAGCGGAACGCCAGCAGTGTACCTACCGCGCGCCGCGCTTCGGATGAGCGGTCGTCCGCAAGCGCGTCGGCGACAGCGGCGAGTCAGCCCCGGCGCTTGCGGCGCTGGGGCCGGGCGCCCAACATACGGGCCGTCCGAAACCGGAGTCCGATGTGGATGCGAAATCACGCCAGCTGCAGCGCGAGCTGCACGAGGCGACCGGCTACGCGCAATGGCGCCAGATCGCCGAAGTGCTCGATCGTCGCGACGGCAGCGAGGACTGGAAGGCGGAGGAGGCATCCGACGATTACGACTGGCGCCTGATCCGTTCGCGCCTGCGGCAGATCCGCCAGTACCGCGAGCAGAACGCGGTCGCCAGGCTCGTCCATCACCTGCGTCAGGGCCTGCACTGGAACCTCGGCAATCTCGGCAATCCGCGTCTCTATTCGCATGCGCGTGTCGGCACCAAGCATCTGGTCGGCGAGTATGCGAAGGAAGTGGCGTCGGCGCTGATCTGGGTCTGCGAAACCGATCTGCCGGAACTGCCGCACGCGGCGAAGCTGAAATTCTTCAACGATATTGCGCTCAGCTACGGCCGCTCGGCGCTGATGCTCTCGGGCGGTGCGACGCTGGGCCTGTTCCACGTCGGCGTCGTCAAGGCGCTGTACCGGGAGAGCCTGGTGCCGCCGATCATGTCCGGCTCGTCGGCCGGTTCGGTCGTCTGCGCGACGGTCGGCACGCGCGCCGCGCACGAGGTCGAGGCCCTGCTCGATCCGGAAGCCGCGTACTACCATTTCTGGCGCATCCTGCCGATGCGCGGCATCGTCCGCCATCGCGCGCTGATGAATCAGGAGCAACTGCGCAAGGCGATCGCCGCCAACGTGCGCGACCTGACCTTCGAGCAGGCGCAGCAGCTGTCCGGCCGCACGATCAACATCACTGTCTCGCCGGCCGGCACCAACCAGCAGCCGCGCCTGCTGAACTATCTGACGTTCCCGTACCTGTACGTGCGCGAGGCGGTACTGGCGTCGTGCGCGGTGCCGCTGCTGTTCCCGCCGGTCATGCTGATGACGAAGGACGAGCGCGACGAGCGCGTGCCGTACATGCCGCTGCTGCGCTGGAACGATGGCTCGCTGAAGTCCGACCTGCCGATCCTGCGCATGCGCCGCCTGCACAACGTCAACCATTTCATCGTCAGCCAGACGAACCCGCACGTGCTGCCGTTCGTCTCGCACCAGCGCGAGCCCGGCGAGCAGGGCCTGCGCAACGCGGCGCGCGACTACGTCTATTCGACGCTGCGCGGGCAGAGCAAGAGCCTCGTCGATCTAGTGCGCCAGAATCTGGCGATGGGCGGCGGCCTGCGCCGCACGCTCGATGCGGCGTCGTCGATCCTCGATCAGGATTACCGCGGCAACATCAACATCCTGCCGGAAGTGAGCCTGTGGCGTTATGCCAACGTCACCGCCAATCCGTCGATGGAATCGATCAAGCGCTTCATGCTCGAAGGTGAGCGCGCCACCTGGCCGCGCATCGAGATGATCCGCAACCAGACGCTGATCAGCCAGACGCTCGACCAGTGCGTGCGCACGCTCGAGCAGCTGCAGCCACTGCCGGGCAGCGGCGACCGGCTGATGCGAAAGCCGGAACTGCGCGTGGTGCGCAGCACGGAAAACGGTAAAAGATAAACCGCAGATTGCGCAGATTCAGAAAAGCGGATTTTCTGTTCTTTGATCCGCGAAGTCTGCGCAATCTGCGCTTGATGCTTTGCGTCCTTACAGCGCGCGGATGCGCGTTTCCTGTTCTTTCAACGCGGCGATGTCGGCCTGCTGCCGGGCGTTCAGCTCGCGCGCCTGCCGCTGCACCGCTTCCGGCGCCTTGCCGAAGCTCGGATTGGCGATGCGCGCGCCGGTCTTCTCGAGATCGCTTTCGAGCCTGGCGATCTGTTTGGCAAGGCGTGCGAGCTCGGCGTCCTTGTCGATCAGGCCGGCCATCGGCACCAGCAGCTTCATCGTGCCGAGCAGGGCGGTGGCCGACTGCGGCGCTTCCTCGTTCGCGGCGAGTACGCGCGGCGTTTCGACGCGGGCGAGGAATTCGATGGCCTTTGCCATCCTGGCCAGACGCGCGCGGTCTTCGTCGCTGGCGTTCTGCACGAGCAGCGGCAGCGGCTTGCCCGGCGCGATGTTCATCTCGCCGCGAATCTGGCGCACGCCGAGGATGAAGGCCTTCAGCCATTCGATGTCAGCCTCGGCGGCTTCGTCGATGCGCTGCGGATTCGTGATCGGGTAGGGCTGCAGCATCAAGGTCTTGCCATCGGCGCCCGCGAGCGGCGCGACGCGTTGCCAGATTTCTTCGGTGATGAACGGCATCAGCGGGTGCAGCAGGCGCAACCAGGCTTCGAGCACGCGCAGCAAGGTGCGGCGCGTGCCGCGCTGCTGGGCCTCGTTGCCCTGCTGCAGCGCCGGTTTGCTCAGCTCCAGATACCAGTCGCAGTACTCGTTCCAGATGAACTGGTAGAGCGCCGTCGCCAGCAGGTCGAAACGGTAGGTCGCGAAATGCTCGGCGGCCTCGGCTTCGAGTTTCTGTAACCTGGAAATGATCCAGCGGTCGGCGTCGGACCGCTCGACCGGCAGTGCGGCATCGAGGCCGACGTCCTGGCCCTCTGAATTCATCAGCACGTAGCGCGCCGCGTTCCAAATCTTGTTGCAGAAGTTGCGGTAACCGGCGGCGCGGCCGGCGTCGAAGCGGATGTCGCGGCCCTGCGTTGCCAGCGCGGCGAAGGTGAAGCGCAGCGCGTCGACGCCGACGGCCTCGATGCCGTTCGGGTAGTCCTTGCGCGTCTTGGCTTCGATTTTCGGCGCGGTCTCCGGCTTCATCAGGCCGGTCGTGCGCTTCTTGACCAATTCTTCGAGCGAGATGCCGTCGACCACGTCGAGCGGGTCGAGGACATTGCCCTTCGACTTCGACATCTTGTTGCCTTCCGGATCGCGCACGAGCCCGGTGATGTAGACCTCGCGGAACGGGACCCACTGTTCGGGTGCGGCCTCCGGCCGCTGGGCCTTCTGGAAGTACTGGCCCATCATCACCATGCGCGCGACCCAGAAGAAGATGATGTCGAAGCCGGTCACCAGAACCGAACTCGGATACCACTTCTTCAATGCCTCGGTCTGCTCCGGCCAGCCGAGCGTGGCCATCGGCCAGATGTCGGACGAGAACCAGGTGTCGAAAACGTCTTCATCCTGCTTCAGCGCGACGTCGGCGGCGAGGTCGTACTTGGCGCGCACTTCGGCTTCGTCGCGCGCCACGTAAACGTTTCCGGCATCGTCGAACCACGCCGGAATGCGATGGCCCCACCACAGCTGGCGGCTGATGCACCAGTCCTGGATGTTGTGGAGCCACTGGAAGTACGTGGTCTTCCAGTTGTCGGGCACGAAGCGGATGCGGCCGGACTCGACCGCCTCGATCGCCGGTTTCGTGATCGCGACGAGCCCGCCCGGGCCCGGCTGGCCGTCGTGGCGCGTCTCGCGCGTCAGGTCGACGAACCACTGGTCGGTGAGGTAGGGCTCGACGACGGCGCCGCTGCGGTCGCCGCGCGGCACCTTGAGCTTGTGATCGTCGATCTTGTCGACGAGGCCCAGCGCTTCGAGATCGGCGACGATCTTCTTGCGCGCGACGTAGCGGTCGAGGCCGTGGTACGCCTGCGGCGCCTCGTCGTTGATCGTCGCCGTCGGCGTGAAGATGTTGATCAGCGGCAGCTTGTGACGCTGGCCGAGCGCGTAGTCGTTGAAGTCGTGCGCCGGCGTGATCTTCACGCAGCCGGTGCCGAACTCGCGATCGACGTAGTCGTCGGCGACGATCGGGATTTCGCGGTCCGTCAGCGGCAGCCGCACGGTTTTGCCGACGAGATGCGCGTAGCGCTCGTCCTCGGGATGTACGGCGACTGCCGTGTCGCCGAGCATCGTCTCCGGACGCGTCGTCGCGACGACGATGTAGTCGAGGCCATCGGCCGTCTTCGCGCCGTTGGCCAGCGCATAACGAAAATGCCAGAGCCTGCCGTTCTCTTCCTCGCTGACCACTTCGAGATCGGAGATCGCCGTCAGCAGCACCGGGTCCCAGTTGACGAGGCGCTTGCCGCGATAGATCAGGCCGGCTTCGTGGAGTCTCACGAAGTGCTCGATGACCGCCTTCGAATACGCCGGGTTCATCGTGAACGCTTCGCGCGACCAGTCGACCGACGAGCCCATGCGGCGGATCTGCGCGCCGATCGTGCCGGCTGAATACTTTTTCCACTCCCAGACTTTCTCGACGAACTTCTCGCGGCCGAGGTCGAGGCGCGCCGGTTCGCCGGCGAGTTTGAGGTTGCGCTCGACGACCATCTGCGTCGCGATGCCGGCATGGTCGGTGCCCGGCTGCCACAGCGTGTCCTTGCCGCTCATGCGCGCGTGGCGCGTCAGCGCATCCATCACCGTGTGCTGGAACGCATGGCCCATGTGCAGCGTGCCGGTGACGTTCGGCGGCGGGATCATGATGCTGTACGGCTCGCCGTGGCCGGACGGCGCGTAGCAGCCGTCGCGTTCCCAGGTCTCGCGCCAGCGGGCTTCGATGTCGCGTGGTTCGAAAGTCTTGTCCATGCAGCGGTCTTCTTATGGGCAGCGTCGCGGCGCGCGCGGCCGGGCCGCGCGCAAAGGTACCTATTTTAGAGTCGCGAGGCGTGGCCGCGCACGGCGGCCGGCCGCCTATTGCTGGCAGTTCGGTCCGCGCACCACGTCGACCGACGCGACCTTGTCGTCCGGCGTCGGCACGATCAGGACCTGATCGCGGTTTTCGCAGGCGAAGCCGACGCCCGAGGGCTTGCGCAGGCACTGCAGGTAGTGCGCGTTCTCGTGGTCGACGCCATGTTCGTCGGTGTAGGCGCCGCGCCTGGGAGCGCAGGCGAAGTCCATCGTGCCGAGCGCGATTTCGGCGTCGTCGGTGCTGATGCCGACGGGAATCTGCTGGTGCACGCGCGTGACCAGCGCCGAGTCCGGCGTCTGGCTGAAATAGCTGCAGGCGGCGAGGGCGAGCGGCAGCAGGGAAATCGGGAGCAGGGCAGTGCGGTTCATAGATTGTGCGTGGCCAGTTCGTAGCCGCGGTCGCGGTAGTAGCGGTAGCGTTCGCGCGATTTGGCGCGGCCTTGTGCATCGGGGGCGACGATTTCGAGCACGCGCTCGAAACGGCTGAAGAAGTCCGGGACTTCGAGGCCGAGGTTGAGCATGACGCCATGATGCGTTTCAGGCGGCTCGTCGCGGCCGATCAGCACGGTCGGCAGAGGCTCGGCCGGCGCAGTACGGCCGTCGTAGCGCTCGTGCGGGATGAAGCTGCCCTGGCGGACCGTCCACAGGGCCATGTCGAGTTCTTCGGCGGCGGCGACATCCGGCACGTTGGCGTAGATGCGATGACCGGCGGCGATCGCCTTGTCGCACAGCTTGCAGGCGGTCAGGACCTGGATGCCGGCCGCCGGCCCGCCTTCCGGCAGGATGTAGAAATCGATCCGCGTCATGCCGGCATTCTAAGCGA
This sequence comes from Solimonas sp., assembly GCA_047605265.1. Lineage (GTDB taxonomy): Bacteria > Pseudomonadota > Gammaproteobacteria > Nevskiales > Nevskiaceae > Solimonas. The sequence goes on from JASGFY010000002.1 coordinate 28,022, forward strand.
TGCCGGCGGCGGTCCGTCGTAACGATCCTGCGTTCAATCGTGTCGACGACGCGACGGCGTGCAGGGCGCCCGGCGCGCTTTTGGCGGGCACCGGCCGCATCGCCCTTATTCCTGCTCTTTCTTGGCTGCGAGGTTCAGCAGATATTGCACGAGCATCGGCACCGGCCGCCCCGTCGATTTCTTGCCCGACCAGGCCGTGCCGGCGATGTCGAGGTGTGCCCACTTCATCTTGCGCGTGAAGCGATGCAGGAAGGTGGCGCCGATGATCGCGCCGCCGCCGTTGCCGCCGCGCGTCGCGATGTTGGCGATGTCGGCGAACTCGCTCTTGATGTTGTCGTCGTAGTCCGGCCACAGCGGCAGTTCCCAGGCGCGGTCGCCGATCTGCTCGCCGGCGCCGAGCAGGGCGCGGCTGAGCGCCGGGGTATTGCTGAACAGGCCGGTGGCGACGCCGCCGAGGGCGACCACGCAGGCGCCGGTCAGCGTCGCCATGTCGATGCAGATGCTCGGCTCGTATTCCTTCTCGGCGTAGCTCAGCGCGTCGCAGAGGATCAGGCGCCCTTCCGCGTCCGTGTTGAGGATCTCGATCGTGATGCCGGCCATGCTGGTAACGATGTCGCCCGGCTTGTTGGCCTCGCCGTTGATCAGGTTCTCGGTCGCCGGGACGATGCCGACCACGTTGACCGGCAGCTTCAGCTCGGCTATCGCCGTCAGCGCACCGAACACCGAGGCGCCGCCGCACATGTCGAACTTCATCTCGTCCATCGCCGCGGCCGGCTTGATCGAGATGCCGCCGGCGTCGAAGGTCAGGCCCTTGCCGACCAAGGCGACCGGCTTCTCGTGCTTCGGCCCCTTGAGGTATTCCATGACGATCAGCTTCGGCGGCTGGCTCGAGCCCCTGGCCACCGACAGCAGGGCGCCCATGCCGAGCTTTTCCATGTCGGCCCTGTCGAGCACCCGGGTCTTGATGGCGGCGTACTGCGTCGCCAACTGCTTGGCCTGCTCGGCGAGGTAGGTCGGCGTGCAGAGATTGCCGGGCAGATTGCCCAGATTCTTGGCGAGCGACACGCCCTTGCCGATCGCCAGCGCTTCGGCGAGGCCGCGCTCGCCGGCCGGCAGGTCGGAGCGGCGCGGCACGTCGAAGGTATAGCGTTCGAGCTTCGGCGGCTGGCTCTCCTCACGGAACTTGGCGCCGCGGCATTCGTCGAAGCGGTAGAACACTTCCCCGGTCGCCAGCAGGGCCTGGCCGACGTTCCACTGGAAGTCGCGATTCTTGATCGGCAGATGCGTCAGGTACGACACCGCATCGATGGCGCCCGTCTGGCGCAGCGCGCGCGCGACGGCGGCGTTGGCCTTGCGGAAGGCGGCTTCGTCGAAGTTGCGTTCCTTGCCCAGACCGACGAGCATCACGCGATCGGCGAAGGTGCCGGTCACGTTGTGCAGGACCAGCGTCGAGCCGAGCTTGCCGTCCATGTCGCCGCGCCGCATGACTGTGGCGACGGCGCCGTCGCTGACGCGGTCGATGGTTTCCGCCGCATCGGTCGGCGAACGGCGATCGAAAATGCCGATGATCACGCAGGCCACGCGCTGCTTTTCGGGATTTCCGCTTTTGACGAAGTATTCCATGTGGAGATCGCTTATCTCATGTTCATCAGGTTTTCAATGCCGCGCCGTGCTTGGAACCTGCGGGCACGGTTCTTCTGTTCGGGCGAAAACCTTGAAAATTGTTAATCGCCTCACATTCTAGCACCGCGTCGAGCCATGCAAGCGAGGGAATTTCCGCAAGCCGCCGGATTTGTCGCCGAATTTCAAGATATCTGTTCCGCCGCCCGGCTCCGGCGCCGCGCTGCGCGGGCCGGTAAAAAACCGGACAATGTGCGCCGGCCCGGCGCATGAACCACAACGGACAACGATGAAAGGCGTACTCGGACGCTATCTGCTGCGCGAAGCCGGCACGGCTTGGTTCGGCGTCACGCTGGTGCTGCTGGCGATCATGCTGTCGACGCGCTTCGCGCGCTTCCTCGCCGAAGCGGCCGCCGGCGAACTGCCGCAGGATCTGCTGCTGCAGGTCGCGGCGCTGTCGAGTCTGCAGTATCTGGTGCTGCTGATTCCGGTGTCCCTGCTGCTGGCGGTGATGATGGCGCTCGGCCGGCTCTATCAGGACAACGAGATCGCGGCGATGACCGGTTGCGGCGTCGGCCTGTGGGCGCTGTATCGGCCCTTTCTGCTGCTCGGTGCCGTGCTCGCCGTGCTGACCGCTCTGCTGGCGTTCCAGGTCGGACCGTGGGCAGGCCGCGAGTCGGACTATCTGACCAAGAACGCGGCGCGCTTCATCAAGTACAACCCTTTCGAGGAAGGCCGCTTCAAATCGCTCGCCGACGATCGGGCCGTGGTCTTCACCGAGCGCATGAGCGCCAGCGGCGATGAGCTGGAAAACGTCGTCGCGCAGATCCGCGAGACCAAGGACAACAGCTTCGTCACCGCGCGGCACGGCACGCAGAGCGTCGATCTGGAGACGGGCGTGCGCAAGGTCGTGCTCGAAGACGGCTGGCGCTACGTGGGCGATCCGGGCTCGACGCAGTTTGATGTCGTGCGCTTCGCCACCCTGACGACGAACGTGCGTCCGCCGGAGTTCATGTACAGCACGTCGAAGCGCAAGATCGAGCCGACCAGTCAGCTGCTCGGCAGCGACGATCCCAAGGATCGCGCCGAACTCGAGTGGCGCATCGGCGCGCCGATCGCGGTCTTCGTCCTCGCGCTGCTCGCCGTGCCGCTGTCGTACGTGCGGCCGCGCCAGGGCCGCTACGGCAAGCTGGTGCTCGGCATCCTCGCGTACCTCATCTATTCGCAGCTGCTCGGCATTGCCCAGTCCTGGGTCGCCAAGGACAAGCCGATCGGCGCCCTCGGCCTCTGGTGGGTGCATGCCGTGATGCTGGCTATCGCGCTGCTGCTCATCGCGCGCCAGCAGAACTGGCTCGGCATGCTGCTGCGGAGGCGCGCATGAAGCGTCTCGCGCGGCATCTGGTCACGCATATCGTCGGCTTCGCGGCGGTCGTCGGGCTGGCGCTCGTCGCGATCTATACCTTCATCAGCTTCGTCTCGGACATCGACAAGACCGGGCAGGGCGGCTTCGGCGTCGTGCAACTGCTGTACTACACCATGATGATGGTGCCGACCGGGCTCTATACGCTGATGCCGGTGATCGCGCTGCTCGGTACGCTGATGGGGCTCGGCACGCTGGCGGCGCAGAACGAGATCACGGCGATGCGCGCCGCCGGCATGACGATCGTCCAGCTCGGTGTCGCGACGCTGTGCGCCGGCGTCCTGCTCGGCAGTCTCGAGATCGTGCTCGGCGACGTTTTCGTGCCGATCGGCACGCAGGCGGCACGCAGTTTCCGCAGCGACGCGCGCAACGGCGAGCCGACCGGCATCGCCACCACCCGCCCGCTGTGGCTGCGCGACGGCAACGCGGTCGTGCACATCGGCACGCTGCTGTCGGAAAGCGAGGTCGCCAACGTCGAGATCTATCAGCTCGACGACACGCTGGCGCTGCAGAGCGTGCTGCGTGCCGGGCACGCGAACTATGCGGACGGCCGCTGGCATCTGCGCGATATCGCGCAGACGCGCTTCGACGGCGAGCACACGAGCGCCGAGCATCGCGATCAACTCGACATCATGGGCCACCTGTCGCCCGACGTGCTGCACCTGTTCGTGCTCGAGGCCGACAGCCTGACCACGCCGGGCCTGATCCGCCTGATTGCGTATCTCGACGCCAACGGGCTCGATACGCGCAGCTACCGCCTGTCGCTGTGGCGCAAGATCGTCGCGCCGCTGACGGTCATGGCGATGATGCTGTTCGCGGTGCCGTTCATTCTCGGTTCGCAGCGCGGCGGCGGCGCCGGTCAGCGCCTGCTGATCGGCATCGTCATCGGTCTCGTGTTTTATGTGGTCAACGAAGTCAGCGCCAGCGCCGGCCAGATCTATGGCTGGCCACCGCTGCTGGCGGCCGGCCTGCCGACGGCGGCGCTCGTGGCGCTGGCCGCCGTGCGGTTGCGGCGCGCCCGCTGACTTCTGCGACAATGGGGCACGCCGGTGCCCGGCAGCCAGTTCATAATGAGCCCGTGCCGCTGCACTGCATGCGCGGCGTCCGCGGTGGTTTCCAGGAGCATGACCATGGTGACTTTCCGTCTTTCCACGCCCTTGCTGCTGGCGCTCGCCGCGGCCGGCGCGCTTGCCGCCTGTGCGACGGCGACGCCTTATCAGCCGGCCGATCGCGGCTACGGCTACAGCGAGCAGCGCATTGAGCAGAACCGGTACCGCGTGACCTTCAGCGGCAATTCGGACACGCCGAAGCAGACCGTCGAGAACTATCTGCTGTATCGCGCCGCCGAGCTGACCCTGCAGTCGGGTTACGACTACTTCGTGTTCGCGTCCGACAGCACCGATGCCAACACGCGCTACCTGCAGAACTTCGGCGGCTATTACGGCTGGGGCAGCTACTACTGGTCTCCGCGCGGCACGTTCGGCGGCGTCGGCGCATCGACGGCGACGCCGATCACCGAATACGAAGCGCAAGCCAACGTCGTGATGTTCGCCGGCAAGAAGAAGGACGACGACGTCAAGGCCTTCGACGCGCGTCAGGTGCGCAGCAACCTCGAAGCGCAGATCTTGCGGCCAGCGCCGAAGCGCTGAGGCCGAAACGCTGAGGGCTATCGGCCCTGAGAGGATTTCGGCAGCACGATCGTCAGCGTGCCGCTGAGCCAGTCCTGCGGTGTGCGGCGGCGGGGGTCGAGCAGCATGCCCAGCAGGCCGGCGGCCGCCAGCGCGGCGCAGGCGATGGCGGCCGGTCCGGCATGCGGCTCGTCGCGCAGGCGCGGCAGGCGTGCGAATGCCGGTGCCAGCACGATGCCCCAGGCGCACAGCATCACCGCGTAACGCACGGCGGCCGACGACCACGACAGTGCCCGGCCGTCGCCGCGCTGCGTGCGCAGGCGCCAGGCGCGCATGCCCAGCGTCTGGCCGCCGTGGGTCCAGAACCACGCGAAGAAGATCAGGCCGATGCCGAACAGATAGGCGCGCAATGCGGTCCAGTTGCGCGCCGCGCCCAGGGCGTCGCGAACCAGCACGTCGGCGAGCAGCGCCACCACCCAGATGCCGAGCAGCAGCAGGCTGTCGTAGACGGCGGCGAGCAGGCGCCGCCACAGCGGCGCGGGAGGCAGGACTTCGGTCATTGCGCGGGCGGACGGGCGGCAGGCGCGCAAGCATAGCGCGGCGGTCTGCCCTGCATCGGCTCCAGCCGGCCGGCGTCGGCTTGCTACACTGCCGCCTCATGCCCCTGCGGCCGGTTGCCGAGCGCTGCCGGGCCGCCTTTTCAAGCCGGAAGCAACATCTCAGCCATCATGTGGTTCAAGAATCTGCAGACTTATCGTCTGGCAGGCGAGTGGACGCTCGCGCCGGGCAGCCTCGAAGAACGTTTGGCCAAGCACCCGTTGCAGCCGTGCATCGGGCTCAATCCGCAGAGCCGCGGCTGGGTTGCTCCGGCCGCCGGTCCGCAGCTCGTCTACGCGCAGGGTCGCCAGATGCTGATCGCGCTCGGTGTCGAGCAGAAGCTGCTGCCGTCGTCCGTCGTCAAGCAGACCGTCGACGAGCGCGCCGGTGATCTGGCCGCCCGGCAGGGTTTCAAGCCCGGCCGCAAGCAGTTGCGTGACCTCAAGGATCAGGTGATCGCGGAGCTCATGCCGCGTGCGTTCGCCAAGCGGCGCACGACGCGCGCCTGGATCGATCCGGCCAGTGGCTGGGTCGTCGTCGACGCCGCTTCGCCGGCGCGCGCCGAAGAGTTGCTCGAAGTGCTGCGCGATGCGGTCGAAGGTCTGACGCTCGAACTGCCGGAGCTGGCGCAATCGCCGGGTGCGGCGATGACCGCGTGGCTCGCCGGTGGCGATGCGCCGGGCACGTTCGATCTGGACCAGGAATGCGAGCTGCGCGGCAACGACCAGACCAAGCCGACCGTGCGCTATCTGCGTCATGCGCTCGACGGCGCCGAGGTGCGCAAGCACATCAGCGAAGGCAAGCAGGCGACGCGCCTGGGCCTGCGCTGGAACAACCGCGCCAGCTTCGTGCTGACCGACAAGTTCGAGGTCAAGAAGCTGCGCTTCGAAGACATCGAGAAGGCGCGCGAGGACGTGGCGACGCAGAGCCCGGAAGAACAGTTCGACGCCGAATTCGCGCTGATGTCCGGCGAACTCGCGGCACTGCTGGCCGACCTTGAGAAAGCGCTCGGCGCCGCCGACATGAAGGCTGCGGCCTGACGGTCGCGCCGTAGCGCTGTCGGCCCGCTCGCAAAAAGCCGGATCAACAAAAAGCCCCGCCGATGCGGGGCTTCTGCCATTGGCGCTCCTACCCGGATTCGAACCGGGGTTTAAGCCTTGAGAGGGCTCCGTCCTAGGCCTCTAGACGATAGGAGCAAAACTTTTGAAGGCGCTTTGCGCTTTTGGCTGTGCAAGAGGCCGCGTATTATACGCGACCCATGAATTGGCTCAAGACTCTGTTTCCACGCAACAAGAAGATTCCCGCCCCGAAGCGGGTGCCGCGCGCGGAGCATCCGATCTCGCGTTCGCAGCTGCCGTCCGGCACGCTGAAGGTCCTGTATGGCCTCAAGGATGCCGGCTTCGAGGCGTATGTCGTCGGCGGCGGCGTGCGCGACCTGCTGGCCGGCATGGAGCCGAAGGACTTCGATATCGCGACCAACGCGCGGCCCGAGGAAGTGCGGCAGATCTTCCGCTCGTGCCGGCTCGTCGGGCGGCGCTTCGTCATCGCGCACGTGCGCTTCGGCGACGAGATCTCCGAGGTCACGACCTTCCGCGGTCCGATCACCGACAGCCACGAGCGCGACGAGACCGGCCGCATCCTCACCGACAACGAGTACGGCACGCTGGAAACCGATGCGTTCCGCCGCGACTTCACCGTCAATGCGCTGTACTACGATATTCGCGACTTTTCGATCGTCGATTTCGCCGGCGGCCTCGACGACATCAAGGCCGGCGTGATCCGCCTGATCGGCGATCCTGAGCTGCGCTATCGCGAAGACCCGGTGCGCATGCTGCGCGCCGTGCGCATCGCCAACAAGCTGAAGTTTCGCATCGAGAAGGACACGGCCGCGCCGATCCGCAAGCTGGCACCGCTACTGCGCGAGATTCCGGCGGCGCGTCTGTTCGACGAGGTCGTCAAGCTGCTGCAGTGCCGCGATGCCGTCGCCAATCTGAACGGCCTGCGCGAACACGGCTTGCTGGCGCACCTGTTGCCGCACGCCGACGCCGCGCTCGACAAGCCGCAGCCGCGCGATTTCATCGAGCGCGCGCTGGCCAATACCGCCGAACGCATCGCCGCCGAGCAGACCGTCAGCCCGGCGTTCCTCTACGCGGCGCTGCTGTGGCCGGCGGTGCTGAACCGCATGGACAAGTTCTGCGAAGGCGATGCCTCGCACGTCAACGTCGCGATCGCCGAGGCGTCGGAAGAGATTCTTGCCAAGGCGCAGCAGCACATCGCGATGCCGAAGCGCTTTTCGGTGCCGATGCGCGAGATCTGGGCGCTGCAGCCGCGTTTCGACATGCGGCGCGGCGGGCGTGCGCAGCGTCTGCTGACGCATCCGCGCTTTCGCGCCGCCTACGATTTCCTGCTGCTGCGAGCCGCCTCCGGCGAAGTGCAGCAGGAACTCGCCGACTGGTGGACGCAGGCGCAGATCGGCAGCGGACTGCCACCGGTGACGGCCATCGAAGGCAGTGCCGAAGGCGAGGGTGCGCCGCGCAAGCGCCGTCGCCGTCGCGGCGGCCGCAACCGTCGCCGCCCGTCCGAGCAGCCGACTGCCGGCGAGTGAGCGGCCGCGCGACCATCGGTCTCGGCGCCAATCTGGGCGATCCGGCCGCGCGGCTGCGCTGGGCATTGACGCGAATCGCCGGGCTCGGGGCGATCGAAGCGCAGTCGCCCTTGTACCGCAGTGCGCCGATGGGGCCGCCGGGCCAGCCCGATTTCTGCAATGCCGTGGCTATCGTGCGTACCGGACTGGCGCCCGTCGATCTGATGCAGGCCTTGCTGGCGATCGAGCGCGAGACCGGCCGCGTCCGCGGCGTCAAATGGGGGCCGCGCACGCTCGATCTCGATCTGCTCGATTTTGACGGCACGAAGCTCGACCTGCCCGGTCTGCATCTGCCGCATCCCGGCATTGCGAACCGCAATTTCGTGCTGGCGCCATGGGCCGACATCGCCCCGGACGCCGTCATTCCGGGCGTCGGCCGCATCGGCGACGCGGCGGCGGCGATCGGCCGGCAGGGGCTGACGCCGTGGGATTCCGCTGATTGACCGCGCGGCCGGATTGGCTACACTGCGCCCGCTTCGCGCCGGGCCACCGCCCGTCGGCGGGGCATCTCGGGTGTCTGCCTTAGTGGGCCGCCCTCATCAAAGCCCGTAAACGTCGTGTGCATGCCTTGGTGGGCCGCCGGCGTTTCCCATCGAAAGCGTTTTGTACCGTCGCTCCGCGCTTGCGGACACGGTGGCGCTTTCAGGGAGTCCAAGTATGGAAACCGTAAAGCCGGTTAACGTCGCCGAGCTGCGCCGCATGCGCGCGGCCGACGAAAAGATCGCCAGCCTGACGTGTTACGACGCCAGCTTCGCGCTGGTCGAGGATCGCGCCGGCGTCGATATCATCCTCGTCGGCGATTCGCTCGGCATGGTGGTGCAGGGCGGCAACACGACGACGGCGGTGACGGTCGATCACGTCGTCTACCACAGCCGGTGCGTCGCGCCGCAGCTCAAGCGCGCCTTCCTCGTCGCCGACCTGCCGTTTCTCTCGTATGCGACGCTCGAGCGCGCGCTCGACGCCTCGCAGCGCCTGATGCAGGAAGGTGGCGCCAAGATGGTCAAGCTCGAAGGCGGACGCGAGCAGGCGAGCATCGTCGAGTACCTGGCGGTGCGCGGCGTGCCGGTCTGCGCGCATCTCGGCCTGCAGCCGCAGTTCGTGCACAAGATGGGCAACTTCAAGGTGCAGGGCCGCGAGGATGCGGCCGCCGAGGCGATGCTGCACGACGCCAGGGTGCTGGCCGACGCCGGAGCCGATCTGCTCGTGCTCGAATGCATCCCGTCCGAACTCGGCCGCCGCATCACCGAGATTTCCCCGGTGCCGGTGATCGGCATCGGTGCCGGCCCCTCGACCGACGGGCAGATCCTGGTGCTGCAGGACATCCTCAATATCTCGCCGCTGGTGACGCTCGGCCGCAAGCCGCGCTTCGTCAAGAACTACATGGCCAGTGCCGGGGCCAGTGCCGACAGCATCGAAGCCGCCCTGCGCGCGTACGTGCAGGAAGTGAAGTCCGGGGTCTATCCGGGCCCCGAGCACAGCTTCGATGTGCCGGTGTCGCTGAGGGCGCCGGGCGAGACGCCGAAGATCGGCGTGCCGGCTGATGCGGGGCGAGTGAAGTAAGAATCGAGAGGCTCCCGCCACGCCCATGAAGACCGTCCACACCATCGCCGAGCTGCGCACGCAGCTTGGCGCCTGGCGCCGCGAAGGCGCGCGCATCGCGCTGACGCCGACGATGGGCAATCTGCATCGCGGCCATCTGCGTCTGGTCGAGGCGGCGAAGGCGTGCGCCGAACGGGTCGTTGTCAGCGTGTTCGTCAATCCGCTGCAGTTCGGCCCGAACGAGGACTTCGGTCGCTATCCGCGCACCCTGGCGGCCGATGCCGGGAAGCTGGAAGGCGTCGGCTGCGATCTGCTGTTCGCGCCCGACGTCGCCGAGATGTATCCGCAAGACCGCGACGGCTTCACGACGATCAGCGTGCCGCGTTACGCGAATGTGCTCGAAGGCGAATGCCGGCCCGGTCATTTCGACGGCGTGGCGACGGTCGTCAACATCCTGCTGAACCTGGTGGCGCCGGACATCGCGCTGTTCGGCGAGAAGGATTACCAGCAACTGCTCGTCATTCGCCGGATGGTGCGGGACCTGCATCTGCCGGTCGAGATCGTCAGTGTGCCGACCGAGCGCGAGGTCGACGGCCTGGCGCTGTCGTCGCGCAACCAGTATCTGCAACCGCACGAGCGCCAGCAGGCGGCGCAACTGTATGCGAGCCTGCAGCGCATCGTCGCGGCGCTTCGTGCCGGCGAGCGTGATTTCGCGTCGCTCGGCGCGCGCGAGATGACGGCGCTGGCGGCGGCCGGCTTTCGTCCGCAATATGTGACCGTCCGGCGGCCGGATCTCGCGGAGCCAAGCGTCGAAGACAGGGAGTTTCGCGTGCTTTTGGCGGCTTTTCTCGGCAATACGCGGCTGATCGACAACGTCGGCCTTATGGTGGAAACGATTTGACCATAGAACGAAATGGGCTAGAATCGCCGCCCAGCTTTGTGATGCCGATCACGAGCACCGGGCGTATGTCTTTGTGGGCCGCCCGCCTTTCGTCGATACCTCTAAGCGCCGTGCGTATGTCTTTGTGGGCCGCCGGCGGTTAACCATTTCCAAGAGGCCCTCCATGCAATTGCACATGCTGAAATGCAAGCTGCATCGTGCTTGCGTGACCCACGCTGAGCTGGATTACGACGGCTCCTGCGCCATCGACTCGAAGCTGCTCGAACTCGCCAACATTCTCGAGTTCGAGCAGATCCAGATCTACAACATCACCAACGGCGAACGTTTCACGACGTATGCGATCAAGGCCGAGGCCGGCTCGGGCATCATCTCGGTCAACGGCGCTGCGGCTCACAAGGCCGGCGTCGGTGATCGCGTGATTATCTGCGCGTATTCCAGCATGGATGCCGCCGCGGCGCGTATCTACCAGCCGCGTCTGGTCTATCTCGACGAAAAGAATCGCGTCGTCCGCACGGCGAACACGATTCCGGTGCAGGCCGCCGCGTCGTCCTGAACCTATTGCGGCGCTGGCGTCGTGAATCATTTAAAGAAGGGGCAGCGTGCTGCCCCTTTTTCGTATTCGGGATAAACCGGCATGGCTGGCGTCCAGGCGTGGTTCCCTACGCTGATCTATCGCGAGCGCCTGCGGGCGCAGGGCCTGCGCGCGTTCAACGCCGAACTGCGCGACGAGTGCTATCGCATTCGCGACCATGACGCGGCCGGCCGCAAATGGTCGGAACCGAACTATCCGCTGGGCTATACCAGCTACGGTTCGCTCGATCGCCTGCATCGCTTTTCCTCGACGTTCGCCGAGCTGCAGCTCGCACTCGACGGACACGTGAAGCGCTACGCGCGTGCCCTGCACTGGAATCTGCGCGGTGGCCGCCTGCAGATGACGGACTGCTGGATCAACATCATGCCGCGCGGCTGCGCGCATGGCTTTCACCTGCATCCGCAGGCCGTCGTCAGCGGCACGTACTACGTGCAGACGCCCAGGGGCAGCAGCGGCCTGAAGTTCGAGGATCCGCGCCTGGCGCAGCTGATGGCGGCGCCGCCGCGCAAGCCGGGCGCCGCCGCCCAGCAGCCGCACATTCTTTATCCTGCGAAGGCCGGCCAGCTGATCCTGTTCGAAAGCTGGCTGCGGCATGAAGTGCCGGCCAGTCGCGTCGACGCCGACCGCATCAGCATCAGCTTCAACTATCACTGGGGCTAAGCTTGGGCGGCGGTCCGGCAGCGCCCCTTGTCGCGGTGGTTTTCGCCGGCTTCAGGAGCGGCTAGTCTTAAGCCCTCCATGAATGCTCCGACTCTCAAGTCCCTGAGCGGGACACCGGCTTGGCGCGCGCTCGCCTCGCACGCGGCCGCGATGGCCGATATCCGCATCGCCGATCTGTTCGGCCAGGACGCGCTGCGCGCCCAGCGCTACGTCTGCGAGGACGTCGGTTTCTACCTCGATTATTCGAAGCAGCGCGTCAACCGCGATACGCTGGACCTGCTGTTCCGTCTGGCACGCCAGCAGCAACTCGAGGCCTGGCGCGAGCGCCTGTTCGCCGGCGAGCACATCAACAACACCGAAGACCGCGCCGCGCTGCACGTCGCGCTGCGCGCGCCTCGCGGCGCCGTATTCCGCGATGCCGGCCGTCGGATCAGCGACGAGGTGCACCAGGTGCTGCAGCGCATGCAGGCCTTCGCCGAGCGCGTGCGCGACGGCGAATGGCGGGGAGCGACCGGCAAGCGGATCACCGATATCGTCAACATCGGCATCGGCGGTTCTGATCTGGGGCCGCGTCTCGTCTGTCATGCGCTGGCGCCGCAGATCGATGGGCCGCGCGCGCATTTCGTGGCCAATGTCGACGGGGCCGAACTGCATTCGGTGCTGTCGCGGCTGCGCCCGGAGACGACCTTGTTCATCGTCGTCAGCAAAACCTTCAGCACCCAGGAAACGCTGGCGAATGCGCTGCATGCGCGCGCATGGCTCATTTCGTCGCTCGACATCTCGGCGGTCGATAAGCATTTCGTCGCCGTGTCGACGAACCGCGAGGCCGTCGCGGCGTTCGGCATCGATCCCGACCACATGTTCGGTTTCTGGGACTGGGTCGGCGGCCGCTATTCGGTATGGAGCGCCGTCGGCCTCAGCGCGATGGTAGCGCTGGGTCCGGTGTGCTTCACCGAGCTGCTGCGCGGCGCGCACGCGATGGATGCGCATTTTCGCCGCACGCCGCTCGAACACAACCTGCCGGTGTTGATGGGTTTGCTCGCCGTCTGGAACACGAACTTCCTCGGCGCGTCGAGCCACGTGCTGGCGCCGTATGCCGAACGCCTGTCGCTGTTCGCGGCGTGGGCGCAGCAGCTCGAGATGGAGTCCAACGGCAAGCGCGTGACGCGCGCCGGCGCGCCGGTCGACCATGCGACGACGCCGGTGCTGTGGGGCAGCGTCGGCACCAACGCCCAGCACGCTTATTTCCAGATGCTGCACCAGGGCCCGGGCGTGCATCCGGTCGATTTCGTGCTGCCGGTCTTTGCCGAGCATCCGTTCCGCGACATGCACCGCAAGCTTCAGGCGAACTGCCTGGCGCAGGCCTCGGCGCTGATGCGCGGCAAGAACGCCGATGAAGTGCGCGCCGAGCTGAAGGCCAAGGGCATGGACGGCGCGGCGCTGGAGGCGGCGATTCCGCACCGGGTCTTTCCCGGCAACCGGCCGAGCAACACGCTGTTGCTGCCGCGAGTCGATGCCTTCCATCTCGGCGCACTGCTGGCGCTCTACGAGCACCGTACTTTCGTGCAGAGCGTGATCTGGGGCATCAACGCGTTCGACCAGTGGGGCGTCGAATTCGGCAAGCAGCTCGCGAACCGCATCCTCGACAGCGGCCCGGACGTTTCGCTCGATCCGTCGACCGACGAACTGGTTCGCAAGCTGCAGCTCAACGCGCGCTGACCCGCGCATGGCCGCTGCGTGAAGACGGCGCTATGGCGCCGGCCGGACCGGCGCGCCGCGGAGCTTGTCGTGCTGCTGTGCCAGCGCCCAGGAGACGTGCTCGCGCACATCGGCGTCGGCGTCGGCGGCCCGGTGGCGCAGGGCGGCGACCGTCGCGGCCGAAGGCGGGGCGTTGCCGAGCGCCACCGCGAGATTGCGCAACCACCGCGCATAGCCGGCGCGGCGCAGCGCCATGCCTTCGGTGCGCCGCAGCCATTCGTCTTCGCTCCAGCCGAACAAGTCGACCAGCGTCGCCGTGTCGAGACCGTGCCGCGGGGCGAAGTCGGCTTCGGCGCTGCGCCGCGCGTAGCGGTTCCAGGGACAGGCGAGCTGGCAGTCGTCGCAGCCGAAAATGCGATTGCCGATCAGCGGCCGCAACTCGAGCGGTATCGGCCCGCGGTGCTCGATCGTCAGATAGGAGATGCAGCGCCGCGCGTCGAGGCGGTAGGGCGCGACGATCGCGCGTGTCGGACAGATGTCGATGCAGGCCGCGCAGCTGCCGCAAAGATTCGTCACGGGCGCGCCGTCTGCCACCGGCAACGGCAGATCGCTGTAAATCTCGCCGAGAAAGAACCAGGAGCCGGTCTCGCGGCGCAGCAGCAGGGTGTTCTTGCCGATCCAGCCGAGCCTGGCGTTGCGCGCGTACGCCTTTTCGAGCGCGGGCGCGCTGTCGGTCAGTACGCGGTAGCCGTGCGGGCCTACGGCCTGTTCGATGCGCCGGGCCAGCTTTAGGAGACGCGCGCGCAACAGCTTGTGGTAGTCGCGGCCAAGGGCGTAGCGCGAGATGTAGGCCTTGTCGCCATCGGCGAGGATCCGCTCGGCGAGTGCCAGATCGCCGCCGTAATCCATGCGCGCCGAAATGACGCTCAGCGTGCCGCTGCGCAGACGGCTCGGGTGATCGCGCAGATTCAGGTCGCGCTCGAGCCAATGCATGCCGCCGTGAAAGCCGTCGGCGAGCCAGCGGCGCAGATGCGTCATGTCTTCGCTCAGTTCGAGCTGCGCGACGCCGGCATCGGCGAAGCCGCACTCGCGCGCCCACGCGCGAATGTCGGCGACGAGTCGTTGCGGATCGGGCAGGGTCGGAGGCACGGCGGCGGCGTGTGAAGCGGCCGCGGCATTGTAGTCGGGCCGCGAGGGGCGGGCTCTTATAATGCGACGATGATCGCCGAGTCCTTCCTTTACGACGCCGGGCAGGTGCGCGAGTTCGATCGCCGCGCGATCGTCGAGCACGGCATCGCCGGGTACGAGTTGATGCAGCGGGCGGCGCGGGCTTGCTGGCGGCAAGTATGTGCCCGTTGGCCGGCTGCGTTGTCGCTGCTGGTGATCTGCGGGCGCGGCAACAATGGTGGTGACGGCTACGAGATCGCGCGCCTCGCCCGTCAGGCCGGCTGGGGTGTGCAAGTGATCGCGCCTTACGGAGCGCCGGCGCAGGACGGCGGCGATGCCCGGCGCGCGTACGAGGCCTGGCTGGCGGATTCCGCTGCGGTGCCGTCGCCGTTCGCGGCGCCGCCGCTGCCCGCGGTCGACGTGGTGGTCGATGCCCTGTTCGGGACCGGACTGACGCGCCGCCTCGATGCAACGGCGGTCCAGGTGGTGAACGCGATCGGCGCGGCGCGGGCGAACGGCGCGCGGGTCGTCGCCGTCGACGTGCCGAGCGGGCTCGACGCGAGCACCGGCGACGCCGCTGACGGCCTTTGCGTGCAGGCGGATCTCACGGTCAGCTTCATCGGCCGCAAGCTGGGTCTCCATACCGCGCAGGGACCGCGCTGGACGGGCGAGGTCGGCTTCGACGCTCTGGACGTCCCCGACGCCGTCTTTGCGGGGATCACGCCGCTGGCGCGTTTGCAGCAGCGCGGCGATCTCGCCGCGGCGCTGCCGCGGCGTGCGCGTACCGCCCACAAGGGCGACCACGGCCACGTCGTGGTGGTGGGCGGCAATCGCGGCATGGGCGGCGCCGCGCTGCTGGCGGCGCGCGCCGCCCTGCGGGCCGGTGCCGGCCTCGTCAGCGTCGTCACGCGCGGTGAGCATACCGCGGCCATGACGGCGGCCCAGCCGGAGTTGATGTGCCACGCCGACGACGACGGGAACGAACTGCACGCGCTGCTCGCCAAGGCCGACGTCATCGCCTGTGGCCCCGGACTGGGTACCGATGCCTGGGCGCGGAGGCTCTGGTCCGCCGTGCGCGACGCGCGCAAGCCGGCGGTGATCGACGCGGATGCGCTGAACCTGCTGGCGGCCGAGCCGTGCCGGTGGCCCGGGGCCGTGCTGACGCCGCACCCCGGTGAAGCGGCCCGCCTGCTGGCCCGCGACACCAGGGCGATTCAGACGGATCGGCTCGGGGCCTTGCACGAACTGGAGCGACGCTACGGCGCCGGCATCGTGCTCAAGGGCGCGGGAACCCTGATCAGCGGCCCGCCTGCCGCGCTCTGTCCCTTCGGCAATCCCGGCATGGCGGTCGGCGGCATGGGCGACATCCTGAGCGGCATCATTGCGGCTTTCATGGGGCAGGGCCTGGGCGCGCCGGTTGCCGCGCAATGCGGCGTCCTCGCGCACGCGCTGGCCGGCGATCAGGCGGCCCGCGGCGGCGAGCGCGGTCTGCTGCCCGGCGATGTCGTCGCCATCCTGCGGGAGGTCGTCAATCCATGAGCAGGCAAGGCGGCGCGGCCTGCGGAATCCGTCCGTGGATCCGGTGAGGGTTCGCGAATTCCTGCTCGCCGATGCCGAGGCGACCGAACGGCTCGGCGCCGACGTCGCGCGCTGGCTGCTCGGCCGCGACGGCGCCGTGCTGTTCCTGCGTGGCGAGCTCGGTGCCGGCAAGACGACGCTGGCGCGCGGCCTGCTGCGCGCGATGGGCGTCGCCGGCGCGGTGCGCAGCCCGACGTATACCCTGCTAGAGCCTTACGAAGCCGGCGGCCATACGATCCTGCACATGGACCTCTATCGCCTGCAGGATCCGGAAGAGCTGGTCGCGCTCGGCGTGCGTGATTTTCCGCCCGGGCAGCATTACTGGATCGTGGAATGGCCGGAACGGGGCGAGGGCTTCCTGCCGCCGCCCGCGTTGCAGATCGAATTGCGGCACTGCGGAGCCCAGCGATCCGTGCGCCTGCTGGGCAGCGAGCTGCCGGCCTTCGGAGACTCACATTAGAAAGACTTCCCATCCTCCTGTAGTTCAACGGGAAATTTGCCTTTTTTTGCGGCCTCGGCTACTGTCCTCTTCGACTCTTTTCCGGATACGGCTGGTATGCGTTGGGGGACCGCCCTGTTCATCGCCTTGTTTTCGTCGCTGGCTCAGGCGACGGAGCTTCGCGATCTGCGCGTCTGGGAAAGCCCGGCTTCCACGCGCGTCGTCTTCGATCTGAGCGGCGCGGCAAAAGCCTCCGTCTTCACGCTGAGCAACCCGGACCGCGTCGTCGTCGATCTCGACGGACTCGACGCCGCCAGCCTCAAGCGGGCGTCCGCCGCCGCGCCCAAGGGACTGGTGCAGCAGATTCGCAGCGGGCCGCGCAGCGGCGGCATCCGCGTCGTGTTCGATGTCGCGGCCAGCGTCAGCACCAAGAGCTTCGATCTTGCGCCGAACGACGAATACGGCCACCGTCTCGTAGTCGATCTCGCGCGCGACGCCGCCGCGCTCTCCGACGACGCCGAGGTCGCCGCCGCGCCGCCGCCCCCTCCTCCGCCCTCCGGCAACGGCACGCGCCTGCAGGACAAGCCGATCGTCATTGCCGTTGACGCCGGCCATGGCGGCGAAGATCCCGGAGCCAGAGGCAGTTCCGGACTGCTGGAAAAGAACGTCTCCCTGTCGATCGCGCGCCGGCTGGCCCTGCTGATCAACACGCAGCCGAACATGCGCGCCGTGCTGACCCGCGACGGTGACTACTACGTCGGATTGCGCCAGCGCGTCGAAATCGCGCGCAAGCAGCAGGCCGACATGTTCGTGTCGATCCACTGCAACGCATTCACCAAGCGCGACATGCAGGGCACGGCGGTGTACGTGCTCAGTGATCGCGGCGTCAACAGCGAGCAGGCGCGCTGGCTGGCCAACAAGGAAAATGCGGCCGATCTGGTCGGCGGTGTCGAACTGCACGGCAAGGACGACGACCTGGCCGCCGTGCTGATCGATCTGTCCCAGAGCGCGACGATGGAAGCGAGCTTCGACGTCGGCTCGCGCATCCTGCGCTCGCTGGGGCAGATCAATTCTCTGCAGAAGCAGGACGTGCAGCAGGCGGCCTTCGTCGTCCTGAAAGCGCCGGACATTCCGTCGGTGCTCGTGGAGACCGCGTTCATCACCAACCCGCGCGAAGAAAGGCTGCTGGGCGACGACGCCTACCAGAGCAAGCTGGCGGCGGGCATTCTTTCCGGGATCAAGGGCTATTTCCAGACGTATCGGCCCAAGCAGCAAATGGTGGAAGCCGCTCCGCCCAGACTCACCGCCGTGAGCAACCGCAAAGCGGCCGTTGCCGCTCGTGCCGTCGGAGAGTGAAGGCGGAGCACTCGCTCCCGCTCATTGCGTCGATTGGCCGGCCGGCTGTTTGTGTAGACGGAGGCGGCGAACGACGGGAAGCTCGTCGCTGCTTTGCTGGTAGGCGAGATCGAAATCGTTCAGCGCCTGCAGGCAGATGTCCGGGTCCTGATCGGTGCGCAGCACGAAGCTGTCGATGCCGACGCGGCGCATGCTTTGCAACTGATCGCGTACGACCGCCTGGCCGGTTGCGCGAATCTCGCCGGTGTAGCGGAAGCGCTCGCGCAGGACGCGGGCCTGACTGTAGGCGCGGCCGTCGCCGAAGCTGGGGAAATCGAGCTCGATCAGGGGGCGGTCGGCGATCTGCGGCCAGACGTCGTCGATCGACACCGTGTTGGGCAGCCGAACGCCCACGGGCCGCTGGCCGTCCGCGAGCGCGGCGCGTTCCTGGAGCCAGCGTTCGAGCGGGACGACGATCCCGGTGTCGCCGCTGATGGCAATGCCGGCCTCCGTTTCGACATAGCCGTTCGGCTCGACACGCCCGTTGCGGATCAATGTGCTCATGCGGCCACTCCGGCCTCGGCGTAGAGCCGCGCCTTGAACGGCGGCATGCCGATGCGCCTGTAGCACTGGAGGAACGATTCGTCCTCGGACTGCCGCTGCTCCATGTAGACCTCGATGATCCGTTCGACGGCTTCGGCGATATCGGCACGGCTGATCGCGGGGCCGGTGCGGTCGCCGAGGCTGGCGTCGTTCTCGGCCGATCCGCCGAGCGTGACCTGGTACCACTCCTCCCCGTGCTTGTCGACGCCGAGGATGCCGATGTGGCCCACCGTATGGTGGCCGCAGCCGTTCATGCAGCCGGACATCTTGATCTTGATCTCGCCGATGTCGTACAGGTGGTCGAGCGAGTCGAAGCGATCGTTGATGTCCTGTGAAACGCCGATCGAGCCCGCATTGGCCAGCGAGCAGTAGTCGAGGCCGGGGCAGCAGATCATGTCGGTGAGCAGGCCGATGTTCGGTGTCGCCAGGTCGTACTGGCGCAGCGCCTGCCAGACGGCGTGGACGTCCTTCTGCTCGACTTCGGCGAGCACGAGATTCTGGTCGTGGGTGGCGCGAGCTTCGCCGAAGCTGTACCGCTCGGCGAGGTCGGCGACGATATCCAGCTGTTCGGCCGTCATGTCGCCGGGCACGCCGTCGACCGGCTTCAGCGAGACGAAGACGATCTTGTAGCCGTCGGCGCGATGCTGTTTGACGTTGCGCTTGACGAAGGCGGCGAACGCGCTGTCTTCGGCGACGTGCTTGGCGAACGTCGTGTCCGCCGCCGCTTCGGCGCGATAGGCATGCTCGTCGAAGCGCGACTTGATGTAGTCGATGTCCTGCGCTTGCAGCTTCAGCTCGCCGTCGCGGATCTTCGCCCATTCGGCTTCGACCATTTCGGCGAACTTCGCCGCTCCCGTTTCCTTGACGAGAATCTTGATGCGTGCCCGGTGGATGTTGTCGCGACGGCCGAGGCGGTTGTAGACGCGCAGGACGGCTTCCAGATACGACAGCAGATCGAGTTCCGGCAGGAATTCGCGAATCAGCGGTGCGATCATCGGCATGCGGCCGAGGCCGCCGCCGACGTAGATCGAATAACCGAGCTCGCCCTGCGCATTGCGCACGATGTGCACGCCGATGTCGTGCACGCGCGTCGCCGCGCGATCCGTCGTCGTGGCGTTGAAGGCGATCTTGAACTTGCGCGGCAGCCAGTTGAACTCGGGATGGAACGTCGCCCACTGCCGCGTCAGCTCGCAGTACGGGCGCGGATCGACGAGCTCGTCGGCGGCGGCGCCGGCGAGATGGTCGGCCGTGATGTTGCGGATGCAGTTGCCCGAGGTCTGGATCGCGTGCATCTGCACGCTGGCGAGATCGGCGAGGATGTCGGGAACGCGCTCGAGTTTCGGCCAGTTGTACTGGATGTTCTGGCGCGTCGTGAAATGGCCGAAGCCTTTGTCGTACTCGCGGGCGATGTGGCCGAGCATGCGCAACTGGCGGCTTGCCAGCAGTCCGTAGGGAATCGCCACGCGCAGCATCGGCGCGAAGCGCTGGATGTACAGACCGTTGCGCAGGCGCAGCGCGCGGAACTCGTCGTCGGGAATCTGGCCGGCGAGGAAGCGTCGGGTCTGGTCACGGAACTGGGCGACGCGTTCGTCGACCAGTTTCTGATCATAGGAATCGTAACGATACATGGCGTGCTCGAAAGACGGCTCGGGCCCGCCGATGGCGGGGGGTGCACATTATCTGGACTTTCCCTCAGGCGATGAAGCCCCATGCGCATTTGTTCTTGCGTCATGCCGGGGACTCATCGGGCCTCGGGCAGGGTTTTGATCAGTGCCAGGGCGCGCTTCTGCCGCTCTTCGGACTCCGCGATCGTGCCGATTTCGTCGACGATGTCGCGGGTCAGATGCGGCGCGAAAAGCTGCAGGAACTCGTACATATAGCCGCGCAGGAACAGGCCGCGGCGGAAGCCGATGTGCGTCACGCTGTCCTCGAACAGATGATTGGCCGTCAGATTGACGAGATCCTGGTCGGTGGCCGGGTCGTAGGCCATGTCGGCGATGATGCCGACGCCGAGGCCGAGACGGACATAGGTCTTGATGACGTCGGCATCGACCGCGGTCAGCACCACGTCCGGACGCAGGCCGCGCGCGGCGAACGCCTGGTCGAGCTTCGAGCGGCCGGTGAAGCCGAAGGTGTAGGTGATGATCGGATGCGCGGCGATGTCTTGCAGCGTCAGCTTCGACTTGCCGGCCAGCGGATGATCGGGTCGCACCAGCACTGAACGGTTCCAGTGGTAGCACGGCAGCATCACCAGCGTCTCGAAGTGGTGCATGGCCTCGGTGGCGATCGCGAAGTCGGCCTGGCCCTCGGCGGCCATCTTGGCGATCTGCGGCGGTGAGCCCTGGTGCAAATGCAGGCTGACGCGCGGATAGCGCTGGCGGAAGGGATGGATCACCGGCGGCAGCGCATAACGGGCCTGCGTGTGCGTCGTCGCGATCGACAGATCGCCGCGGTCGGCATCATGGAAATCCTCGGCGACGCGCTTGATGTTCTCGACTTCGCCGAGCAGGCGCTGCGTGCAGTCGAGAATGCGCTGGCCGGCCGGCGTGATCTCCGACAGGTGCTTGCCGTTGCGCACGAAGATGTCGACTCCCAGTTCGTCTTCGAGCATGCGGATCTGCTTGCTGACGCCGGGCTGCGAGGTGAACAGGGCCTCGGACGCGGCCGTGACGTTCAGCCCGCGCTGCGCGACTTCGTGAATGTAATGCAGTTGGCGTAGCTTCATGGGCGCCTCTTATTCGTAATCCGTATAAAAGTATAGTGCGCTATTCCGTTTCATCCGATATCTTTCGCGCTCTTATACCTAAATAATCAAATGCAAGAACTCGGTTTCATATTGGCGGGACTGGTCGTCGGAGCCGCCGTGGGCTCGACGGGGGTCGGCGGCGGCTCCCTGATGACGCCGATCCTCGTCCTGTTCTGCGGCATCAAGCCTGCGATCGCTGTCGGCACCGATCTGCTGTACGCCAGCATCAGCAAGGCGTTCGGCGTCTCCCTGCACGCGCGCAACGGCTCCGTCGACTGGCGGCTCGTCGCGTGGCTGTCGGCCGGCAGCGTGCCAGCCACGCTGCTCACGCTGTGGGTG
Organism: Solimonas sp.; assembly: GCA_047605265.1. Lineage (GTDB taxonomy): Bacteria > Pseudomonadota > Gammaproteobacteria > Nevskiales > Nevskiaceae > Solimonas. The sequence goes on from JASGFY010000002.1 coordinate 49,528, forward strand.
CTGTGTCAACAGGCGCCGGGGCCGGGACTCGACCATTTGATCAAGCTGGTGTTGGCGGCGGCGATCGTCGTCACCGCGACCTTCACGCTGCTGCAGGAGCCGATCCAGCGATGGATGAAACGCCGCGGCGTCGCGTTCGACGCCGCCACGCTGGCGCGCGTCCAGCGGCCGCTGACGGTGATGTCCGGCGCGCTGATCGGCGTGCTGGTGACGATTTCATCGGTCGGCGCCGGCGTGATCGGCATGATGCTGCTGTTGCTGCTGTATCCGAAATCGCGACCGATCGCCCTGGTCGGCTCCGATCTCGCGCACGCGGTGCTGATCACCGGCATCGCCGGGCTTGGCCACGCCGGCATCGGTTCGGTCGACTACCGGATGCTCGCGCTGCTGCTGGTCGGCGCGCTGCCGGGCATCTGGCTCGGGACGCGGATCGGATTCCGCCTGCCGCCGAAGCCGCTGAAGCACTGTGTGGCCGGTTTTCTCGTCTTCATCGGCGCGACGATGGCGATCAACGCCTGGCTGCGGTAACGCGGGCGATGAAGGCTGCACGCTATGCTGTCGGCATGAGCGACGAGCGAGCGGCTTATTTTCCGATCTTCCTTCGCCTGCAGGGGCAGCCGGTACTGCTGGTCGGCGGTGGTGTCGTCGCGGCGCGCAAGCTCGAACTGTTGCGGCGGGCGTACGCGCGGGTGCGCATCGTCGCGACGGCTCTCCACGCGGAGGTACAGGCGGTCGTCGCGGCGGGCGAGGCCGAACACGTGGCGCTTCGCTTCGATCCGTCGCTGCTGGCCGGTGATCGCCTGGTGATCGCCGCGACCGACGACCGCGAGCTCAACGCAGCCGTCGCCGCGGCCGCCGAGCGGGCCAATGTGCCGGTCAATGTCGTGGACGACGCCGGCCTGAGCCGTTTCATCATGCCGGCCATCGTCGACCGCCACCCGCTGCAGATCGCGATCTCCAGCGGCGGCGCCGCGCCCGTGCTGGTGCGCCGCCTGCGCGAACGCATCGAAAGCTGGCTGCCGCAGGCGCATGGCCGGCTGGCCGCGTTCATGCAGACACGACGGGCGAAAGTGAAGGCGCACGATCCGCGGCAGGGGTTTGCCCGTCGCGTCTGGGAGCAGTTCGTCGACGGTGCCGGCGCCGAAGCCGCGATGCGCGGTGACGAGGCCGAGGCGGATCGCGTGCTCGGCGCCGTGCTTTCCGGCGCGGCGATGTGCGGCGAGGTGTACCTCGTCGGCGCCGGCCCCGGCGACCCGGACCTGCTGACGTTCCGCGCGCTGCGCCTGATGCAGCAGTGCGATGTCGTGCTCTACGACCGCCTGGTGTCGCCCGGCGTGATGGAACTCGTGCGCCGCGACGCCGAGCGCATCTTCGTCGGCAAGGCGCGCAACCAGCACGCCGTGCCGCAGGACGAGATCAATGTCGAACTCGTGCGCCAGGCGCAGCGTGGCCGCCGCGTACTGCGCCTCAAGGGCGGCGATCCCTTTATCTTCGGGCGCGGCGGCGAGGAGATCGAGACGCTGATGGCGCACGGCATCGCCTTCCAAGTCGTGCCCGGCGTCACCGCGGCCAGCGGCTGCGCAGCCTACGCCGGCATTCCGCTGACGCATCGCGATCACGCGCAATCCTGCGTTTTCGTCACCGGCCACGCGCGCAAGGATGGCCAGCTCGAACTGCACTGGGACCAGCTCGCGCGGCGCGGCCAGACGGTGGTGTTCTATATGGGCCTGCAGACGCTGCCGCAGATCTGTGCGGCGCTGCGCGAACACGGCCTGCCGGACGACTGGCCGGCGGCGATCGTCAGCGACGGCACATCGCCGACGCAGCACGTCGTCACCGGCACGCTCGAAAACCTGCCGGCGCGCGTCGCCGCCGCCGAGCCAAAGGGGCCGACGTTGCTGATCGTCGGCGAGGTCGTGAAGCTGCGCGAGAAGCTGGACTGGTTCGGCGACGCGTCCCGGCTGCGCAGTTGATGGAAGCAGTCTGGTGAGATCAGCTTTTCGCGTGCCTTCCGTACGCTGACCGCAAGTGCCGGCAGATCGTTCGCAGCAGCCCAAGCTAGGAGTTTGGCTACGGCATCTGACTAGGTTCCGCCGCGTCCGCGCTTGGCTTCGTCCAGATCGCGCGACCTCAGCCGTTTCTGGATCGCGCGCAGGATGCCCGTGGTGTCGAGCCCGACCTGCGTCAGCAGTTCCTCGCGCGTGCCGTGTTCGACGAAGTGATCCGGCAGGCCGAGATTCAGCACCGGCACGGCATGGTGCTGCGCGAGCAGGACTTCGTTGACGGCCGAGCCGGCGCCGCCGAGGCGCGCGTTGTCCTCCAGCGTGACCAGCAGATCGTTCTCGTTGGCGAGTTCGAGCACCAGCTCGGCGTCGATCGGCTTGACGAAGCGCATGTCGGCGACGACCGCGTCGAGGATTTCCGCCGCCTCGAGCGCCGCGTGCACCAGCGTGCCGAACGCGAGGATCGCGACGCGCGGACGGCGGCGGCCGTGCGCCTCGCGGACGATGCGGCCCTTGCCGATCGGCAGCGGCCGGGCATCGGCTTCGGCGGGCAGGCCGATGCCGTTGCCGCGCGGATAGCGCACCGCGCTCGGCTGCTTCAGCGCGAGGCCGGTCGCCAGCATGCGCCGCGTTTCGTTCTCGTCGGACGGCGCCATCACCACCAGGTTCGGGACGCAGCGCAGGTAGGAGAGATCGAAGCTGCCGTGATGCGTCGCGCCGTCGGCGCCGACGAGGCCACCGCGGTCGATGGCGAACACGACCGGCAGGTTCTGGATCGCCACGTCGTGGATCAGCTGGTCGTAGCCGCGCTGCAGGAACGTCGAGTAGATCGCGCAGACCGGCTTCAGGCCTTCGCAGGCGAGGCCGGCGGCCAGCGTCACCGCGTGCTGCTCGGCGATGCCGACGTCGAAGTAGCGGTCCGGAAAGCGGCGGGCGAACTCGACGAGCCCGGAGCCCTCGCGCATCGCCGGCGTGATGCCGACGACCAGCGGATCGCGCTCGGCGGCGCGGCACAGCCAGTCGCCGAACACCTGCGTGTAGGTCGGTGCGCTTTCGCCCTTCTTCGCCGGGAAGGCGCCGGTCACCGGATCGAACTGGGTGATGCCGTGATACTTGATCGGATCGGCCTCGGCCGGCTCGAAGCCTTTGCCCTTGACGGTGACGATGTGCAGCAGATGCGGACCGCGCGCGTCCTTGAGGCGGTCCAGCGTCGCCATCAGCGCCGGCAGGTCATGGCCGTCGACCGGGCCGCAATAGGTGAAGCCGAAGGTCTCGAACATCGCGCCAGGATGATCGAGGTGCGCTTCGTTATGCTCGGCGCGCGGCGCGCGCGCGGCGTGCGGGGCGGCAAGACCGAGCTTCTGCATCAGCCGCGCCGAGTGGTCGCGCAGGGCGCCGACGTTCTCGGAGATCGACATGTCGTTGTCGTTGTAGATCACCAGCAAGTCGAGGCCGAGATGGCCGGCATGGTTCAGCGCCTCGAAGGCCATGCCGGCGGTCATGCCGCCGTCGCCGATCACGGCGACGACGCGGCGCTGCTCGCCCTTGAGGCGCGCGCCGGCGGCCATGCCGGCGGCGGCGGAGATCGAGGTCGACGAGTGGCCGACGCCGAAGCTGTCGTATTCGCTTTCGCCGCGCGCGCAGAACGGTGCCAGACCGCCGAGGCGGCGGATCGTCTCCAGCCGCGCGCGGCGGCCGGTCAGCATCTTGTGCGGATAGGCCTGGTGGCCGACGTCCCAGACGATGCGGTCGTGCGGCGTGTCCAGACAGGCGTGCAGCGCCAGCGACAGTTCGACGGTGCCGAGGTTGGCGGCGAAATGGCCGCCGATGCGGCCCAGCGTTTCGATCAGATACCGCCGCATCTCGACGGCCAGGGCTGGCAGATCGGCGCTCGGCAGCTGGCGCAGGTCGTCGGGGGTTTGGATGCGCCCGAGCAGGGCGTATCCGGGAATATCGGTCATGTAGGTCCAGTGCCTTGCGGCACCCTGTCGGATCGAGGCGGGATTATCGCCAAAGGCCCCGCCCTGGAATAGGGCGTGGCGCATGGCCGGCACTGTGTCTCAGTGGTCGCGACCCTCGATATGGCGCGCGAGCCACAGCAGGGGCTCCGCCGCGTCATTGAACGGCGCCAGTGCCTGGCGCGCCGTCGCGAACAGCTCGGCGGCGCGCGCCTTGGCGGCGGGCAGGCCCATGACCGACGGATAGGTGGACTTCAGGTGCGCCTCGTCCTTGCCGGCGGTCTTGCCGAGCAGGGCCGAGCTGGACTCGATGTCGAGCACATCGTCCTGGATCTGGAAGGCGAGGCCGATGGCCTTGCCGTAGCGGTCCAGCGCCTCGCGCCGCGCGTCCGGCAGCGCCGGCGCGGCGGCGGCGGCGAGCAGCAGGCAGGCGCGGATCATCGCGCCGGTTTTGTGCACGTGCAGGGCCTCGAGCTCGGCAAGCGTCAGGTCACGGCCTTCGGACGCGAGGTCGACGGCCTGGCCGCCGACCATGCCGCGCGAGCCGGCGGCGTCGGCCAGCAGCTCGACCATGCGCAGGCGCTGTTCGGCCGACAGGCCGGCATCGCGGTCGCCGGCCAGCACGTGGAACGCCAGCGCCTGCAGGCCGTCGCCGACCAGGATGGCGGTGGCCTCGTCATAGGCCTTGTGCACGGTCGTCCGGCCGCGGCGCAGGTCGTCGTCGTCCATCGCCGGCAGATCGTCGTGCACCAGCGAATAGACGTGAATCAGCTCGACCGCGCAGGCTGGCGCGTCGAGCGCGCGCGGCGGCAGGCCCAGCACTTCGCCGGCCGCGTAGACCAGCAGCGGGCGCAGGCGCTTGCCGCCGTCGCTGGCGTAGCGCATCGCCTCGTGCAGGCGCGCCGGGTAGCAGCCGGCCGGCGGCAGCCAGCGCTCGAAGGCATCCTGCAGGCGCTGCCGGTAGGCAGCGACACGGCCGGCGAACGGTTCGTTCACGACGGATCTTCATCCTCGCCGTCGCCGTCGCCGTCGGCGTCGGCGAGCAGCTCGCGGACCTTCAGCTCGGCGCTTTCGAGCGAGCCGCGGCACTGGCGGGCGAGGGCGACGCCGCGCTCGAACAGGCGCAGCGATTCGTCGAGGCGCAGGTCGCCGCGTTCGAGCGCCTGCACGATGCCTTCGAGCTCTTGCATCGCCTCCTCGAACTGGCCGACCGGGTCGGCGGCGGCGGGCGATGCGGCTTTGGAGGAGACCGGGGCTTTGCTGGACATGGCGGGCGGCCGACAGGGGCGCGTAGTGTAATCCGCGTCGCGGGCGCGGCGCGTGCATCCAAAACGCCGGCTCGCGGCATCTAACCCGACAAGCGCCGCCATCCGGACCGGCGCGCCAGTCTTTCGAAGAGGTTCACCATGATGCTCAATCTGCTGTCCAGCGCCGCGGCCACGTTCCAGATCGACGGACTCGACGCCGTCGGCGGCGGCCATGATCTCGACGTCACTGGCCTCGTCGCGGTGATCCTGGCCTTTGTGCTGCCGGCCGTCATCGTCATCGCCGTGCTGCTGTTCCGCCTGCGCCAGCAGCGGCTGCAGAACGAGATAATCGCCAAACTCGCCGCCAGCGGCCAGACCGTGCCGCCGGAACTGTTCGTCGCCGTGCGCTGCCAGCGCTCGGACCTCAACCGCGGCCTGACGATGATCGCCGTCGGTCTGGCGATGGCACTGGCGTTCTATCTGACCGGCCAGCAGCACGCCTGGCCGTGGGCGCTGATCCCGCTGTTCATCGGTGTCGCCCGCCTGCTGTCGTGGGCGGTCGAAGGCCGCAACACGTCGCCGAAGCCCTGAGCGCCGCCTTGCGAGACGCCGGCGAACTGGCCGACGTGGCGCTGATCGCGCGCGTGCTGGCCGGCGACGACCGGCTCGCGTACGGTCTGCTGGTGCGTCGTCACCAGTCGGCCGTGCGTATCCTGCTGCGCCGCCTGACGGCGGGCGACGCGGCGCTGGCCGACGATCTGGCGCAGGAAGCCTTTCTGCAGGCGTACCGCAAGCTCGCGCAGTTCCGCGCCGACGCGAAGTTCTCGACCTGGCTGCAGCGCATCGCCACCAACGCGTTCCTGCAGCACCTGCGCACACGGCACGACGAGCTGTCGCTCGACGACGTGCCGGCCGACGCCGAAGCCGTCAGCGACGATGCCGCGCCGCAGGCCGATCTGCAGCTTGACATGGCGCGCGCGTTCGCCGTGCTATCGCCGGCGGAAAGAGCGGCGATCGTGCAGTGCTACCATCTCGACATGAGTCACGAAGAAGCCGCCGTCGCGCTCGGCTGCCCGCTGGGCACGCTGAAATCGCATGTGACGCGCGCCAAGCAGAAGCTCAAGGCCCGCCTGCAAGCCTGGGAGGCGACATGAACCGCAAGCCCGAACCACATCCCGTCGATGACGATGCCTGGCTGCGTGACGCGCTGCGCGACGATCTTGCGTGCAGCCCCTATCTCGACGACGACGGCTTCAGCGCGCGCGTCGTGCAGCGCCTGCCGGCGCCGCGTCTGCCGTGGCTCGACGGCATCAGCGCCGCGCTGGCGATCGGCCTGCTCGCGCTCGGTCTGTGGCCGCTGCTCGATGCGGCGGCGCCAACCATCGTTCACGTGCTGGCCGACCGCTTCGACGCGGCCGCGCGTGCGGCGGTCTCCGTGGCCGGGGGCATGCTGACCTCGCGGCCCGATCACGTGTTGACGGATACCCTGCTGACCGCGGTCGCGCCGCTGCTGGCGCTGGCCGCCGCCGCGTTCGTGCTCGCCGAAGCCTGAAGATCGCCGGCGGGCACGCGCCTGTGTGCCAGAGGCCGGCGACGCCGGCAATCTTGCCGGCGCGTGGCGCATTGGCTACCTTCGCGCGTCCGCAAGGCAACCCTCTCCTGATCCTGGCTGCGCATGGCTGCGAACTCCGGCAACAATTCTTATAGCGCTGAAGCGATTGAAGTCCTTCAGGGCCTTGACCCGGTGCGCAAGCGCCCGGGCATGTACACCGACACGACGCGCCCGAACCATCTGGCGCAGGAAGTGATCGACAATGCGGTCGACGAGGCGCTCGCCGGCTATTGCAGGAACGTCATCGTCACCGTTCACGAGGACGGCTCGCTGGAAGTGGCCGACGACGGTCGCGGCATGCCGGTCGACATCCATCCGGTGCACAAGGTCACCGGCGTCGAACTGATCCTGACCAAGCTGCATTCGGGCGCCAAATTCTCGAACAAGCAGTACCAGTTCTCCGGCGGTCTGCACGGCGTCGGCGTGTCCGTCGTCAACGCGCTGTCGAACCGCCTCGAAGTGCGCGTTTTCCGCGACGGCACCGAGCACCTGATCGTCTTCAAGGACGGCGAGGTTGCCGAGAAGCTCAAGCCGGTCGGCCCCGTCGCCAAGAACAGGCGTGGCACGACGGTGCGATTCTGGGCCGATCCGAAATATTTCGACTCGCCGAAGTTCTCGATACCGCGCCTCAAGCAGGTGCTGCGCGCCAAGGCCGTGCTGTGCCCGAACCTGCGCGTGACGCTGATCGACAAGATTCACGGCGAAGAGCTGACCTGGCAGTATGAGAACGGCCTGCCGGATTACCTCAAGGACGCGCTGCAGGGCGCCGAGACACTGCCGAACGAGCCGTTCATCGGCCAGTTCAAGGCGGCGCGCGAGGAGGCCGAGTGGGCCCTCGTCTGGCTCAACAGCGAAGGACCGCGTGCCGAGCCGGTCGCCGAGAGCTACGTCAACCTGATTCCGACCGCGCAGGGCGGTACGCACGTCAACGGCCTGCGCACCGGCCTCACCGAGGCGATCCGCGAGTTCTGCGAGTTCCGCAATCTCCTGCCGCGCGGCCTCAAGCTGACGCCGGAAGACGTCTGGAACGGCTGCGCCTACGTGCTCAGCGTGAAGATGCAGGACCCGCAGTTCGCCGGGCAGACCAAGGAGCGCCTGTCGTCGCGCGAGACGGCGGCGTTCGTGCAGGGCGTGGTGCACGACTCGTTCAGCCTCTGGCTGAACCAGCACACCGAGGCCGGCGAGCAGATCGCGCAGCTCGTCATCGCCAACGCCAACGCGCGCCTCAAGCTCAGCAAGCAGGTCGTGCGCAAGAAGGTCACCAGCGGTCCGGCGCTGCCGGGCAAGCTCGCCGATTGCGTGTCGAGCGATCCGGCGCTGACCGAGCTGTTCCTCGTCGAAGGCGACTCGGCCGGCGGCTCGGCGAAGCAGGCGCGCGACCGCGAGTACCAGGCGGTGATGCCGCTGCGCGGCAAGATTCTCAACAGTTGGGAAGTGGACGCCAACGAGGCGCTGGGCTCCCAGGAAATCCACGACATCAGCGTGGCGATCGGCGTCGATCCCGGTAGCGCCGATATCGCCAGCCTGCGCTACGGCAAGGTCTGCGTGCTGGCCGACGCCGACTCTGACGGCCTGCACATCGCGACGCTGCTGTGCGCGCTGTTCCTCAAGCATTTCCGTCCGCTGGTCGCGGCCGGCAACATCTTCATCGCCATGCCGCCGCTGTTCCGTATCGACGCCGGCAAGCAGGTGTTCTACGCGCTCGATGAAGCCGAGAAGAACGGCGTGCTCGACCGCCTGGTCGCCGAGGGCAGCCGCGCCAAGCCGCAGGTCACGCGCTTCAAGGGCCTCGGCGAGATGAATCCGTTGCAACTGCGCGAGACGACGATGGCGCGCGACACGCGCCGCCTGGTGCAGTTGACGCTCGACGACGATGCCGGCGACGGCGCGCTGTCGGCCGACAAGGTGATGGACATGCTGCTCGCCAAGAAGCGTGCGTCGGACCGCAAGGACTGGCTCGAGCGCGAGGGCAATCGCGCCGAGGTTTGAGACGCGCCGCGCCTGGCGTTTGCCTGCCGGGCCGCGTGCACGGCAGGTTTTCGGAAAACCGGGCGTGCGTCCTTTCGGACGGGACAGACGTTGCCGCCCCCGATTGCGTATTCTTGATCCGCCAGTCCCGGCAACTCCTCCCACGCACGGTCTGACGCATGCATCACTCGACGCCTTTGATCGCCACCATCGTCGGCGGTCTGGTGCTGGCCTTCATCTTCGGCGCGGTCGCGCAGCGTCTGCGGTTGCCGCCGCTGGTCGGCTATCTGCTCGGCGGCGTGCTGATCGGCCCGAATACGCCGGGTTTCGTCGCCGATCAGAGCCTCGCCAGCGAGCTCGCGGAGCTCGGCGTGATCCTGCTGATGTTCGGCGTCGGCCTGCATTTCTCGCTGAAGGATCTGCTGTCGGTACGCAAGATCGCCGTGCCCGGCGCGATCGTGCAGATCACCGTCGCCACCGTGCTGGGCTTCGGGCTCGCGCTGCTGCTTGGCTGGCCGGCCGGTGGCGGCCTGGTATTCGGCCTGGCGCTGTCGGTCGCGAGCACCGTCGTGCTGCTGCGCACGATGCAGGACCGCCGCCTGCTCGAGACCGATCGCGGTCGCATCGCCGTCGGCTGGCTGATCGTCGAGGATCTGGCGATGGTGCTCGCGCTCGTGCTGATTCCGGCGCTGACCGCGGCCCTGCGCAGCGGCGGCGGCGGAATCGATGCCGGATCGATCGCGGTGACGCTGGCGGTGACGATCGGCAAGGTCGTCGCCTTCGTCGCGGTGATGCTGATCGTCGGACGCCGCGCGATTCCCCTCATTCTCGACTGGGTGGCCAGGACCGGCTCGCGCGAGCTGTTCACGCTGGCCGTGCTGGCGGTCGCGCTCGGCGTGGCGCTCGGCGCCGCGTACCTGTTCGACGTGTCGTTCGCGCTCGGCGCGTTCTTCGCCGGCATGATCCTCGCCGAGTCGCCGCTGTCGCACCGCGCCGCCGAGGAATCGCTGCCGCTGCGCGACGCGTTCGCCGTGCTGTTCTTCGTCTCGGTCGGCATGCTGTTCGACCCCTCCATCGTGCTGCGCGCGCCGCTGCAGCTGTTGGCGACGCTGGCGATCATTCTCGTCGGCAAGTCGATTGCCGCGTTCATGATCGTGCGCGCGTTCGGCTATTCGCGCGCGACCGCGATGACGATCGCCGCGAGCCTGTCGCAGATCGGCGAGTTCTCGTTCATCCTCGCCGGCCTCGGCCTGTCGCTGCAGCTGTTTCCGGCCGAGGCGCAGGATCTGATTCTCGCCGGCGCGATCCTGTCGATCCTGTTCAACCCGCTCGCGTTCGCGATCGCCGAGCGCCGGCAGCGCAGCGCCGAACCGCTGGTCGTGCCGGCGGCGGCGCCCGACGCGCTGCCGGTGCCGGAGACGGCTTTGAAGACGACGGCGCTGCACGGTCACGCCGTCGTCGTCGGCTACGGCCGCGTCGGCAGTCACGTCGCGCACGGCCTGAAAACGGCCGGCACGCCGTACCTGGTGATCGAGGATCGCGAGAAGCCGGCGAACGCCGCGCACGCCGACGGCGCCGAGCTGTTGATCGGCAACGGCGCCGAACCGCGCGTGCTCAAGGCGGCGAATCTGGCCGGTGCCAGCCATCTGTTCGTGGCGATTCCGCAGAGCTTCGAGGCCGGCCAGGTCGTCAAGCAGGCGCGCAAGGCCAATCCCGAATTGCTGATCGTTGCGCGCGCGCACTCCGATGCCGAGGTCGCGTACCTGCAGCAGTGTGGCGCCAACGTGACCGTCATGGGCGAGCGCGAGATCGCGCAATCCATGCTCGAAACCGCCGTCGTGCCGGCCGTGCGGCCGGTGGAAGCGGGAACGACATGAGTGCGGCGGCGATGGTGGTGACGGGCACGGCGGGTGATGCGCTTGGAACGGCGCTGAAGCGCTGGTTCGGCTTCGATCATTTCCGTCCCGGTCAGGAGGCGGTCGTGCGCGACGCGCTGGCCGGCCGCGATCTTCTGGCGATCATGCCGACTGGCGGCGGCAAGTCGCTGTGTTTCCAGTTGCCGGCGCTGCTCAAGCCCGGCGTGATGTTGGTGGTTTCGCCGCTGATCGCGCTGATGCAGGATCAGGTGCGGTTGCTGTCCGAGATGGGCATCGCCGCGACCTTTCTCAATTCGACGCTGGGCGGTGCCGAAGCCTCGGCGCGCATGTCGGGCCTGCTGCGCGGCGACTACAAGCTGCTGTATCTCGCGCCGGAACGCCTGTTGCTGCCGGAATTCCGCGATGGCCTGCTCGCGAGGCTCGCCGAGGCGCAGGGCCTCTCGGCGATTACCGTCGACGAGGCGCACTGCGTGTCCGAGTGGGGTCACGATTTCCGCCCGGAGTACCGCCAACTCGGCGGTCTGCGCGCGCAATTTCCGGACATTCCGGTGCTCGCGTTCACGGCGACGGCGACGCAGCGCGTGCGCGGCGACATCGTCGCCCAGCTGCAGCTGCGCGAGCCGGCGATCCACGTCGCCAGCTTCAATCGTCCGAACCTGTACTACGCGGTGCGGCCGAAGACGCAGCAGACCTACGCGCAGCTGCTTGCGCTGGCGCGCGACGGCGGGTCCGGCATCGTCTACTGCCTGTCGCGGCGGCGCGTCGACGAACTCGCGACGCGGCTGGCGGCCGACGGTATCCGCGTCGTGCCGTACCACGCCGGACTCGATGCCGACGAGCGCCGTGACAATCAGGAGCGTTTCATCCGCGACGACGCGCAGGTCGTCGTCGCCACCATCGCGTTCGGCATGGGCATCAACAAGCCGGACGTGCGCTGGGTCGCGCACTACGATCTGCCGCGCACGATGGAAGGCTACTACCAGGAAGCCGGCCGCGCCGGCCGCGACGGCGAGCCTTCGCGCTGCGTGCTGTTCTTCGGCATCGGCGACATCCGCACGGCCGAATTCCTGATCGCGCAGAAGATGCATCCCGAGACCAGCCTGCCGCTCGAACAGGAGCAGCGCGTCGCGCGCCAGCAACTGCGCCAGGTGCTCGACTATGCGGAATCGCACGAGTGCCGCCGCGCGATCCAGCTGCGCTATTTCGGCGAGCGCTTCGAGGGCAACTGCGGCGCCTGCGACAATTGTCTCGAAAAGAAAATCACCGAGGACTGGACGCTCGAAGCACAGCAGCTGCTGTCCTGCGTCGCGCGCCTCGCGCAGCGCGGCGAGCGCTACGGCGGCGCGCACGTGATCGACATCCTGCGCGGCTCGGAGAACCAGAAAATCATCGACCGCGGCCACCAGCAGCTCAGCACCTACGGCATCGGCAAGGCGCGTTCGCTCGACGAGTGGCGCACGGTATTGCGCGCGCTGCTGCATCAGGGCCTGCTCGACGAGACGACCGACGGCTATCCGGTGCTCAAGCTCGCCGCCGCGAGTCGCGATGTGCTCAAAGGCGAGCGCCGCGTGCTCGTCGTGCCACCGCCGCCGCGCGAAACCGCCGCCAGCCGCAACGCCAAAGCCAAAAAATCGTCCGCCGCCGCGTCGCTGCCGCCGGACGAACAATCGCTGTTCGAGCAGTTGCGCGTACTGCGCAAACGCCTCGCCGATGCGCAGAACGTGCCGCCCTACGTGGTCTTCAACGACGCCACGCTGCGCGAAATGGCCGAAAGCCAACCGACCGACCTGACCGCCTTTGCCGACATCAACGGTGTCGGCAGCCGCAAGCTCGAGCAGTACGGCGAGGCTTTCGTAAGCACGATTCGCGCGTTCCGCGAGGGCAGTGGAGGAGGGAACAGATTGCCCGCTGCCGGTGTTTGACACGCGCGGATGGCAAGCTCCAGAGTCAAAACGATGAGCGCCGCAGAGATCCGCGCGTAACCAGATGAAAGCCGCGGGCACTTTGCCTGCTGGCATGACTTCGCCGAGAAAACCTGTTCGGAAGCCAGCCACCGCCTCGAACAAGCGCGCCGTTTACGCGCCGACGCCGGATCAGGCTGGCAGGCCGCCAAACGCTGGTTCGAGGAAGAGCTGCTCGGTCCATGCGTCTGCTATCCTTTCGCTATCAGTGATAGCAGAGCAGTCTCATGGCCCAGCTCATCGTCAGAAACATCGAAGCGGCGGTCGTCCGGCAACTCAAGCGCAACGCGGCGGAGCATGGGCGTTCGGCGGAAGAGGAGCATCGCGAAATCCTGCGTAAGGCCTTGCTGTCGAAGCACCCAGAGGCGCCGGACTTCAAGGCGCTTCTGAGCGGCATTCCGGCCGGCGACGAAGACTTGTTCGTGCGCGAGCTTGATTTCGGACGTCCGTCCGCGCCGTGAGCTATCTGCTCGATACGAACGTCCTCGGCGAACTGCGCAAGCCCCCGGCGCGCCGCGACGCCGGCGTGACGGCGTGGTGGCGTGACGTACGCGCGGAGGACCTGTTTCTCAGCGTGCTGACGGTCGGCGAGATTCGCAAGCGCATCGAACGCGTCCGGCCCGACGATCCCGCGCAGGCCGATGCGCTGGATCGCTGGCTTGTGCAAGTCGAGACCTTCTATGCCGACCGCATCCTGCCGGTCACCGAGGCGATCGCCGTGCGCTGGGGACGCGTCCAGGCGCAGCACAACTATCCTGTGATCGATGCACTGATCGCGGCGACTGCGGACGAACACGGTCTGTGTTTCGTTTCGCGCAATGTCGCCGATCTTAGCGGCTGGCCCTCGTTCCAGCCGCCCCTTAATCCTTTTTCCGGTTGAAACCAGACCATGACGGATATGGAAACCAGCGACACCGAACGCCTCCCGCTGCGCATCTTCGCCGAGAAGGCGTATCTCGATTATTCGATGTACGTGGTCCTCGACCGCGCACTGCCGAACGTCGCCGACGGCCTCAAGCCGGTGCAGCGACGTATCGTCTATGCGATGTCCGAACTCGGCATCAACGCCACGTCGAAGCCGCGCAAGTCGGCGCTGACGGTCGGCGACGTCATCGGCAAATACCATCCGCACGGTGACAGCGCCTGCTACGAGGCGATGGTGACGATGGCGCAGCCATTCAGTTATCGCTATCCGCTGGTCGACGGCCAGGGCAACTGGGGCTCGCAGGACGATCCTAAGTCGTTCGCCGCCTACCGCTACACCGAATCGCGGCTGACGCCGTACGCACAGACGCTGCTCGCCGAAAACGATCAGGGTACGGTCGACTGGCTGCCGACCTTCGATGGCTCGCGCGACGAGCCGCGCCTGCTGCCGGCGCGTTTGCCGAACATCCTCGTCAACGGCACGACCGGCATCGCCGTCGGCATGGCGACCGACATCCCGCCGCACAACATCCGCGAGCTGGTCGCGGCCTGTCTGCACCTGCTCAAGCATCCGAACGCGCACATCGAGAAGCTCTGCGAATTCGTGCCGGCGCCGGATTTCCCGACCGGCTGCGAAATCGTCTCCGAGCCGCACGACCTGCTGAAGATCTACCAGACCGGCAATGGCCAGGTGCGCGCGCGCGCGCGCTGGGAGCGCGACGACGACGGCAACCTCATCGTCACGCATCTCGGTCACCAGGTGTCGCCGGCCAAGATTCTCGAGCAGATCGCCGAGCAGATGCGCGCCAAGAAGCTGCCGCTGGTCGAGGACCTGCGCGACGAATCGGATCACGAGAATCCGACGCGCCTCGTCATCGTGCCGCGCTCCAATCGCGTCGACGCCGAGCAACTGATGGCACACCTGTTCGCGACGACCGATCTCGAGAAGAGCTACCGCGTTAATCTCAACATGATCGGTCTCGACGGCCGGCCGCGCGTGAAAAATCTCAAGGAGATTCTTTCGGAGTGGCTGGACTACCGCTTCGCGACGGTGACCAGGCGCCTCAACCACCGTCTCGCCAAGCTCAACGAGCGCCTGCACATCCTCGAAGGCTTGCTGATCGCGTATCTGAACATCGACGAGGTGATCCGCATCATCCGCTTCGAGGACGAGCCGAAAGCGAAGCTGATGAGCACCTTCGGTCTTACCGATGTGCAGGCCGATTACATCCTCGATCTCAAGCTGCGCAACTTGCAGAAGATCGAGGAAATGAAGATCAAGGGCGAGCAGGAGGAATTCGCGGCCGAGCGCGCGAAACTCGAAGAACTGCTCGGTGACGACGACAAGCTCAAGAAGCTGATCGGCGAGGAACTGAAAGAGGACGCCAAGAAGTACGGCGACGAGCGGCGCTGTCCGATCAATGCGAAACCGCCGGCTGCGGCGCTCGAAGTGACGGAGATCGTGCCGGCCGAGCCGGTCACCGTCGTGCTGTCGAAGGCTGGCTGGATCCGCGCCGGCAAGGGCCACGAACTCGATCCGACCGCCCTCAGCTACAAAGCCGGCGACGAGTTCGCATACGCCGCGCAGGGCAAGACCAACCAGCTGCTGGTGCTGCTCGATCACAAGGGGCGCAGTTACACGCTCAATCCGCGCGAGCTGCCGAGCGCGCGCTCGCAGGGCGAGCCGGTGACGACCCGGCTCGATATCCAGGACGGCGGCCGCATCACGGGTCTGGTGATGGGCGAGGCGAGCGAGAAGCTCGTGCTTGGCAGCGACGAGGGCTATGGCTTCATCGCCAGGCTCGGCGATCTCGAATCGCGCCTCAAGGCTGGCAAGGCCGTCATCAATCTCGCGGCGACGGCGAGCGTGCTGCCGCCGCTGCGCGTCGGCGATGCCGGCCAGGACCGCTACGCGCTGGCGACGGCCGAAGGCCGCCTGCTGGTATTCCCGCTCGCCGAGCTGCCGGAGCTGGCAAAGGGCAAGGGCAACAAGCTGGTCGCGCTGAAGGGTGAGGACCGCATCCTGGCGGCTTGCGTGTTACCGCCTGACGCGAGCCTGACGCTGGTCTGTGGTAAGCGTACGCTGACCTTGAAGCCGTCCGAACTCGCACACTACAGTGGTTCGCGTGCGAGCCGCGGCAGCCATCTGCCGCGCGGCTTCCAGCGCGTCGACCGCATGAACGCGGAGGGTGGCCGGTAACGCTCGGCAACTTCCACTTGAAATGCCGGTCCATCAGCCACATTGAACCCCACAGAGCCACCCACGGCTTCAACGAAAGGTAGCTTTTCCGTCACATGAAACGCGTGCTGCTGTTCCTCGCGACGAATCTCGCGGTGGTCCTCGTCCTCAGCGTCGTCACCTCGCTGCTTGGGGTGAACCGCTGGTTCGCCGCCAACGGCCTGAACTACCAGGCGCTGCTGGTGTTCTGCGCCGTCTTCGGTTTCGGCGGCGCATTCATCTCGCTGGCGATGTCGAAGACCATCGCCAAGTGGTCGACCGGCGCCGAAGTGCTGAAGGAGCCGCGCAACTCGTCCGAAATGTGGCTGCTGCAGACCGTCGAGCGCCAGGCGCGCACCGCCGGCATCGGCATGCCGGAGGTCGCCGTCTACGACGCGCCGGAGCCGAACGCGTTCGCCACCGGCATGACGAAGAACAGCGCGCTGGTCGCCGTCTCGACCGGCTTGCTGCGCTCGATGAGCCAGGACGAGGTCGAGGCCGTGCTCGGCCACGAGATCAGCCACGTCGCCAACGGCGACATGGTCACGCTCACGCTGATCCAGGGCGTGGTCAACACTTTCGTAATGTTCCTCGCGCGCGTCGTCGGCTACGCGATCGACCAGGCCGTGTTCCGCCGCGGCTCGGACGAAGACCGCGGCCCCGGTCTCGGCTACATGTTCACGGTGATGATCCTTGAGCTGCTGTTCGGCATCCTCGCCAGCATGATCGTCGCCTGGTTCTCGCGTCAGCGTGAGTTCCGTGCCGATGCCGGCGGCGCGCATCTCGCCGGCAAGCGCAAGATGATCGCTGCGCTGCAGCGCCTGAAGGCGGTGCACGAACCGTCGACGCTGCCGGCCAACATGACGGCGATGGGCATCAGCGGCGGCCAGCTCGCCAAGCTGTTCGCCACGCACCCGCCGCTCGACGTGCGCATCGAGGCGCTGCAGAAGGGTTGAGCTGAGACTTCTTCAGCGCGCGGCGAGTTCGGCCGACAGCAGCACGACCTCGGGTTCCTGCACGTGGTAGCCCTGGATGAAGTTGACGCCCATCTGCCAGAGGCGGGCCATCACGTTGGCGTCCTCGATGTGGCTGACGATGACTTTCATCTGTCGCTGCTTGGCCAGATCCATCAGCACCGTCATGCGGCGATGCGTGTCCTTGTCGCTGAAGTTTTTCGTGTATGACGGGTGGAATTTCAGGTACTGCGCCGGAATGTGCTCGATCATCTGCTGGGAGTTCGAGCCGACGCCGAAATGCTCGATCGCGAACTGCGCGCCGAGCCCGATCAGCGCCTGGCTGAGCAGCTTGGCCTTGCGGATGTGGTTCTGCAGCACGAGTTCCTGCAGTTCGAACACCATCTCGCCGGGACGCAGCGGACGTGTCTTGAACTGATCCTGCAGCCAGGCAACGAAGGCCTCGCTGTCCTTCAACGTGTCTTCGGACAGCTTGACGAACAGGCTCGACGCTTCCTGAGCGTTGTCGCGCTTGGCCTGGGTCTTCAGTGTGCGCTGCACGACCCAGCGGTCGATCGCACACATCTGGGCCGACTTCTCGGCGGCCTGGATGAACTCCGACGCATGCACTTCGCGGCCTTCCTCGTCGATAAGGCGCACCAGCACGTCGAAGTGCTGACGCGTATCGCCTTCGAGGCTGGCGATCGACTGGTAGGCGAGCTTGAGACGGTTGTCGGCGAGTGCCTTGCGCACCATTTCGCCCTTGCGCTCGAGTTCGCGTTCCTGCTGCGAATGCTGCGCGGTCGCGCCGAGGTTGACGAACTGGCGGCCGCC
Organism: Solimonas sp.; assembly: GCA_047605265.1. Classification (GTDB taxonomy): domain Bacteria; phylum Pseudomonadota; class Gammaproteobacteria; order Nevskiales; family Nevskiaceae; genus Solimonas. Next base: position 67,083 of record JASGFY010000002.1, read on the forward strand.
CTTGGCCGACAGGCCGCGCGCGCTGCGCGCCAGCTCGGCGACGATGGCGCCGGTTTGCTCGCCGCTGCCGAACGGGTAGGCAGCGATCGTCAATGACAGCGGCGCTTCGTGGCCGGCGGTGTTGAAAATCTGCCTGGCGACGTCGCGGGTCAGCGATTCGCCCCATTGCTGGATCGCGCCCGCATCCTTCTGCGTCACCAGCAGGGCGATCTCGTGCGTCGAGAAGCGGAACACCTGATCGCCGTCGCCGAGCTTGTCCTTGATCCACTCGAGCAGTTGCACGATGGCCTGCTCGGCGTCGTGCAGGCCCAGCTGATCCTCGAGCGCGGTGTAGCCGTCGACCGTCATCAGCAGCGCTGCGCGCTGCTGCTTGTGCTGGCCGGCGCCGGCGATCGCCGCGCCGAGATTGTCGAAGAACTGCAGGCGGCCGTTGGCCGCGTGGGCGACCGCGTTCGGCGTCACCTGCGCGGCTTCGGCGCGGATCAGCATTCCGATCAGCTGTTCGCCGTCGTTCTCGCTGACCGTCAGGCGCGCATTGATCGCGACACGATGGCCGTCCTTGTGCAGCAGGCAGCAGTCGAGCGTGAGGTTGCCGGTCTTGCCGCGCAGCAGCAGCTTGATCCGCTCCTTGACCTTGGGGATGAAGTCGGCGGCCACGAGGTCCATCAGCGGCGTGCCGATCAGGGCGCTGCCATCGTGATGGCCCAGCAGCTGCGCGAACGCCGGATTGACGTGCGACAGGATGCCTTCCTGGATATGCGCGACCGCGTCATTGGTGCCGCTGAGCAGCTCGTGATGCCGCGACTCGAAGATTTCGAGGCGCTTTTGCGTCGCGCGCAGTTCGCGCAGATGCTGATGGGCGGCGATTTCGCGCAGCGCGGCCAGTTCGAGATGGCGGAGATGGCGCAGATCGTCGTACGCGACATGGTCGCGCGCGCCCGCCGCCATCGCCGCGATGGTGTCTTCGGGCGCGAATCGCGGCGTCAGCAGCAAGACCGGCAGGTCAGGCGCGGCGCGCCGACACAGATCGACGACGTCGCGCAACGGCGCGTCGGCTCCGTCCGCGCACAGCACCAGGTCCGGCGTGCCGCGGCGCAGCGCTTCCTCGACGTCTTCGAGATCGGCCACCCAGGCCGCGCGAAGCGGATGGCCGGCGTTGCGCAAATAGCTCTCGACGCGTTTGGCAACGCTTTCGGAATCGCTGATGACCAGCGCGACGTGGGTGCCCGCCTGATGGGTGGCAGGCGATGCGGCGGTGATGAGTGACGTGGCTTGTGAAGACATCTACGGGCTCAACGCGCTGGCAGCCATGAACTGAAGTCCCTTATTCGTTAAGTCCGGACAGGCGCCATACGTAGGGACGGAGCGACAAGCGGCGCCGGCCGGCGCGCGAGCGGCGGATGCCCGGACGGTGGCGCCGATGGGGCCGGGACGCGGTGCTCAACCGTGCGCGATTCATCCCTGGTTCCTGCCCGGTCTGGGTCTGCAAGCCGGCGCGCCGCCCAAAGCCCCGGCGTCAGGGCTGCGTCGCGGATCGCTCCCATGCGAGCCAGGTCTTCGACGGCGCGCCGGCGATTTCCCGGACCAGCTTCGGCAGCAGATAGCCCGGCAGACGCGACGATAGCATGCGCATCAGTCGTTGCGCGTGTTCCTCGGCGACGTCGAAATGCGCGGCGCCCTGCACGCGATCGAGCAGATGCAGGTAATACGGCAGCACACCGCACTCGAACAGGCGTCCGGACAGGGCGGTCAGCGTGTCGGCGTCGTTGTTGACGCCGGCGAGCAGCACGGCTTGATTGAGCAGCGCGATGCCGCGTTCGCGCAAGGGCTGCAGCGCGGCACGCACCGACTCGTCGAGTTCGCGGGCATGGTTGACATGCAGAACGAAGACGGGCTGCAGCCGGGTGCGGTCGAGCCAGGCGAGCAGGCGCTCGTCGACGCGCTCCGGCAGCACGACGAGCTGCCGCGTATGGATGCGCAAGCGCTTCAGGTGCGGGATCGCGCCGAGCGCGTCGACGAGCTCGGCGAGCTTGTCGTCGGACAGCGACAGCGGATCGCCGCCGGACAGGATCACTTCCTCGATGCTGGCGTCGCCGGCGATCTCGGCAAGCGCGCCGGACCAGTGGTCGCGCGCCGCCAGCTGCTCGGCATACGGAAAGTGGCGGCGGAAGCAGTAGCGGCAGTGCACGGCACAGGCGCCGGTCGCGACCAGCAGCACGCGGCCGTGGTACTTGTGGATCAAGCCGTCGCTGCGCACGCGGTGCAGATCGCCGACCGCGTCGATCGCGTAGCCGGGCGTCTCGTCGGTCTCGCACGGCTGCGGCCAGACCTGCAGCAGCAGCGGGTCGTGCGCGTCTCCCTTTTTCATCCGCGCCGCGTAGCCGCGCGGCACGCGCAGCGGAAAGCCGCGCAGCAGCGCCGGCGCCAGATGCGGTGTCGCGGGGTCGAGCCGGAGGTAGTCCAGCAGTTCGTGCGGCCGGTTGAAAGCCTGGCGCAACTCGTGCTGCCAAGCCGGCGCGCGCAGGCCCGCAGGCTGGTTGTTTTGAGGGGGTGACGGTATCATCCGCGGATTCTATGCCGTCCTTGGCGCAGCCGCCTTTCATGCCGTCCCCGGCACCGTCGCGGCGCTCTATGGCCGCGACTTTCAACACAAGCCAATAACACCAGTCAGTAGCAAAATCATGGCGACCGTCAGCACCAACGAAATGAAGGCCGGTACCAAAGTCCTGATCGACGGCGAGCCGTATTCGGTCGTCGACAACGAGTACCGCAAGCCGGGCAAGGGCCAGGCGACGAATACGATCAAGATCCGCAACCTGAAGACCGGCCGCGTGCTCGAGAAGACGCTGAAGTCCGGCGACAGCTGGGAGGCGGCCGACGTCGAAGACATGGACATGCAGTACCTGTACAACGATGGCGAGTTCTGGACGTTCATGGATCCGAAGACTTTCGAGCAGATCCAGGCCGGCAAGGCGGCGATGGCCGAAGCCGCGCAGTGGCTGAAGGGAGAGGAAACCGTCCGCGTCACGCTGTGGAACGAAGTGCCGCTCGTCGTCTACGCGCCGAACACCGTCGAGCTGACGATCGTCGAGACCGATCCGGGCCTGCGCGGCGACACCGCCACCGGCGGCACCAAGCCGGCCAAGCTCGAGACCGGCGCCGTGGTCAAGGTGCCGCTGTTCATCGGCGAGGGCGAGAAGATCAAGGTCGATACGCGCACCGGCGAATACCTGAGCCGCGTCGGCAAGTGATGGCTTCGTGATGGAGTGATTCGTGATTCATGAAGCGGCGGACTGGCGTCCGTCGGCGAGCATCGAAACCCTGAAAGCGCGGGCGCAGCTGCTGGCTGCGATCCGCGCTTTCTTTTTGGAGCGCGAAGTTCTCGAGGTTCAGACCCCGGTACTCTCGCGCCACGCGACGGTCGACCGGCACATCGAAAGCTTCGTCGTTTCCTCGCCGAATCACGCATCACGCATCACGAATCACGGTTTTCTGCAGACTTCCCCCGAGTTCGCCATGAAGCGCCTGCTCGCCGCCGGCAGCGGGCCGATCTGGCAGATCGCGCCGGTGTTCCGCCACGAGGAGCAGGGCCGGCATCACAACCCCGAGTTCACGATGCTCGAATGGTATCGGCCGGGCTTCGATCATCACCGCTTGATGAACGAGGTCGAGGCGCTGCTGCGTCACTGCGGCGCGCCGGACTTCGGATGGAGGCGCTATACGTATCGCGAAGCGTTCGAGACCTTCGCCGGCTTCGATCCGTTCGCGCTCGATGCGCAGACACTGCGTGTGCGCCTGCGTGAACGCGAGATTGCCGAGCCCGAAGGCCTGGCCGCACACGAGATCGCCAACCGCGATCTCTGGCTGGATCTGTGGATGTCGCACGTCGTCGGTCCGCGGCTCGGCTGCGACGCGCCGGCCTTCCTCTACGACTTCCCGGCGTCGCAGGCGGCGCTGGCGCGCGTGCGCGAGGGCGATCCGCCGGTCGCCGAGCGTTTCGAGCTGTTCTGGCGCGGTCTCGAACTCGCCAACGGCTTCCACGAGCTGAGCGATGCCGCCGAGCAGCGGCGCCGTTTCGAGTCCGACCAGCAGTGGCGCCGCGACAACGGCCGCGCCGCGCCGCCGTACGACTTGTTCCTGATCGCCGCGCTGCAGGCCGGCCTGCCTGACTGCGCCGGCGTCGCGCTCGGCATCGACCGCCTCCTGCTTCTGCTCGGTGGCCGCGAGCGCCTCGATGAGGTGATCGCCTTCGCCGCCGATCGCGCCTGAGCTTGCGCCTCAATGCGCATGCACGTGGGCAATGTCCCAGGCGTAGCGTGCGATGAGGATCGTCACGATGACAATGAACAGCGCGCGCACGAAGCCGCTGCCGCGGCGCATCGCCATGCGCGCGCCGAGGAGGCTGCCGGCGACATTGAACACGGCCATCGGCACGGCGAGCTCGTAGCGTACGTCACCGTGCGTGATGAAGTAGGCGAGCGCGGCGAGATTGGTGGCGACGTTGACGAACTTGGCCGACGCCGAGGCTTTGATGAAGCTGAAGCCGAACAGGCCGACGAACGCGAAGATCAGGAACGAGCCGGTGCCGGGGCCGAGGAAGCCGTCGTAGAAGCCGATCACCGCTCCGGTGAAGAGCCCGAACCAGAACGTATGCGTGCGGCTCAGGCGCGGTGCGTGCAGCGCGCCCAAGTCCTTCTTCCACAGCGTGTAGACGAGCACGACGACCAGCAGCGCCAGCATCAGCGGCCGGAACCAGTCGGTCGGAATGTGCGCGGCGGCGCTCGCGCCGAGGAAGCCGCACAGTAAAGCTGCGGCGATCGTCGGCAGCGTGGCCCGCCATTCGATCGCCACGCGCCGCGAATATTGCAGCGCGGCCGCCGTCGTGCCCCAGACGCTGACGAACTTGTTGGTGCCGAGCAACGTCACCGGCTCCATCTGCGGCAACATGACGAAGAGTGCGGGCACCTGGATGAGCCCGCCTCCGCCGACCACCGAATCGACGAAGCCGGCGACGAACGCGAAGCCGCACAGCGCGGCCAGCAGGAGCAGGAAGCCCGGGTCGAGTGCCATGCGACCTGCATCAGGCCGACGGCAGGCCCAGTTCGCGCTGGCGCTTCTTCGACAGCTTCGCCGCGATCAGTTCATAGGCGCGGCGCAGGCTGGCGGCGTACCAGTCCTTCGGATATCGGCGCGGCTCATGGACGGTCACCCACTTGGCGCGCGCCAGATAGGCCGCGGCCCGGATGCCCGGCTGCTCGGTCAGCGCGAGGAACAGATCGTCGTCGGCCTTGAAGTGAATCCAGCCGGCGTTCGGCCAGCCGGGCAGGTTGAGCATCGCAAACATTTTGCCGTCGACCGAGGCGACCAGATGGCTTTCCCATTTGACGTCGAGCGTCACGCCCGGCCATGCCGCGACGAGCTTGCGGAACGGGGCCTCGGTCATGACGGTGCGGACGCGGCGTTCGCGGCTCAGAGCAGTGAGGCGATCGTCGACGGAATCTTGAAGCGCTTGCCGGCGAGCAACTGGTTCAGCAGCAGCGTGATCCACTCGCGCGACGTCGAGAAGCTGCGCAGCTTCAGATAAACGTCTTCGTCTTCGCGCTCGATCTCGTAGCGGTCGATCGACGCGCTGGCCGGCTCTTTCTCGCCGCGCAGCAGGACGCGGAACGACAGACGGTTTTCCTTGGTATCGACCTGGCAGTCGAGCACTTCGCCGTATTCCTTGTAGCGATCGTTGACATACGCGCGCAGCGCAACGGCGATCGCGCCTTCCTTCATCGATTTGCCCAGTTTTCCGAGCATGCAGCAATCTCCGATTGATTTTTTCCCTCTCCCCTGTGGACGGGGAAGAGGAATGGAGTTTAAAGAATATCCGATGCGTAGGCCGCTAGGCGCGAACGTTCGCCGCGCGCCAGCGTCACGTGGCCGCCGTGTGGCCAGCCCTGGAAGCGGTCGACGACGTAGGTGAGGCCGGACGTGGTCTCCGACAGGTACGGCGTGTCGATCTGGCCGAGGTTGCCGAGGCAGATCATCTTCGAGCCGGGGCCGACGCGCGTGATCAGCGTCTTCATCTGCTTGGCGGTGAGATTCTGCGCCTCGTCGATGATGATGTAGCGGTTGAGGAAGGTGCGGCCGCGCATGAAGTTCAGCGAGCGGATCTTGATGCGCTTCGCCAGGATGTCATTGGTCGCCTGCCGCTCCCAGTCGCCGCCCGAGCTGTTCTGCGTCAGCACTTCGAGATTGTCCATCAGCGCGCCCATCCACGGCGCCATCTTTTCCTCTTCGGTGCCGGGCAGAAAGCCGATGTCCTCGCCGACCGGCACGGTGACGCGCGTCATGATGATCTCGCGATAGCGCTGCTCGTCCATGGTCTGCGCCAGACCGGCGGCCAGCGTCAGCAGCGTCTTGCCGGAGCCGGCAGTGCCGAGGATCGTCACGAAATCGACGTCCGGGTCGAGCAGCAGGTTCAGCGCGAAGTTCTGCTCGCGGTTTTTGGCATGGATGCCCCAGACGCTGGTCTTGGCGGCGCGGTAGTCGCGCACCACGCGCAGCTCGGCCGTCGTGCCTTCGACTTTCGAGACGACGAGTTCGAGGCCTTTCTCGTTGTCGTCGTCCGGGATGTAGAGGAACTGGTTGACGTACCAGTTGCGCACCAGCGGGCCCTTGAGGCGGTAGCAGGCGCGGCCGCGCGCGTCCTGCCAGCTCTCCATCTTCTCTCCGTGCGTCGTCCAGAAGTCCGCCGGCAGCTCCTTGTAGCCGGTGTACAGCAGATCGAGATCGTCGAGGACCTGATCGTTGTGGTAGTCCTCGGTGTGGACGCCGACGATCGCCGCCTTGATGCGCAGGTTGATGTCCTTGCTGACCAGCGCGACGGGCCGCGTCGGGTTCTTGGTCTGCAGGTCGAGCGCGTTGATGAGAATGCTGTTGTCGGCTTTCTGACCGGGCATCAGGCCGGGCAGCACGGCCTCGGTCGGCCGCGTCTGGAAGAACAGCTTGCCGGTCGCCGGCTCGCCGGTCTTGCCGCGGCCGTGGCCGTTCAGCGGGCCGCGCAGGCCCGGCAGCGGCAGCCCTTTCTCGATCTGCGCGTGGTTCTTGTCCTTCATCAGGTCGTCGAGGAAGCGGCTGACCTGGCGGGCGTTGCGGGCGACTTCGCTGGTGCCCTTCTTGGAGTTGTCGAGCTCCTCGAGCACCACCATCGGGATGAAAAGATCGTGTTCTTCGAAGCGGTACAGCGCGGAGGGGTCGTGCAGCAGGACGTTGGTGTCGAGGACGAAGATCTTGCGCTTGCTCATCGGACGTGAGGCACCTCGCGCCGATGGGCGCTGCCCATGACGCTGACTGGAGACGTGAATGGATGGACCGGGGACGACGATCGCGGTCCGCCGCAGCGGATCTGACGGGTGTGGCTTGCGCTGATGCGGTGCGTGCTAATTGTTTTTGTGAAGCCGGGTACGGGCGAAGCTGGACGAATGGTGCGAGCGAGAAACCCGTCGCGCGGCTTCAATCTAGCCCATGCGCTTTGCAGAAAAAAGTGCTTTTCAGCACGTGCTTTTGCCGCTACTGTGGGACTCCGTCGCGGCGTCTTGCTGCTGCTTTTTTGACCGCCGCGAGGGGCTCTCGCGTTACAGCGCGCGCACGGCCTCGAGCACTTTGGCGGCGTGGTTCTTGACCTTCACGCCGCGCCATTCGCGCACCAGCCTGCCGTTCGCATCGAACAGGAAGGTGCTGCGCTCGATGCCCAGGTACTTGCGGCCGTACAGGCTTTTTTCCTTGATGACGCCGAAGGCCTTGCACAGCGTCTCGTCGCCGTCGGACAGCAGCGCGAACGGGAACTCGAATTTGGCGATGAAGCTGTCGTGCGATTTGACGCTGTCGCGCGACACGCCGAGCACTTCGGAGCCGGCCTTGACGAACTGCGGATACAGGTCGCGGAAGTCCTGGCCTTCCTGCGTGCAGCCGGGCGTGTTGTCCTTCGGATAGAAGTAGATCGCCAGCGGCCTGCCCTTGAACGCGCGCAGGCCGATGGTCCGGCCGCCGCTGGCCGGCAGCGCGAGATCGGGAATCCTGTCGCCGGGTTTCACGGGCTTTTCCGGCCGTGGCGTCAGGTCTTGATGGGATCGAGCATGCCGTCGGCGTTGAGGTCGTCGCACAGATCCATGAACGACTCGCGCAGCGCCTGCGGGTGCTGGTTGACCGGCACGTGCAGCACCATCTGCACGCTCGCCATCTCGGCGCCGGTGTAGGTCGACTGGTACTTCTGCGTCGAGATCTCGACGACCTCGACGTCCTGGTGCTGGAAGAACTCGAGGATGTTGACGAGCAGGTTCGGGTCCTGCGGCGCGATCACCTCGGCTGCGTACGGGCGGAAATCCGGATTGACCGGCCGCACCTCGCAGCGCTCGAAGCGCACCTGCAACTCGAGCTTCTCGGCGATGCCGGGCAGCGCGGTCTCGAGGCGGCCGAGCGTGCTCCAGTTGCCGGACACCAGCAGGTTGGCCGTCAGGCGGTCGCCGATCTGCGCGATGCGGCAGTCCTCGACCTCGCCGCCGCGCTCGCGGATCGCCTTGAACAACTCCAGCGGCACGTTGCCTTTCGGTTTGCCGATGACGGAGACGGTGAGCAGGTTATCGTTGGCGGACATGGGCGAGGCGGGCGGAAAAGCGGCCTATTGTAGTCTCCGCGATCCGATGGCGTAAGCCGGGCGCTGCGCCGTCGTGTCGGCAGTCGCTATACTTGCGCCCCCCGTAATTCCGGTTTTCCCGTACAGCGCATGATCAAGGGCAGCATTGTCGCCATCGTCACACCCATGTTCCCGGATGGCGCGGTGGACTGGGACAGCTTGTCCGCGCTGATCGAATGGCATATCGCCGAAGGCACCGACGGCATCGTCGCGGTCGGCACGACCGGCGAATCGGCGACGCTCGACGTCGACGAGCACATCGAAGTGATCCGCCGCGCCGTGAAGGTCGCCAAGAAGCGCATGCCGATCATCGCCGGCACCGGTGCCAACTCGACCGCCGAAGCGATCGAACTGACCCGCGCCGCCGGGGAAGCCGGCGCCGACGCCGTGCTGCAGGTGACGCCGTACTACAACAAGCCGCCGCAGGAAGGCTTGTATCGCCACTTCAAGGCGGTCGCCGAGGCGGTCGACATCCCGGTCATCCTCTACAACGTGCCGGGCCGCACCGGCGTCGATTTGCTGCCGGCGACCGTTGCGCGCCTCGCGCAGATTAAGAACATCGTCGGCCTCAAGGAAGCCAAGGGCGACCTCGGCCGCATCAAGGAACTGTTGGCACTCGGCCTGCCGCGCGATTTCGCGATCTATTCCGGCGACGACGCGACGGCCTGCGAGTCGATCCTCATGGGCGGCCACGGCGACATTTCCGTCACCGCCAACGTTGCGCCGCGCAAGATGCACGAGATGTGCGTCGCCGCGCTGGCCGGCGACCGCGCCAGGGCTGAACGCCTCGACGGGGAACTTCAGGGCCTCCACAAGCATCTGTTCGACGAACCCAATCCGATTCCCGTCAAGTGGGCCCTGAACGAAATGAACAAGATTCCCGCAGGCCTGCGCCTGCCGCTCGTGCCGATGGACCCTGCGCACCAGGATGTGGTGCGCGGCGCGCTGCGTACGGCCGGAGCGATCTGATGCGTCTGTCGATACTGGCCGCGCTGGCGGCGACGATGCTTCTTGCCGCCTGCAGCAGCGCGCGCCGTTGCGAGGTGTCCCAGCCTTACCAGAAGGCCGAGACCCTGCCGGCACCCGACGCCGTGCCGGGCCTGACGACGCCGGAATCGCCCTCGGCGCTGCGCATTCCGGCCCAGCCTGCCGACAGCCAGGCATTCGGCCAGAAGGTGGCCGATCCGCACGATCCGGGCAGCACCCGATACGAATGCCTCGACGTGCCGCCGCGGCTGACAAGCACCGCCGAACTGCAGCAGGCCGAGAAGGACAACAAGGCCGGCAAGAAGGTGCCCGGCGCCGATCCGGGCGAAAAGAAAAAGCACTGGTGGTGGCCGTTCTGATCCGCGATTCAATATAATCCGCCCCCTTCGATCGTCGCGATCGCGCTGTTCCGGAGAGATGTCCGAGTGGTTGAAGGAGCACGCCTGGAAAGCGTGTATACGGTTTATAGCCGTATCGCGGGTTCGAATCCCGCTCTCTCCGCCATACCCAAAGAAAAGCCGACCCCGTGCCGGCTTTTTCGTTTTCGTGCACCGGACGACGCGGTGGATCCGTCGCGCGCGCGGTCGACGATTTCGCGATGCCAGCAGGCTTGTACGAAGGCGACGCGCAGCGCGCCGGCCTTTGCGTCGGGCGAGGGAAGGGAAGGAGAAACGGACGGCGGCAGGTTCATGGCAACTCCAAGGTTCTGAGTCGCGTGAACCCGGGGATGCAAAACGCAACGCGTGGCAAGCTTTGTGGATTTACAGGCGCGGCCCGGATCGAATACTGTATAGATATACAGTTATCGAGGCCGCCATGAACCTGACGTCGCGCCAAGCCGAAATCCTCGCCTTCATCCGCCGCCACTGCGAAGCGCACGGCCTGCCGCCGACGCGCGCCGAGATTGTCGCCGCCTTCGAGTTCCGCTCGCCGACGGCGGCCGACGACCACCTGCGGGCGCTCGCTCGCAAGGGTGCGATCGAACTCCTGCCGGGCATGTCGCGCGGCATCCGGGTGCTCGATCCCGAAGAAACGTCGGCAGCGGCCAATGACGCTCCGAATGAAGGTGTTCCGCTGGTCGGCCGCGTCGCCGCCGGCTTGCCGATGCTGGCGACCGAGAGCGTCGAGGCCTGGTACAAGCTCGACCGCCGCATGTTCGTCGCCGAGCCGGATTTCCTGCTGCGCGTGCAGGGCTGGTCGATGCGCGACGCCGGCATCCTGCCAGGCGATCTGCTCGCCGTGCAGCGCCGCGCGACGGCGCAGACCGGCGAGATCGTCGTCGCGCGCATCGGCGACGAGGTGACGGTCAAGCGCTTCGAGCGTCGCGGCGACGTCGTGCGCCTGCTCGCCGCCAATCCGGACTTCGCGCCGATCCGCATCGATCTGCGTCGCGAGGAGCTGGTCATCGAAGGCCGCGTCGTCGGCCTGATCCGCAACGGCGGCTTCAGTCTGGCCTGAGGGGCGTCGTGGCGACGAGCATGCGTGCGCAGGCCCTGCGCGAACTGCTGCGTGACGCGCGCCTGTGGCGCGGCGATGGACAGGCGCCGCTGCGGGCCGAGCCGACCGGCCATGCCGAACTCGATGCGCTGCTGCCCGGCGGCGGCTGGCCCTGGGCATCGCTCAGCGAGATCGTCTACAGCGCGCCCGGCGTCGGCGAGTTGCAGCTGGCGATGCCGCTGCTCGTGCGGCTCGCGCGCGCGCGACGCCGGCTCGCGATGATCGCGCCGCCGCATCTGCCGTACGCGCCGGCGCTCGCGCAGCACGGCCTCGACCTGCGTCAGCTCGTCGTCGTCGACGCGAGCCGCGGAAACGACGCGCTGTGGGCCGCCGAGGAACTGCTGCGCGCGCAGGCCGGCGCCGTGCTGCTGTGGCAGGACGCGATCGCGCCGACCGCGCAGCGCCGCCTGCAGCTGCGGCCGAGGCCGGCGAGAGCTTCGCGCTCGTCTATCGTCGCGACGCGTCGCGCGATACCACTTCCGTGGCCAGCCTGCGTCTCGGCATCGCCCGCGAAAGCGGCGCGGCGCGCGTCGAAGTGCTCAAGTGCCGTGGCGCGCGGCCGACGCGGATCTGCGCACTGCGCGGCTGAGGTGGCGATGCTGTGGCTGTGCCTGCATCTGCCGCACCTGCCGGTCGAGGCGCTCGGCTTCGACGGCGAGTTCGACGTCGCGACCGAGCAGCGCGGCGCGAGCCGCTGGCTGGTCACGGCGGCGCCCGGCGTCGGCGTCGGCACGCCGCTCGGCGCCGCGCTGTCGCTGCAACCGTTGCTGCGCGCGCATGCGCGCCATGTGAAAGCCGAGCGCGCGGCGCTGCGTGCCCTGGCGCACCGGCTCTATCACTACGGCAGTCCCGTGCACGCGGAGCTGCGCGAGTTCGATGAGCCGGGCGGCGCGCCGCAGGCGCTGCTGTGGCTCGAAGCTTCGGCGAGCCTGCGCCTGTTCGGCGGCTACCCGAATCTGCAGGCGCGGCTCGACGCCGAGTTCGCCGACGGCCGTCACCGGGTCTCGACGGCGGTCGCGCCGACGCGCGCGGCCGCGGCGCTGTTCGCCTGTGCCGGCGGCGGCGTGAAGGTGCGCGGCATGGCGGCGCTCGCGCGGCTGCTCGCGTCCAGGCCGATCGGCGAACTGCCGTGGCGGCTCGCGCAGCTCGAAGCGCTGCGCGGCGTCGGCCTGCGGCGCATCGGTGAGTTGCGCGCGCTACCGCGCAAGGCCTTCGCGCGGCGCTTCGGCGCCGATCGCCTACTCGAGCTCGACCGCCTGTACGGCGATGCCGCCGAGCCGGCCGAGGCCATCGTGCCGCCGCCGGCGTTCCAGCGCCGTTTCGAATTCTCCGGCGACGTGGAACGGCTCGAGGGGCTGCAGTTCCCGCTGCGCCGCCTGGCCTACGACCTGCAGGGCTGGCTGCGCGCGCGCGACGTGACGGTGCGCGAACTGCGTCTCGACTGTCTGCACGCGCATGGACGGACGCGCTTCACGCTGCGCTTTCTCGACGCGCATCGCGATGCCGCACGCATCTTCGACCGTCTTCGCGAGCGGCTCGCGCGCGAGCCGCTCGGTGCGGCCGTGCGCGCGCTCGAATTGCGCGCGACCGCCCTCGACGCCGCAGCGGCGACGCAGGCCGATCTGTTCGACGGCGGCAACGGACAGGCCGAATGGACGGCCGCCGTCGAGCGCATCGCCGCGCGGCTCGGCGCGCACGCGCTGTGGATGCCGGCGACGCAGGCCGATCAGCGGCCGGATCGCGCGTGGCGCAACGACGGCGAGATGCAGACCGTGACTGGGCGGCCGCGGCCGCTGTGGCTGCTGCACCGGCCGCAGGCTTTGCCGGACGGACCGGCCGGGGAATCGGCAAGGGACGCGAACGTCGAGCGCATCGAGAGCGGCTGGTGGGACGGCGCCGACCAGCGCCGCGACTATTACGTCGTTGAATGGCAGCGCCGGCGCGCCTGGGTCTTTCGTACGCCCGGCGACGATCGCTGGTTCCTGCACGGACTGTGGGGCTGACGATGGTCCGTGCCGGACCGGCGTACGCCGAACTGCACGCCGTGTCCGCGTTCAGCTTCCGGCGCGGCGCGTCGCTGCCGCAGGAGCTGATGGCGCAGGCGGGCCTGCTGGGCTATCGCGCGCTGGCGCTGACCGACGATTGCTCGATGGCCGGTGTCGTGCGCGCGTACGAGCAGCAGCGGCGGCTGCGCGAAGAAAATCTACACGTGCCCGAACTGCTGATTGGCAGCGAGCTGAACTTCGCCGACGGCCTGCGCTGCGTCGCGATCGCCGGGACGCCGCGCGGCTATTCGAATCTGTGCCGCATCATCACGCAGGCGCGCCGGACCGGCGACAAGGGCGCCTACCACCTCGTGCGCGACGATGTCGGCTCGTCGCTCGAGGACTGCAGCCTGCTGTGGGTTCCGCGCGGCGAGCCCGCGATCGACGAGCTGACGTGGCTGCGCGAACGCTATGCGGGCCGGCTGTGGATTGCCGTCGAACTGCATCGCGATGGCGGCGATGCCGACCGGCTGGCGCGCCTGCGCGCGCTCAGTACGCGCTTCGGCGTGCCTCTGGTCGCGGCCGGCGACGTGCACATGCACGTCGCGCAGCGCCGCGCGCTGCAGGACGTGATGGCGGCGCTGCGCCATCGCCGGCCGGTCGTGCGCTGCGGGCACCGGCTGTTCCCGAACGCCGAGCGCCATCTGCGTACGCTGGCCGATCTGGCGTCGCTGTATCCGCGCGAGCTGCTCGACGAGACGCTGTGCGTCGCCGAGCGCTGCGTGTTTCGCATCGAGACGGTCAGATACCAGTATCCGAAAGAGATCGTCGAGCCGACGCGCTCGCCGAACGAATACCTGCGCATCCTCGTCGAACGGCACATTCCAGAGCGCTGGCCCGCAGGCTGCAGCGGAATCATCCGCGGCACGATCGAGCGCGAGCTGCGGCTGATCGCCGCCAAGAAGCACGAGCCGTTCTTCCTGACCGTCTACGACATCGTCCGCCACGCCCGCAGCCGGAAGATTCTCTGCCAGGGCCGGGGCAGCGCCGCGAATTCGATCGTCTGCTACGTGCTCGGCATCACCGAGGTCGATCCGGAGAAGAACGAGCTGTTGTTCGAGCGTTTCATGTCGGCCGAACGCGACGAGGAACCGGACATCGACGTCGATTTCGAACACGAGCGCCGCGAGGAAGTGATCCAGTACGTGTTCGACAAGTACGGCCGCGAGCGCGCGGCGATCGCGGCGACGGTGATCGGCTACGGCATGCGTTCCGCGCTGCGCGATGTCGGACGTGCGCTCGACATCGGCGAGGAGATCGTCGATCGCGTCGCCAAGTCGCTGGCGTGGTGGGACCGGCCGGAGCAGATGCACGAGCGGCTGCGCCGCGTCGGCGTCGACCCGCAGGCGCCGCGCATCGCGCTGTGGATCCGTCTGGCGGGGATTCTCGCCGCCGATGCCGGTTTCCCTCGGCACCTGTCGCAGCACGTCGGCGGCTTCGTCATCTCCGACGGGCCCCTGCATGAACTGGTGCCGGTCGAGAACGCGGTGATGCCCGGGCGCACGGTCATCCAGTGGGACAAGGACGATCTCGAAACACTGGGCCTGCTGAAGGTTGACGTGCTCGCGCTGGGCATGCTCAGCGCGTTGCGGCGCATGCTCGCGCTGCTCGGTGAGTTCGGCGAAGACCTCGATTACCGCGACATCCGCGATCGAGGCTACGACGACGATCCGCAGACGAGGCAAACCTACGACATGATCTGCAGGGCCGAGACGATCGGCGTGTTCCAGATCGAGTCGCGCGCGCAGATGACGATGCTGCCGCGCCTGCGGCCGAAGACGCAGTACGACCTGACTGTGCAGGTCGCGATCGTGCGTCCGGGGCCGATCCAGGGCGGCATGGTGCATCCATATTTGAAGCAGCGGAACATGGATCCGGAGAAAATTCCGTATCCCCTGGGCAATCGCGATCCGATCAAACAGGTGCTCAAGCGCACGTCCGGCGTGCCGATCTTCCAGGAGCAGGTCATGCAGATCGCGATGGTCGCCGCCGGTTTCTCGGCGAGCCGCGCCGACGCGCTGCGCCGCGCGATGGCGGCGTGGAAGCGCAACGGCCACGTCGACAGATTCCGCGACGAGCTGATGGCCGGCATGGACGCCAGGGGCTACGGCAAGGCATACGCCGAGGGCATTTTCAGGCAGATCGAAGGCTTCGGCTCCTACGGTTTCCCGGAAAGCCATGCCGCGAGCTTCGCGCTGCTCGCGTACAAATCGGCGTGGCTCAAGCGGCACCGGCCAGCCGCGTTCACCTGCGGCCTGATCAATGCGCAGCCGATGGGTTTCTATCCGGTATCGATGCTCGTCGCGGAGGCGCGGCGCATGGGCGTCGAGGTGCGTCCGGCCGACGTGCGGGCCAGCCGCTGGGACTGTCATCTCGAGCGCGATGCGCGCGGGCAGATGGCCGTTCGCCTCGGCCTGCGGCTGGTGCGGGGATTCAACGAGGCGGCCGCGCTACGCATCGTCGCCGCACGGATCGACGCCCCCTTCGGCGATCTCGACGACCTCGCGCGGCGCGCGGCCCTGAGTGCGCGCGAACTGGACCTGCTTGCCGACGCCGACGCCTTGCAGACCCTGGCGGGACATCGTTTCCAGGCACGCTGGCAGGCGCGTGGATATGCGCGCTTCGATGGTGTGCTGACCGGCGTTCGGCTGCCGGACGAGGCGGCGGCATTGCGGGCGCCGACGGAGGGCGAGGCGGTCCTGGCCGACTACCGGACGACGCATTTGAGCCTGCGCCGTCATC
This sequence comes from Solimonas sp., assembly GCA_047605265.1. Taxonomy (GTDB): domain Bacteria; phylum Pseudomonadota; class Gammaproteobacteria; order Nevskiales; family Nevskiaceae; genus Solimonas. Next base: position 83,034 of record JASGFY010000002.1, read on the forward strand.
CGGTGTCGCTGCTGCGCGGCAGGCTGGAGCGGCTGGGCATCGCGCCGAACCGCGAACTGGGGACGGGCCAGTGGAATGACGGCGATGCCGTGCGGGTCGCCGGCATGGTGATGTTCCGCCAGCGCCCCGGTTCGGCGAACGGCGCGATGTTCCTCACGCTCGAAGACGACACGGGCGTCGTCAACCTGATCGTACGGCCGCAGCTGATCGATGCCGAGCGCGACGCGGTCGTCGGCGGACGCTTCCTGCTCGCGAAAGGACGTCTGCAGAAACAAGGCTCGGAGAAGGTGGGCTGGGTGATCCACGTCCTCGCCGACCGCTTCGCCGACCGCTCGCACTGGATCGCCGGCCTGCCGTATCTGTCGCGCGATTTCCATTAGAACCGTCGTGAAGCGAGCGGCCAAACAAAAACCCGCCGCGCGAACGCGGCGGGTTTTCGTGACGGCAGGCCCTGTCGGCCGGAAAATCCTTAAGCGGCCTTTTCGAGCGCGGCGTCCCACTTGCCGAGCGCGGCGAGGCCGTTCATGTGCGCGCGGTGCAGATGCGCGACGCGGCCGGCGTCGGCGTGCTTGCCGCCCCAGGCCTTCAGTGCGGCGGCCTGCAGGGCGCGGCCGTACGAGAACGTGACCTTCCACGGCAGGTCGCCGATCTTGTTGATGAGGTCGAGATGCGCCGTCGCGTCCTCGTCCGACTGGCCGCCCGACAGGAAGGCGATGCCCGGAACGGCGCCCGGCACGTAGCGCTTCAGCGTGCGCACCGTGGCCTCGGCGACCTGCTGGCGGCTGGCCTGCACCGGCGACTTCTTGCCGGCGATGACCATGTTCGGCTTCAGCACGATGCCCTCGAGGAAGACCTTCTGCTTGTAGAGTTCGGCGAACACCGCTTCGAGCGTGCGGCTGGTCACTGACTCGCAGACTTCGATGCTGTTGTCGGCGTCCATCAGGACTTCCGGCTCGACGATCGGCACGATGCCCGCTTCCTGCGACAGCGCAGCGTAGCGCGCCAGCGCGTGGGCGTTGGTGTGGATCGCGTAATCGGTCGGCAGGCCCTGGCTGTCGATGGTGATGACCGCGCGCCACTTGGCGAAGCGGGCGCCGGCTTCGCGGTACTTCACGAAGCGCTCGCGCAGGCCGTCGAGGCCTTCGGTGATCGTCTCGCCCGGCGCGCCCGGCAGATCCTTGGCGCCCTTGTCAACCTTGATACCCGGTAGCACACCCTTGGCGGCGAGCAATTGCGGGAACGGCGTGCCGTCGAGTGCCTTCTGGAACAGCGTTTCCTCGAACAGGATGACGCCCGAGGTGTACTGCTCGAAACCCCGGGTCGTGAACAGCATGTCGCGATAGGCCTGACGGTTCGGCTCGGTGTTCTCGACCTTGATGCTGTCGAAGCGCTTCTGAATCGTGCCCGTGCTCTCGTCCGCCGCGAGGATGCCCTTGCCCGGCGCCACCATGGCCAGCGCGGTCTCGTTCAACAACTTCTCGTTCATAAGCTCCAATGCTCCGCTGATCGTTTCGTACACCGGCCCAATCCGGCAGGGCCAAGCAGTTTAGTGGATGGTCACTGCAAATTCACCGCCCGAACGCGGCCCGGAGCCCATCGATCCGGACGTTTTCGGTAAAATCGCCCGTTCCCGGGCCGCTTCCGGAGAGATGGCAGAGTGGTCTATTGCGGCGGTCTTGAAAACCGCTGAACCGAAAGGTTCCGGGGGTTCGAATCCCTCTCTCTCCGCCACATCCGGCCCGTCTTTATGCCGCAGCGCGATGAATCGTCGCTGACATGGCGCACCGCCGAGCGAATTTTGCTGCAGCATTGTTCGCAGCGGACGAGCACCCTATAATTCGCGCCCCTTGCCGGAATAGCTCAGTCGGTAGAGCGACTGATTCGTAATCAGTAGGTCGCAGGTTCGATTCCTGTTTCCGGCACCATTCAGTGGTCCATCAGGGTCCATAGACGTACAGATAACCGCGCTAATGCGCGGTTTTTTGTTGGTTTTGTGCTTTTGGCTGTCCACGGCTGTCCACCGGCAGCCATTGCTTGAAGGGACGACTTGTTGGTCGCGACCACATCAACCGCATCGAGGGCTTCTGGAGTACAGAATGAGTGTGGTGTGCTCGTGCAGGAGCACAGCTGTGACCCCTTGAAACGGAAAACTGGCTCCTCGGCCGGCTCTCCTCCTTAGTCCTTGAGGGGCGAACCTCAGCGTGGATCGAAGCGGTCCGTTGGCCCGGCGGCTTTTTCGCGCTTGCCGCTGGCGTCGAGGATGTCGAAGCCGCCGGTAAGGCGGATGTCTTCCGAGGAGGCGCCCACCATCACGGTGAAATGGCCGGGCTCCACGGTCCACTGGTTGTTGCGGTCGAACAGCGCGAGGTCTTCGGGCTTGAGCGTGAAGCTCACGCGGCGGCTTTCGCCGGCCTTGAGGTGGATGCGCGTGAAGCCGCGCAGCAGCTTTTCGAAGCCCACCACGCTGGTGTAGTCGTCGCGCAGGTAGAGCTGCACCACCTCGTCGCCGTCCCGCGCGCCGGCGTTGCGCACGGTCAGGCTCACCTCGACGCGGCCCTGCGTGGCCTGCTCGGCGGGCGTCACCTGTAGCTCGCCGTATTCGAACGTGGTGTAGCTCAGGCCGAACCCGAAGGGGAACAGCGCGCCTTCCACCTGGCCGAAGTCGCGCGACTGCGCGCCGGGGTGCACGGGGAAGTTGAAGGGAATCTGCCCCACGCTCTTGGGGAAGGTGATGGGCAGGCGCCCGGCAGGGTTGTAGTCGCCGAACAGCACATCGGCCAGGGCGCTGCCGCCGGCTTCGCCGGGGAACCACATCTCCACGATGGCCGGCACGTGCTTGGCTGCCCAGTTGACGGAGAGCGGGCGGCCGTTGCTCAGCACCAGCACCAGCGGCTTGCCGGTGGCGTACAGGGCTTGCAGCAGCTCTTCCTGGTAGCCCGGCAGGTTGAGGCTGATGCGGCTGGACGATTCGCGGCAGAGATCGTCGGTCTCGCCCAGAGCGGCGATGATCACGTCCGCGTCCTGCGCGGCGGCCACGGCTCTGGCGATGCCGGCGCGCACGGTTTCATCGGGCGCGTCCTTGTACACGTCGCTGTCGGGGAAGTTGGCGTCCTTCACGTCCACGCCTTTTTCGTAGCGCACTTCCACATCGTTGCCGAGCTTGGCGCGGATGCCGGCCAGCGGCGTGACGAAGTCCAGCCTCTGCGCGCCGTAGCGCGACCACCAGCCATGCGGGTCGTCCGCCAGGGGCCCGGCGACCAGCACGCGCTTCACGCTTTTGCTGAGCGGCAGCGCGTTCTGGTCGTTCTTGAGCAGGATGATGGACTCGCGCGCGGCCTGGTCGGCCACCGCCAGATGCGCCGGGGCGCGCACGATCTTGTCCGTGGCGGCGGGGTTTTCGATGTACGGCGCGTCGAACAGGCCCAGTTCGAACTTCACGCGCAACACGTCGCGCACGCGGGCATCGAGGGTCTCGATGGACAGCTGGTTCTCGCGCACCAGCTGGCGCACGAGCTTGCCGTAGTCTTCCGGCGGGGTGAAGTTGGTGCGCACGTTCAAGCCGGCCTCGATGGACTGGCGCACGGCCTCGATCGGCGTGGCCGCCGTGCGGTGTTTGGTGTGGATGAACTCCACCGCTGCCGAGTCCGACACCACATAGCCACGGAAGCCCCACTGCCCGCGCAGAATGTCCGTGAGGAAAAGCCTGTTGGCCTCGATGGGCGTGCCGTCGTAATCGTTGTACGAGGCCATCACACCCTTGGCGCGGCCTTCCACAATCGCCTTCTTGAACGGCGGCAGGAAGATGTTGTTCACCTCATGCCAGGTGACTTGTGGATCGGTGCGTGCCTCACCATCGCGCCCGCCCTTGGGCACGCTGTAGACGGCATAGTGCTTGAGCGTGGCGGCCACGTTCTGCGACTGGATGCCCAGCACCTGCTGCAAGCCCAGCGTGCCGATCAGGAAGGGGTCTTCGCCATAGCTTTCGATGGTGCGGCCCCAGCGCGGGTCACGCGCCGGGTCCAGCACGGGCGAATAGATGTTGGTGTAACCCAGCGCCCGGCCTTCGCGCCCCGTGACTTCGCCGATCTTGCGCACCAGCGGCGCGTTCCAGGCGCTGGCCACGCCCAGCTCCGCCGGGAAGCTGGTGGCCTTGGAGTGCATCACGCCGCGAATGCCCTCGTTGGTGAAATCCGCCGGGATGCCCAGGCGCGTGTCCTCGATGAAGAAGCGCTGCACCTGGTTGATGGCACGGGCATGCTGGCTCCAGGGCAGGTCATACACCGGGTCGGCCAGGTTGTTGGTCCAGCCCGTGTTGCCGTTGGCCTGCTCGTCGATGTTGCCGATGCCGTCCTTCCAGAACGCCTGCTTCCAGGCCGGCGTGGGCAGCTCGTCCTGGTTCACGCGCGGGTAGCCGTAGAGTGTCACCAGCTGCGCGGTCTTCTCGTCCACGTTCATCTGACCGAGCAGATCGTCAATACGCGCTTCCACGTCACGCTTGGCGTCTTCGTAGACGTCCTTGCGGCCGTTCTTGTTGAGATCGATCCAGCCCTTCTTGTAGATCGGCGGCACCGCGCGCGCATCCACGAAGCGCACCGGCGCGGCGGCATAAGAGGCGGCCAGCGGCAGCGTCGCCGCCAAAAGGCCGAGAGGCCAACTGAACAAGCGGTGGGATCGGTGATGCATGAGTTCTCCTGGGGCCGCCTTGGCTTGCCGCGCAGGCGGACATCTAATTCGAATAAGCACCAAAGGCGGGAACAGCGTCAGTGAACCGCCATTGTGGCCGAATCCGCCGGCCAAAGGGGTGGCGCGAAAGCCGTCTATGCAAAGAAACGGGGGGAAGTCGATAGGCCGCAGTGCTCCTACATTTTTCGGTGGCGCACAAAAAGGCCAGCGCGGCTGGGGCGCAACCGGTAAGGTGATCGTGTTCGGGATCATCAAGCGCAACAGCAAGGGTATCCGACTCCTCCTTCAGCATGATCACACTGAATGAAGGTGTCCGGGAGCGTGGGGAAACCCAGTTCCTGTTTTCCCCATCGGGCTTTGCACGGGCACGTCGGCAAAGAGAAAACGCCCCGCACGTCGCGGAGTTTTTCGTTTCGGCGATCAGCGCCGCATCACTTGCCGCGCAGCTCCTTGCGCAGCACCTTGCCGACGTTCGACTTCGGCAGCTCAGGCAGGAAGGTGATGTAGCGCGGCATCTTGTAGCCGGTCAGGTTCTGGTGGCAGAACGCGCGCAATTCCGCCTCGGTGAGATTGGGGTCCTTCTTCACGACGAAGATCTTCACGACCTCGCCGGACTTTTCGTCGGGCACGCCGATGCAGGCGGCTTCGAGCACGCCCGGATGCAGGGCAACGATGCCTTCGATCTCGTTCGGATACACGTTGAAGCCGGACACGAGGATCATGTCCTTCTTGCGGTCGACGAGGCGCAGGAAGCCGTTCGGCTCGAGGATCGCTACGTCACCGGTCTTCAGCCAGCCATCCCTGGTGAACACCTTCGCGGTCTCGTCCGGCTTCTGCCAGTAGCCGGGCATGACCTGCGGCCCTTTCACGCACAGCTCGCCGGCTTCGCCGGGACCGACTTCGGCTTCTTCCTCGTTGCGCAATGAAACCAGCGTCGACGGCAGCGGCAGGCCGATCGTGCCGTTCCATTGCGGCTTGTCGAGCGGCGAGAAACTGACGACGGGCGAGCATTCGGTGAGGCCGTAGCCTTCGCTCAAGGCCACGCCGGTGACCTTCTGCCACTTCTCGGCGACCGCCTGCTGCACCGCCATGCCGCCGCCGACGGCGAGCTTCAGTTTCGAGAAATCGAGCTCGGCGAAGCCGGGTGCGTGCAGCAGACCGTTGAACAGTGTATTGACGCCGGTGATCGCGGTGAAGCCGCTGCGCTTGAGCTCGGCGCAGAACGCCGGCATGTCGCGCGGATTGGTGATCAGCACGCTGCGCCCGCCATGGCGCAGGAACAACAGCGCGTTCATCGTCAGCGCGAAGATGTGGTACAGCGGCAGCGCGGTGATGACGACTTCCTTGCCGTCGTCGAGGAACGGTCCGATCCAGGCGCTGACCTGCTGCAGGTTGGCGACGACGTTGCCGTGCGTCAGCACCGCGCCCTTCGACAGTCCCGTGGTGCCGCCGGTGTACTGGAGGAAAGCGATGTCGCCGTGCGTCAGCGCGACGCGCGCGTACGGCTGCGCGCGGCCTTCGGCGAGCACTTCGCGGAAGCCCACGACGCTGGCGACCGACGGCGGAATGCGCCATGCCGGCACCATCTTCTTGACGCGCTTGACGACGAAATTGATCAGCGCGCGCTTCGGGAACGGCACCAGGTCGCCGACCTGCGTCGTGATGACGTGCCTGACCGTCGTGCCGGCGATGACCTGCTGCAGCGTCGTGCAGAAGTTCTCGACGATGACGATGGCCTTGGCGCCGCTGTCGCGCAGCTGATGCTCGAGCTCGCGCGGCGTGTACAGCGGATTGACGTTGACGACGACGAGCCCGGCGCACAGCACGCCGAACAGCGCGACCGGATACTGCAGCAGATTCGGCATCATCAGCGCGACGCGGTCGCCGCGCTCGAGGCCGAGCACGTTCTGCAGGTACGAAGCGAAGTCCTGGGTCAGCCGTTCGAGCTCGGCATAGCGCAGGCCGAAGCCCATGTTCTCGAACGCGGACAGCGTCGCGTACCTGGCGCAGCTCTGTTCGAAGAGATCGACCAGCGAGCCGTAGGCCTGCAGGTCGATGGTCTGCGGCACGCCGGCCGGATACGACTGGTACCAGACAGAGCTGCCCGCTGCCGCTGCCGTCGTCATGCTGTCGTCCTCATGGTGCTGTGTGCGTCTGACGCGTCGTTCTTGTCGGGGCCGAGCCGTCTGTTCTGCGGCGATTATAGGCAGCGCGCTCAGTTCCGCTCTTGGCTATTGAGCCAGCCGCGTATCGTCAGATTGCCGTGGCGCGCGGCGAAGTCGGCCTCGGCCTCGTCGATCAGTGCGCGGGCGCTGCGCGCCAGCGGACGGTCGGCGCCCGGCAGGCCTTCGCCGGTACGCGCCAGCGTCCACAGTTGCGCCAGCGGGACCGAATCGAGATCGACCGCCGGCGTCAGCTGCGTCCGCGCGCGTCCGCTCTCGACCAGCAGGCCACAGAAGATCAGCTGCTCGACGATGCGCGCGACGTGCTCGGGCTCGGCGCCGAGTTCGAGGCTCAGCTCCTCTTGCGTGTAGGCCGGCTCGCCGGCGATGAAGCGTCGGCCGATCGTCGCCATCGCCAGCAATGCCAGATATTCGATCTGCCGGCCGCCGAGCAGCGACGGCGCGCGATGCGGCTTGAGGTGCTCCGGATGCTGGACGTAGAACGCCAGCTGGCAGCCGAGCAGCAGGATCATCCATCCGACGTAGATCCAGATCAGCAGGAAAATCAGGATCGCGAAGCTGGAATAGATCGCGTTGTAGTTGGTGGCGCCGGCGACGAACGAGGCGAACACCAGGCTGCCGGTCTGCCACAGCGCGCCGGCGAAGATGCCGCCGGTTGCCGCTGCGCGCAGCGTCACTCGCGCGTTCGGCACATAGCGGTAGAACAGCGTGAACAACGCGATGATCAGTACGTACGGCAGCAGGCGACCGATGACGAAGATCAGAAAGCCGAACGGCTGATATTCGGCGAGGAAGGCAACGACCGAGGAATTGAGGATCGAAGCGGTGATGCCGACGGCAAGGAAAATCACCAGCGGGCCCACCGCCAGCATCGCGAAATACTCGCCGAGGCGCTGTATCAGCGGTCGCGGCCGCTCGACGCGCCAGACGAAATTGAAGCTGCTTTCGACCTTCTGGATCAGCGACAGCGCCGACCACAGCAGCAGGGCGATGCCCACCATGCCTAGCACGCCGACCTTGACGTTCTGGATGAAGCCGAGCACCTGCTGCGTGACTTCACCGGCCTGCGGACCTAGCGGGGCCAGCAGCTGCGTCAGAAACGGTTCCAGCGCGTGGCGGGCGCCGAAGGCTTTGAGCACCGAAAACACCAGCGCCAGCAGCGGCACGATCGACAGCAGGGTGGTGTAGACCAGGCTCGTCGCCCGCATCGTCAGCGGGCCTTCGAGCAAGTCGCGCAGCAGGACGAAGAGGTAACGGCCGGCGCGGACCGAGCGCCGCGGGCGCTCGCCCGGTGCGGATTCCCAGAGCTTTTCGCGTGCGCGCTGCAGGTAGCGTTTCATGGGCGCGAGCATACACAGGGCTCGGCGCAGCCGGTGCGCTGCCGTTGGTCGGCTGCTCTTCGGCAGGCCATTGACAGCGCATTCGCGACGGGTATGCTGTGCCGCAGCAATTGTTGCATTGCAACAAGGGTGGGGACTTTCTTCTTTTACTTTCCGGACGGAGTGCAGCATGAGCGTTGAAACGATCGTCAATGATGTGAAGAACCGCGCCGATGTTGTCGTCAGCCTTGGTCAGGAGGCTCTGGGCGTCGGTGTCGAGACTCTGAAGGCCGCGAACACGATCGTCGTCGAAGGCGTCCACGAACTGGTGCAGACCAATGTCGCCGCCGGCAAGGAACTGTCGAACCTCGTGCAGGCCAGCGTGAGCAAGGCCAAGACCGATGGCATCAAGGCCATTGCCACCAACCCGGTCGCCTATCTCCCGGAAGGCAAGGCCACGGTCGTCGGCGCCTACACCGAATCGCTGAAGATCGTCACCAAGACCGGCGATGAACTCGCCAAGACGCTGAAGAGCGGCGTCGAGTCGATCAGCGCCAAGTTCCAGGGCGAGGCGCCGGTCGTCGCCAAGGCGAAGAAGGTTGCGTTGAAGACCGCGAGCAAGGCCAAGAAGGCTGCCAAGAAGGTTGTGGCCTGAGGCAAAGAACGACACGCGGCGCCTGCGCGCCGCTGGGCCTGACGCACGAACGTCGGGCCGGCATGAAGGGGGAGTCGAGGCAACTCGGCTTCCCTTTTTTGTTTCGGGAACCAGGCCTGCTTGATAGCTGCCAATGGTACGACCACGGAGTTGCCCGTCATGAGCGCCGGATTCGATATCGACCGCATCGTCGGCGCTGTCGCGCTGATCGTGCTGCACGAGGTCGACGCGCTTGCCGCGCATGGGCAGACGCGCGCGCGCCGCGCGCGCAGCGCCTGGCAGGTGCGCGACGGCGTCGAGCGTCGGCGCGAACTGCGCTCGCTGTCGCGACAGACGCGGCGGCGCCGGCAGGAGGACCACGCGATCCGCCGTGAGCTCTGGATCGGCCTGCTGAAGGATCTGCGTTCCGCGCGACGCTGAGCCGGTCAGCCGGTACGGACGGCGTGAGCCCCGGCCGTGGCGATGTGCCGGAGCAGGTATTCGGCGTCTTTGCCGACGTCGGCGAAGCGGCCCGAGCCCCAGGTGTTCTGCCACGGCAGGCCGAGGAAGTAGAGACCGTCGACGCTCGTCACGCCGCGCGTCTGCACCGGCCGGGCGTGGCCGTCGAACACCGGCGCCTCGACCCAGCGGTAGTCGGCGGAGAAGCCGATCGCCCAGATCACCGTCGTGATGTCGGAGGCGGCGAGATTGAGCATCGTGCGTTCCTCGCGCGGTTCCCACACCGGCGCGTATGGCGCCTCGACCGGCGCGACGATGCCCTGCGCTTCGATGTACTGGTCGATGCTGCGGCGGATCGCCAGATAGCTCGCGTCGGCCTGATCGAGGTTGCGTTTCAGATCCGCTTCGAAGCGCGCGCCGGGCGCACCGTCGATGCCCGCGATTCCGCCGAAGCGGCCGTACAGCTGCATGCCTTCTAGCGCGAAGCGGCGCAGGTCGATCTCGCGGCCGCCGTCGCGGCCGGTCAGGTAGTGATTGGTCTTCTCGCGCACCGTTTCCTTCTGCGGATGTTGCGCGTACGGAATGTCGTAGTAGCCCGATTCGGTCAGCCAGTCCGTCACTTCCTTGCCGCGATAGACCCGTGGCGAGCGCGGCGCGGTGCCGACCGCGAGATGCACTTGGCGCCCGGCCAGATGCAGATCCTCGGCGATCTGGCAGCCGGACTGCCCGGTGCCGACGACGAGCACGGCGCCGTCCGGCAGCTGCTGCGGATTGCGATAGTTCGAAGAATGCAGTTGCGTGATCGACGACGGCAGGCGCTCGGCGCTGCGCGGAATGATCGGTGCGTGATAGCCGCCGGTGGCGATGACCACCTGCTCGGCGAACCAGTCGCCGGCGCTGGTTTGCAATGCATAGCCGCCGTCGGCCGCGCGCAGGCGCGTGACGCTGACGCCCTCGTGCAGCGGCGGCGAGAACGAGGCGACATAGCCTTCGAGGTAATCGACGATCTGATCCTTGAGCATGAAGCCGTGCGGATCGGGCCCGGCATACGGCCAGCCGGGCAGGCGGCACTGCCAGTTCGGCGTGACGAGGCAGAATGAATCCCAGCGCGCCTCGCGCCACTCGTGCGCGACGCGGTGCTTCTCGAAGACCACGTGCTCGATGCCGCGCTGCTTCAGCAGCCAGCTCATCGCCAGGCCCGCCTGGCCTCCGCCGACGACGGCGACCGGCACGCGGCGCATGGAGGAAGACGGAGACGGCGGGAGAGAGGGAACGGCGGCGTTCACAGGAAAGACTCGACGGTGACGGTGGCATGCGGATCGCGCGCGAAACGCGCGGCGGCGGCTTCGATCTCGTGGATCTGCACGGCGGCATGCGCGCAGCCGAAACCGTACTTCTGGGCGACGCGCCGGCTGGCGTGTTCGAGCGCGGCGCGGCTTTTGGCGACGAACTCGGCGACGGGATACGGATGGCCGAGCACGAAGGCCTCGCGGATCGTGCTCGACGGCGAGTAACAGAGCATCGACGAGTCGTCGGGCCAGCGGACACGGAACTGCATTTCAGGCATGGCGGCGCTCCTCGATGCGGCGCTTCTCGATGAAAGGCGGCGCGACCGGACCGCAGCCGGTGAGCGCTTGCGCGGCGAAATCCCAGGCGAGGCGCGCGTCGCCGTGCGCGCGCAGGCGCAACTGGCGTGTGCCGTCGCAGCGGCCGACGGCGGCGCAGGCGAGATCGCGCGCATGGAAGCGCGCCGTCACCTCGGCGACGTACACGTCCGGCACGGCGAGTAAGTAGCCGTAGCTGGGAAAGGTCTGCAGCAGCCAGCGCGCCAGCGGCGCCTGTGGCGGGCGCGGCACGCGGCGCACGTCCAGCGTCGCGCCGACGCCCGAGCATTCGAGCAGCATCAGCGCGGTGCCGAGCACGCCGGCCTGGCTGATATCCTTGGCGGCGCGGCACAGGCCGTCCTCGGCGAGTTGGGGCAGCAGTTCGAGATCGCCGCGCAGCCGTTGCGGCGCCGCCGCAGTCGCCGCGTTCCAGTGCGGGAACGGCTCGCGGTACGCGCCGCGCAGATCGACGGCGACGAGCAGCGCGTCGCCGGGCCGCGCGTCGAAGCTCGTCAGCAGTTTGCTGGCGCGGCCGATGATCGCGACCGAGAGCTGCTCCTGCGCGGCACTCGCGCCGCTGTGGCCACCGACGACCGGCACGCCGAACGCGCGCGACGCGGCCGCCATGCCGTCGAGGATGGGCTGCATCCGCCGCGTGTCGCGGCTCCAAACGGCATCGACGACGGCGAGCGGGCGGCCGCCCATCGCGGCGATGTCGGAGACGTTGACCATCACGCCGCACCAGCCGGCGAACCAGGGATCGCGCGCGACGAACTCGTTGAGAAAACCTTCGATCGCGAACAGCAGATGACCATCACCGTCCGGCAGGGCCGCGCAGTCGTCGCCGACCGGCACGGCCGCCGACGGATCGGCGATGCCGAGCGCGCCCATGGCCGCGGCGATGTCGCGCTTGGCGGCGACGCCGCGGCTGTTCCGCAGACCGGCGATCAGTTCGCTGAGCATCAGGCGGCCCGTTGTGCGTGTCCGTGCAGATGCGTGTAGAAGGCCACGGCATCGCGATGCCGCGGCGGATAGTGTTCGAGCCGCGCCTGCATCAGCACGTGCGGGCGGCCCCGCACCTCGATCGCTTCCAGCGATGTCCAGTGCAGTTGCTCGAAGCGCTTCACGTTCTGCACCTGCACCTGCGCGACAAAGCGCGTGCAGCCGCGCGCGTGCGCGGTGCGCACGGCGTGGCGGATCAGCTCGCTGCCGAGCCAGGCGCTGCGCCGGTAGTCCGCCAGCACGGCGAGCCGCGAGCCCTGCCACAGGCCCGGCTCGCGATCGGGCGAGGGCCGGTGGATGCGTACGGTGCCGACGACGCGCTCGCCGATGCCGGCGACGCAGGCGATCGCGGCGATCGGTAATGCGTGCGCGTCGACCGCGTCGCCATCGTCGCCGTCGAAGATCGCCTGCTCGGCGCAGAACACCGCGCGGCGCAGCTCGACGCAGGCGCGGCGCTCCCATTCGGCGCTCACGTGCTGGATGCGGAATTCGCCCGGCATGAACGGGGTCGTCGGCAGCAGCATGTCAGGCCGCCTGCGCGGCAGGCGCCGCATCGGTCTCGTAGGCTGCGAGCGACGAGCACGCGCCGCACTTGCCGCAGCCGGCCTTGATGTCGCGCGAGCGCAGGCCGGCGTCGACGAGCATGCGGCCGAGCAGCGTCAGCAGCTCGCGCATGAATGCCGGCTCGGGCGCGGCATGGCGTTCGAGTGCTGTGCCGGAGATCGGCACGAAGGGCACGACGAAGGGGTAGACGCCGAGGTCGACGAGCGTTGCGCACATCGCGAGAATCGCTTCGCGCGTGTCGCCGAGGCCGGCCAGTATGTACGTACTGACCTGGCCACGTCCGAACACCGCGACGGCGTCGGCGAAGGCCCGCAGATACTGTGCGATCGTCACCTCGGCCTTGCCCGGCATGATGCGCGCGCGCACCTCCGGCGTGACCGCTTCGAGATGCATGCCGAGACTGTCGACGCCGGCATCCTTCAGCTTCCGGAACCACGCTGGATCGTCGGGCGGCTCGCACTGCGCCTGGATCGCGAGCGTCGGCACGGCGGCTTTCACCGCGAGCGCGCTGTCGACGAGGATCGCCGCGCCGCGATCAGTGAAGTTCGGCGTGCCGGTCGTCATCACCATGTGCGTGACGCCGTCGAGCGCGACGGCGGCGCGCGCGACTTCGGCGAGCTGCTCCGGCGTTTTGCGGTTGATGGTGCGGCCGTGCGCCAGCGATTCGCCGATCGCGCAGAACTGGCACGAGGTGCTGCGCCGGCCGTAGCGGATGCAGGTCTGCAGCACCGTCGTCGCCAGCACGTCGCCGCCGTGCAGCTGCGCGATCTTCGAGTACGCCACGCCGTCGGCGGTCTGCAGCGTGTAGAAGCGCGGCGCTTTCGGAAACGTGAGATGGGCGATCTTCACGCCATCGCGGCGCAGCGCGGCGCGGCCGTCGACGCCGGGCGCATCGCTGGCGTACGGTGACTCGGCGGCGCTGCCGGTGTGCACCGGCACCATGAACGTGCGGCCGTCGAGGATCACGGCCTTGTGATCGGACGGCCCGGCGCCGCCGCGCCGGCTCGGCGCGCCGGCCGAGTCATCGACCAGCCGCAAGCCGCGCGATTGCAGCTCGGTGATCAGTTGCGGGTTCGTCGGTATGGAAGTCATCGCCGGCACTCCGGTTGGGCGAGGCAGGAACGGGAAAAAGGGAGGTGCGCGCGTGCAGCGGCTGCGCGGCGCGGTCGTCGAGTTGCAGCGACAGCAGTTCCGGGCGCGCGTAATGGCCGACCGCATCCATCATCCGCTTGCGCTTGGTGATCAGTGCGAAGTCAAGATCGGCACAGACGATGCCTTCGCCCTCGCGCAGCGGCTCGCAGAGAGGCTTGCCCTCGGGCGAGACGATCGCCGTCCAGCAGCCGCCGCGCAGCGCCTTCTGCAAGGCCGGATCGCGGGTGATCGACGTGACCTGTTCTTCGCTGAGCCAGGCCGTCGCGTTGATGCCGAAGCAGCCGGATTCGAGCGCGTGGTGGCGTACGGTCGTTTCCATCTGCTCGGCGAAGATCGGTCCGACCAGCGAGCCGGGGAACTGGCTGCAGTGGATCTGCTCGTGCTGCGCCATCAGCGCGTAGCGCGCCAGCGGGTTGTAGTGTTCCCAGCAGGCCAGCGCACCGATGCGGCCGACCGCCGACTCGACGACCTTGAGCCCGCTGCCGTCGCCCTGGCCCCAGACCATGCGCTCGTGATACGTCGGCGTGATCTTGCGGCGCTTGAGCAGCAGCGTGCCGTCGGCATCGAAGATCAGCTGCGCGTTGTACAGCGTGCCGTAATCGCGCTCGTTGACGCCGAGCACGACGACCATCGCGTGCCGGCGCGCAGCGGCGGCGACCGCGTCGACCGCCGTGCCCGGCACCGTCACCGCTTCCTCGTACAGCGCGAGGTGCGCCGCGCCCATCGCCACGGCCGGCGTGATGAACGAGAAGTACGGGTAGTACGGCACGACCGTCTCAGGAAAGACGATCAGCCGCGCGCTTTCGCGCGCGGCGGCGGCGATGGCATCGACGACCTTGGCGATCGTGCCGTCGCGGCTGCCCAGCACCGGCGAGAGCTGCGCGGCCGCGACCCTGACGACCGTGGCTTGGGCGAGGGGCGTTGTCATGACGCGCTCAGACCGTCCACGTGTGGATCATGAAGGCGTCGTCGTTGCGGTGGATCAGGATCAGGTCGAGCACGTCGAGCGGATTGATCGGCCGGATGCCAGGGATCAGCGACGGTTCGCCGTGGCCGTACAGGGCCTGCAGCGCGAAGCGGCAGGCGTAGACCTTACCGCCCTCGGCCATGAACGCGGTCAGTTGGTTGGTGAAGTTCTGATGGCCGGGAAAGGCCTCGTCGCCGAGCGTCGGGAAGCCGCGCTGGATGCCGAGCGTGACGCCGGGGCCGTACAGCAGGATCGAGGTTTCGAAGCCTTTGCGCAGCAGGCGCTTGCCCTGCAGCATGTTGACGAGGCCGATCGAGCCTTCGAAGGCGACGGTGTGGAAGGTGATCAGCGCCTTCTCGCCGGGCCTGGCTTTGACGTCCTCGAACACCTTCTCTTCGTAGTCGACGAAGAAATCGCCTTTCTGGTGGGCCGGGGCGGTCACTGCGGGCATGTCGTGCTCCTGATATCGGTTCCGGGCCGGCGCGGATTGCGGCGGCGTCCGGAGCCATGGCGCAACCGACATGCCATCAATCGCCATTGATCGGTGATCATCGTGCAATCAATGTGAGACATTCATGAGCGGCCGCGGGATTTTTCCGCAACGCCGGCGGGGCCTTGCCGCAGCCTTCCGATGAAAAAGACTTTTCCGCGTCGAGAGCGCGCTTTATGATGGCGCCCGTTCTGTCGCCATCTGGTGCGCCGGGGTGGATCGTGGATCGAAGATCGAGCGCAAAAAACCAATCAAGTCGATGGATTCATTCAATCAATGAAAGCCGGCGGCCGGCCTATGTCGCGATCGCCGACACCATCGCCGACGACATCCAGTCCGGCCACCTGACGGCCAACCAGCGCCTGCCGACGCTGCGCCAGCTCGCACAGGATTTGCAGCTGAACTTCACGACCGTCGCGCGCGGCTATGCCGAGGCGCAGCGCCGCGGCCTGATCGACGCGCGGCCCGGCCGCGGCACGGTGGTGCGCGAGATGGTCGCCGGCGGTCCGGTGCGGCGCCCGGTGGCGCCCGGCAACCTGATCGACATGACGATGAACATGCCGCCGGAGCCGCGGGATCCGGCGCTGCTGGCGCGCTTCGCCGAAGGCTACGCCAGCCTCGGTGCGCAGGACCCGTACGCGCTGCTGCGCTATCAGGAGTTCGGCGGCACGCACGAGGACCGCGAGGCCGGCGCGCGGTGGCTGAACCTGCCCGGCGTCGGCGGCCAGCGCGTGCTGGTCTGCCCCGGCGTGCAGTCGGCGCTGCTGGCGCTGTTCACGGTGCTGGCGCGGCCGGGCGATGCGATCGCCTGCGAGGCCGTGACCTATCCCGGCATCAAGGGTCTCGCCGCGCAACTCGGTGTTCGTCTGGTCGGCTTGCCGGCCGACGAGCAGGGGCTGATTCCGGACGCGTTCGGCGCGCTGTGCGCGGCCGATCTGCCGAAGGCGCTGTACGTCAATCCGACGCTGCTCAATCCGACCACCGCGACGCTGCCGCTGGCGCGCCGCGAGGCGATCGCCGAGATCGCGCGCCGCTACGGCGTGCCGGTCATCGAGGACGACGCCTACGCGCGCCTGCCGACGCAGCCGCTGCCGGCGCTCGCGACGCTGGCGCCGGAGTTGACGTTCTATGTCACCGGCTTCTCGAAATGCCTGGGCGCCGGCCTGCGCGTCGCCTATCTGACGACGCCGAACGTGCGCTACACCGCGCGCCTGTCCGCCGTGCTGCGCACGACTTCGGTGATGGCCTCGCCAGTCCTCAGCGCGCTGGCGACGCGCTGGATCGGCGACGGCACCGCCGAGCTGGCGGCACTCGCCGTGCGCGCCGAATCGCGCGCGCGCCAGCGCCTCGCCGCGAGTATCCTGCGCCGCGCCGAGTACGTGACCGATGCCGATGCGTTCCACCTGTGGCTGAAGCCGCCGCCGCCGTGGACGCGCATCGAATTCGCCACGCATCTGCGTGCGCACGGCGTCGGCGTCGTGGTGTCGGATACGTTCACCGTCAGCGGTCCGGCGCCGGAAGCGGTGCGCATCTGTCTCGGTGGCGCGGCGAGCCGCGCCGAATGCGGCCACAGCCTCGAAATGATCGAGGATGCGATCGAGCAGCTGCCCGCGCTGGCCTCGCGCGTCATGTAGAGAAAAAACAGGGAGGATTCCGTGACGATTCGCGTGCAGCAGGACGAAGGCATGCCGCGCAGGATCGGCCTGCTGGCGACGATCGGCAGCGTGCTGATGGCGATGTTCGGTGTGCAGAGCCGAAAGGCGCGCGAGCGCGACTTCTCGCGCGGCAGTCCGGCCCTGTTCATCGCCATCGGCATCTCGATGACGATCGTCTTCATCGTCGTGCTGGTGACAATCGTGCGCCTGCTGCTGCGCAGCGCGGGGATGTGACGATGCGCATCGCTATGTTGGCGGCCGCACTGCTGTCCGTCACCCCGGCTTTCGCCGCGGACGACGCCCCGGCCGGCGGTGGCCCGCACGCCGCGCCGGCTGAAGCCTTCGCGCTCGATTCGATCCACCAGCGCGTGCTGCCGTGCATGGCCTGCCACGGCCGGTCAGGTCGCGCAACGAACGACGGCTACTACCCGCGCATCGCCGGCAAGCCGGCCGGCTATCTGTACAACCAGCTGCTGAACTTCCGCGAGGGGCGGCGCAACTACGCGATGATGACCTACATGGTCGAGCGGCAGGACGACGCCTACCTGTTCGAGATGGCGGCGTTCTTCTCGGCGCAGCACCTGCCGTATCCGCCGCCGCAGGCGCCGGAGGTCGGCGCCGACGTGCTCGAGCGCGGCCGCCGGCTCGTCACGCAGGGCGACGCGGCGCAGCGCATTCCCGCCTGCCAGGCCTGCCACGGCGAGCGCCTGACCGGCGCGCTGCCGGCGACGCCCGGCCTGCTCGGCCTGTCGCACGATTACCTGATGGCGCAGCTCGGCGCCTGGCGCGAAGGCAATCGGCACGCGCACGCGCCGGACTGCATGGCGACCGTCGCGCAGCGCCTGACGCCGGCCGATCTCTACGCCGCCGCCGCGTGGCTGGCGACGCAGCCGGTGCCGGCCGACGCCGCGCCGTCGGCGCCGCTCGCGCATCTGCCGCTGGCCTGCGGCAGCGCGCCGGAGCCGGTGCCATGAAGCGCGCGACGAAGGGTTTTCTGCTGGCCGGCGCGGCGCTGGTCGTGGTGCTCGTGGCGGCGCTCGCCTATGTGGCGACGCGCGACCGCGAGCAGGGTGAGGCGCCGCAGATCGCCGGCGCGACAGATGCCGGCGGCCCCGTCGAGCGCGGCCGCCGTCTGGTCGCGCTCGGCGACTGCCGCGCCTGCCACACGGCGCGCGGCGGCGCGGCGTACGCCGGCGGCCGCGCGATCCCGACGCCGTTCGGCACGTTCTACGCGCCGAATATCACGTCCGACGAAGAGACCGGCATCGGCCGCTGGAGCGCCGACGACTTCTGGCGCGCGGTCCACGACGGCAGAAGCCGCGACGGCACGCTGCTTTATCCGACGTTCCCGTACACCAACTTCACCCGGCTCAGCCGCGCCGACGCGGACGCGATGTTCGCCTACCTGCGCGCGCAGCCGGCCGTGCGGCAGGCCAATCGCGCGCACGAGCTGAAGTTCCCGTATAACCATCGCGTGCTGCTCGCCGGCTGGCGCTTGCTGTTCTTCCGGCCCGGCGTCTACGAAAGCGACGCAACGCACGACGCGACGTGGAATCGCGGCGCCTATCTCGTGCAGGGGCTCGGCCACTGCAGCGCCTGCCACGAGGCGCGCAACGCGCTCGGCGCGATCCAGTCGCAGGACAATCCGTCCGGCGGCCTCGTGCTGAACTGGTACGCGCCGGCGCTGAGCGCGAAAGCCGAAGCCGGCGTGCAGGACTGGAGCGAGGACGAAATCGTCAGCCTGTTCGCGACCGGCGCGTCGCCGCGCGGCTCGGCCATGGGACCGATGGCCGAGGTCGTCTACGAGAGCCTGCAGCACGCCGATCCGGCCGACCTGCGCGCGATGGCGGTCTATCTGAAGTCGCTGCGCGATACCGGCAGGCCCTCCGCGGCCGGCTTCCAGGACGTGCCGGCGAAGGCGGTCGAAGCGATGCGGCCGCGCGGCGAGAAGCTCTATCGCGAACACTGCGCGCAGTGCCACGGCGAGCAAGGCGAAGGCCGCGCGCCGGCGGCGCCGGCGCTGGCCGGCAATCGCGCCGTGCTGATGAGCTCGGCGGTCGACCCGATCCGCATCGTGCTGTTCGGCGGCTACCCTCCTTCGACCGGCGGGCCCTCGACCGCCGGCAATCCGCGACCGTTCGGCATGCCGCCGTTCGCGCCGACGCTGAGCGACGAGCAGGTCGCCGAAGTGTTGACCTACGTGCGCACGTCCTGGGGCAACGACGCACGGCCGGTGGCCGGCGTCGAGGTTCGCGACAACCACGGCGGCCCGCTGTGGTGAGCGGGGCGTAGCGCCCTGAAACGAAGACGGCGGCCGCGGGGCCGCCGTTTTCCGTGGTGGCTCAGCTGCCGTCTTCGGACGGCGCGTCGTCGGCCGCAGCTTTCTTCGAGCCGCGCTTGCGCGCGTGAGCCTTGCGCGGGCGCGACGACGGCGCGGCGGCTGCGTCGTCGTGCTCGTCGACCTGCGGCTCGCCGTCCTCGTTGAGGTGCAGGCGCGACGCGAACTTCTTCCACGCCGGCGTCTTGCGCAGCACGTCGAAATTGCTACGCACGAACTGCGAGGCGTCGAAGCTGCTGGCCGCGCCGACCTTGTCGCGCAGGAAGGCGACGACGTCTTCCTGCAGGGCCGAGACGTCGGGCAGGCCGAGGAAGCGGCGCAGCTCTTCCGGACGCACGTCGATTTCGATCTTGATCTGCATCGTTACGCTCCGGGGGTTCGTGCGGCGACGACGAACAGGCCGATCACGCAGGCGAAGCCGTCGGCCCACACCGTCGAGCGCAACGTCGCCTTGTCGGCGATGTAGCAGAGGCCGTAGAGCACGCGCAGCACGATGAAGGCGACGGCGAGCGCATCGGCCGTCGCGTTCGGCCCGGCGACAAGATGGGCGATGACGACCGCCGCGGCGAACGGGGGAAACGTTTCGAAGCCGTTGACCTGCGCCCAGTGCGCGCGTTTGCGCCAGCCGGTGGTCTGCTCGATGTACTCGCGCGGCGTGGCATTGTCGAAACGCCGGCTCGATTTCGCGGCGAGCGCGAACGGAAACGGCAGCAGGGCGGCAACCAGCACGCACCACAAGGCGATCGTCACGGCAATTCCCCTTTCGTTGTCGTGGCCGCAGCATAACAGCGGCCGCGCGGCCGGCGAGCGGCCACGGCAACACGCCCGGGGAGCGCAGCGGCAAAGCCGCCGCCGGCGAACGCTCAGACGCGGTACGCGCCGAACTTCATGACCCTGGCGACCTGCCGCATCAGGCCGCGCACCGGCGCAGGCAGCGACGCGCCGCCGGCCTGTTCGGCTTCGCGGCCGTGGCGTTCCTCGTCGCGGCGCATCGTTTCGAGAATCGCGCGGCCGCGTCGATCCTGCGCCGGCAGCTGTTCGAGATGCTCGGTCAGATGCTCGGCGACCTGACGCTCGGTCTCGTTGACGAAGCCGAGGCTCCACGCGTCGCCGCGCAGGCCGGCGAGCGCGCCGATCGCGAACGAGCCGGCGTACCACAGCGGCTGCAGCCTGCTCGGCGCGTCACCCAATTCGCTCAGCCGCTCCTCGCACCAGCGCAGGTGATCGTGCTCCTCGCGCGCCGCTTCGAGCAGATGTTCGCGGGTCTGCGGGTTGCGCGCGGTCAGCGCCTGGCCGTGGTACAGCGCCTGCGCGGCGATTTCGCCGGCGTGGTTGACGCGCATCAGGCCGGCGACGTGGCGGCGCTCGCTTTCGGCGAACGCGGCGTCGCGCTTCGCGCCGGCCGGATTCGCACGCCCGGCGCCGTGGCCCCGCTCGGCGAGCAACGCGAGACCGCGGCCGACGAAGGCGAGCAGGGGATCGGCAGGACGCAGTTCGCGCGCGGCGGGGGGCGTGTGTGGCTTCATGCGGCCATTTTAAGCGGTTCGAGCTTTATCGGCGGTGTCGTGGCCGCGGCGTCGCGGGGGGGCTCTGCCTTAGAATGGCCGGATGCAACTCAAGCCCGCCCAGCTCGCTTCGCACCTCGCCAAGGGCCTCGCGCCGATCTACCTCGTCGCTGGCGAAGAACCGCTGCTGGTGCAGGAAGCGCTCGACGCGATCCGCGCCGCCGCGCGCCGGGCCGGCTACAGCGAGCGCGCGGTGTTCGACGCCGAACGCGGCTTCAGCTGGCAGCGCGTGCTCGAGGCCGGAGCCAGCCTCTCGCTGTTCGCGACCCGGCGCATCGTCGAAGTGCGCATGGCGGTCGGCCCGGACGACGAAGGCCGCAAGACCCTGCAGGCGATCGCTGGGCAGCCGCCGCAGGACGTGCTGCTGATCATCAGCTGCGGTGCCCTCGACAAGCGCCAGCGCGAAGCGCCGTGGGCCAAGGCGCTCGACGCGGCCGGTGCGATGCTCTACGTCTGGCCGGTCAGGAGCGAGGAATTCGTGCCCTGGCTGGACGCGCGCCTCGGGGCCGCCGGCGTGCAGGCCGAGAGCGAGGCGGTGAAGCTGCTCGCCGAGCGCACCGAGGGCAACCTGCTCGCCGCCGCGCAGGACGTCGAGAAACTCAAGCTGCTGTTCCCGGACGAGCGCATCAGCGCGGAGATGCTGGCGCAGGCCGTCGCCGACAGCGCGCGCTTCGAGGCCTTCGACCTCAATGACCGCGTGCTCGACGGCGACGCCGAGGGCAGCGTGCGCAGCCTGCGGCGCCTGCGCGAGGAAGGCTACGCGCCGCTGGAGATTCTCGGCGCGCTGTCGTGGTCGTTGCGTTCTCTGGCGAAAGCGGCGATCCAGTACGCCAGGCTGCGCGATGCCGGCGCCGCCTGCGAGGCGGCCGGCATCTTCCGCGCGCAGCAGGCCCGGTATCTGCACGCCGTGCCGCGCGTGCGGCCGGCCGAGGCGCTCGGCTGGATGCAGCGCGCCGCGCGCGTCGACCAGATGGTCAAGACCGGGCAGGAAGCGGCCGCCTGGGAAGAATTGCTAACATTGATCCTCGCCGCCAGTGGGGCGGCCCCGCGTCAGATTCGATCATGACAGCCGCTGCAAAGCCGGTCCGCGCCAGGACCGAGAACATCGCCGCCTACATGCGCGAGCGCGGCCGCAAGGCCCGCGGCGCATCGCGCCTGCTGGCCAGGGCCGACACCGGCACCAAGAACGCCGCGCTGTTCGCGCTCGCGCAGGATCTCCTCGACGAGGCCAGAAGCATTCTCGAAGCCAACGCGCAGGACATGCGCGAGGGCCGCAACAGCAAGCTCGACGCCGCGCTGCTCGACCGTCTCGAACTGAACCCGAAGCGCATCGAGGCGATGGCCGACGGCGTGCGCCAGATCGCCGCGCTGCCGGATCCGGTCGGCGAGATCAGCGACATGAAGTTGCGCCCGTCGGGCATCGAGGTCGGTCGCATGCGCGTGCCGCTCGGCGTGGTCGGCATCATCTACGAATCGCGGCCGAACGTGACGGCCGACGCCGCCGCGCTGTGCCTGAAGTCCGGCAACGCGGCGATCCTGCGCGGCGGCTCCGAGGCGCTGCACTCGAATCTCGCGATCGCGCGCTGCATCGAGCGCGCGCTGATCGGCGCCGGCCTGCCGAAGGACGCCGTGCAGGTTCTCGACGTCACCGACCGCCGCGCCGTCGGCGAGATGGTGGCGATGCCGGAGTTCGTCGACGTCATCATTCCGCGCGGCGGCAAAGGCCTGGTCGCGGCGGTGTCGGAAGCGGCGCGCGTGCCGGTCATCAAGCACCTCGACGGCATCTGCCACGTCTACATCGACGCCGAGGCCGATCTCGAGAAGGCCGTTGCCGTCGCCGTCAACGCCAAGACGCAGCGCTACGGCACCTGCAACACGATGGAGACGCTGCTGGTCGACGCGCCGATCGCCCCGCGCGTGCTGCCGACGCTCGCCGAGATTTACGGCGAGGCCGGCGTCGAGCTGCGCGGCTGCGAGCGCACGCGCAAGATCCTCGCCGACGCCAGGGAAGCGAGCGAGGAGGACTGGCGCACCGAATACCTGGCGCCGATCCTGTCGATCCGTGTCGTCGACGGCCTCGACGCCGCGATCGACCACATCACGACGTACAGCTCGCAGCACACCGACGCGATCGTCACCGAAAACCTGAGCAAGGCGCGCCGCTTCCTGCGCGAGGTCGATTCGAGCTCGGTTATGGTCAACGCCTCGACGCGCTTCGCCGACGGCTACGAGTACGGCCTCGGCGCCGAGATCGGCATCAGCACCGACAAGTTCCACGCGCGCGGCCCGGTCGGCCTCGAGGGCCTGACCTCGGTGAAGTGGATCGTCATGGGCGACGGTTCGGTCCGCTGAGTGAAGGCCATCGGCGTCTTCGGGGGCGCCTTCGCGCCGTTCCACAACGGCCATCTGCGCGTCGCCATCGAGGCGCGCGAGCGGCTCGATCTCACGCAAGTCCGGCTGATCCCGACGGCGCACGCCGCGCACCGGCCGGATTCGCGCGTCTCGCCGCAGCGCCGCCTCGAATGGCTGCGCGCGGCGGTGCGCCGCGAGAAGGGGCTGGTGCCGGACGATCGCGAGATTCTGCGCGACGGCGTTTCGTACACGGTCGACACGCTCGACGAGCTGCGCCGCGATTTCCCGCGCGCGGCGCTGCTGCTGCTGATGGGCGCCGACGCTTTCGAGCACTTCCATACCTGGAACCGCTGGCGGCGCATCGTCGAGCTCGCGCACGTCGCCGTCATCGCGCGGCCGGGCAGCGAATTGCGGCTCGGCGCCGAGACGCGCGACGTGCTCGAAGGCCGGCGCACGGATTCCGTGGTAGCGCTGCACGAGCAGACGGCGGGCCTGTGGCTGCCGCTCGAATTCCCGCCGCTCGACATTTCGGCGACGCGCATCCGCCGCCTGCTCGCGCAGCAGCGCTCGGTGCGCGGCCTGGTGCCGGATGCGATACTGAACACCATGACCGCCGCCGATATCGCGGCGTTGACACAGGACAACGATGCCACCAAACACTAAGAAGCTCGATTCGCTCGCACGCCTGGCCTTTCAGGCGCTCGACGACATGAAGGGCCAGAACATCACGGTGCTGAACGTGATGAAGCTGACGACGGTCACCGACACGATGATCATCTGCACCGGCACCTCGAACCGCCACGTCAAGTCGCTCGCGCAGAACGTCGCCGAGGAAGCCAAGCATGCCGGCCATCAGCCGCTCGGCATCGAAGGCGCCGATCAGGGCGAGTGGGTGCTCGTCGATCTCGGCGGCGTCGTCGTGCACGTGATGCAGGCGCAGGCGCGCGCGTTCTATCAACTCGAAAAGCTGTGGGCGGTCGCCGAGGAGAACGAGGAGGAGACCGTCGAGGTCAAGCCGAAGAAGGCCAAGCCGGCGGCGAAGAAGCCGGCCGACAAGCGCGCTGCCAAGGGCGGCAAGACGGCGGCGCCGAAGAAAGCGCCGAAGAAAGCGGCTGAGAAGGCGGTTAAGAGCGGCGCCAGGCCGGCCGCGAAGAAGGCGCCGGCCAGGAAGGCCGCCCGCAAGAAGTAAGCGGTGTCAGACAGCCCGCATGCGCATCTGGCTGATCGCCGTTGGCACGCGCATGCCGGACTGGGTGCAGACCGCGTATGCCGACTACGCGGCGCGCCTGCCGCACGAATGCCGGCTCGAACTCGTCGAGATTCCGCCGGCGCCACGCGGCAAGAACACCGACATCGCCCGCGCCCGGCGGCAGGAAGGCGAGAAGATCCTCAAGGCTTTGCCGCGCGACGCGCTCGTCGTCGCGCTCGACGAGCACGGCCGGCAGCTGACCAGCGTCGAATGGTCCCGCGAGCTGAAGATGTGGATGCAGTCCAGCCGCGACACCGCACTCCTGATCGGCGGCCCCGACGGCCACGCGCCCGAAGTGCTGGCGCGCGCCGACCGCCAATGGAGTCTGTCGACGCTGACTCTGCCGCACGCGCTGGTCCGCGTGTTCGTCGCCGAGCAGCTGTTCCGTGCCTGGAGCCTGCTGGCCAACCATCCGTATCACCGAGCTTGACGCAGGCCGTGCCCGACGCAGGACGGTTGCGGCAGCGACCCATCGGTTCACGGCGGACGGTCTGCTAGGCTCTCGCCGCATCCGCCGGAAAAAATGCGTACCCCGATGGCGAAAAACGCCGCCTGGCTGCTTGCGGAACTGCCCGAACTCGAACGCGCCGGCGTGCTCGACGCCGCGACCGTGGCGCGCCTGCGCGCGCATTACGCCGATGCGCCGGAACGCGGTACCGCGCTCGGCGTGTCGGCGATTCTCGGCGCGCTGCTCGTCGGACTCGGCGTGATCCTGCTGGTCGCGCACGACTGGGACGAATGGAGCCGCGGCCTGCGCCTGGCCGTCACCGCGCTGCCGCTCGCGGCGGGCCAAGCCGCGTGCTGGTTCGCGCTGCGGCGCCGGCCGGCCTCGCGCGTCTGGCGCGAGAGCGCCGCGCTGTTCGCGGCGCTGGTCTTCGCCGCGGTGCTGGCACTGGTGACACAGATCTTCCAGCTTGGTGGCGATCTCGACCGCTATCTGCTCGCCTGCGCGCTGTTGGCGCTGCCGCTGGTCTACGCGCTCGAGGCCAGCGCATTGGCCGTCCTGGTCGGCGTCACCTGGCTGGGCTGGGTCGTCGCGCAGAGCGAATACGCACGCGAGCCGCTGCTCGTGCTGCTCGCGTACGCGACGCTGCTGCCGCACGTCTGGCAGGTCTGCCGGCGCGCGCCGTCCGGCGCGCGCAGCATCATGCTGCTCGGCTGGCTGGTGCCACTGCTGTTCGCGTCGCTGACGGTGACGATGCCGTGGCTGCGGCAATTCGCCGCGCTGTGGGTCGCGAGCTGCGCGCTGCTGCTGATCCTGCTCGACGACGTGATCGGTGGCGACACTTCGCTCGTGCGGCGGCCGCTGCGCGCCTACGGCGAACTCGGCTGGGCGCTCGTCGCGCTGGGCGCGACCTTCCCGGAATTCTGGGCGTCGTCCGGCGGCTTCGGCGGCAACGGCACGATGCCGCCGGCCGGCGCCGGCCTCGTGCAGTGGCTGGTGATCGCCTGCGACGCGCCGCTCGTGCTGTGCGCGCTGCGGCGCCGGCGCTGGCTGCTGGCCGCGCTCGCCGTGCCCGTCGCCGCCCTGCTGGCGGGTCTGCTCGTGCCGCCGCCGGCGCTGGGCTTCACGGTGTTCTTCAATTTCTACGTGCTGGCGATCGGCGTTGCCCTGATCGCCAGCGGCCTGCGCGAGCGCGCGCTGCGCGCCGTCAGCAGCGGCCTGACGCTGATCGCCGTGCTCGTGCTGCTGCGCTTCTTCGGCAGCGAATGGCCCTTCGTGATCCGCGGCCTCGCGTTCGTCGGTGTCGGTCTCGCGTTTCTCGGCGCGCATGGCTGGCTGCGGCGCAGGGTGCGCACGTGAAGCGCGGCTGGCCGATGGCCCTGCTGGCGTTCGCCTGCGTCCTGCAATGGGCGCTGCCGGCGTCGCTGGCGCTGCGCAGCGAGCGGACCCTGCGCGACGGCGCGCGTTATTACCTGCGCACCGCGCCGGTCGATCCGCTCGACCCGTTCCGCGGACGCTACGTGACGCTGCGCTTCGACGCGCGGACGACGGCCGCCGCGTCCGAGCGGCTGCAGGACGGCGACGCGGTCTGCGTGCCGATCCGCGCCGCAGACGATCGCTACGCGGTGTTCGGTCCGGCGTCGCGCACGCCGCCGGCGAGCGGCGACTACCTGCGCGCCCGGGTCGCGCGCTTCGCCGGCGACGGCACGATTGAGCTGCGCCTGCCGTTCGACCGCTACTACCTCGACGAACGCGCCGCGCCGGCCGCCGAGCGCGCGTATCGCGATGCCAATCGCCGCGACGCGGCGCACGAGGCCTACGTGACCGTCCGCGTGCGCGACGGCGACGCGGTGCTCGAGGAACTGTTCATCGACAATGTGCCGGTCCGCCGGATGCTGCGCGCGGCGCCGGCGTCCTGAGCGTTCCGCGCGCGCCCGGTCCGCGCGGGCTCAGGCGCCCAGTTGCAACGCGAGCGCGTACAGCTCCTTTTTGCGGGCGCCGCTGATCTCCGCGGCGAGGCGCGCGGCGCGCGAGGCGGGCAGCTCATTCAGCAGCAGCCTGAGCACGCGCTCGCCTTCGTCGCGGCGCGGGTCGTCGTTCGCCGCCGCGCCGTCTATGACCAGCACGAATTCGCCGCGCTGGCGATGCGCATCGGCCTGCAGCCATGCCGACATCTCGCTGGCGCGCGCGCGATGACTCTGTTCGTAGAGCTTGGTCAGTTCGCGCGCTAGGCAGACGACGCGATCCGCGCCGAGCACGGCGGCGATGTCGGCCAGGCTGTCGGCGATGCGGTGGCTGGATTCGTAGACGATCAGCGTGCGCGTCTCGGCCGCCAGCTCGGCGAGCCGCTCGCGGCGCGCCGCCGGCCGGGCGGGCAGGAAGCCCTCGAACACGAAGCGATCGCTGGCGATGCCGGAAACCGACAGCGCGGCGATCGCCGCGCAGGGGCCGGGAACCGTCAGCACCGGCAGGTTCGCATCGCGTGCGGCGCGGACCACGGCGAAGCCCGGATCGGAGATCAGCGGCGTGCCGGCGTCGGAGACGAGCGCGAGGGCGTCGCCGCCCTGCAGGCGTTCGACGAGGCGCGTGCAGACCTCGTCCTCGTTGTGCTCGTGGACGGCGATCAACGGCTTCCTGATGCCGAAATGCGTCAGCAGGTTGGCGGTGTTGCGCGTGTCCTCCGCGCAGATTGCGGCGACGCCGTCGAGCACGGTCTGCGCGCGCGGCGAGAGGTCGTCGAGATTGCCGATCGGCGTGGCGACGACGTAGAGATGACCAGGCGCGATGCGCGAGGCGCCACTCATGGGCGTAAGGGGCGACATGTCATACTCGACATTATGCCGAAAGCCCCGCTCCCCAAAGCCCTGGTTGCGCTCTTGCCGGTGCTGCTGTTCGCCTGCTCGGAGATTCCGTCGGCACCGCCGCCGGGCACGGTCTCGCGCGTCCCGTCGGCGCCGCCGCCCGTGCCGCCGGCGACGGCGGTCCCGGCACTGTCGCCGGCGCCCGTGCGCGGCGGCGGCG
>JASGFY010000003.1:0-109853 GCA_047605265.1 Solimonas sp.
CGTCGCCGCGCCGCCGCGGAATCGCCATTGGCAGTGGGCGGTCTGGGGCGGCGCGACGGCGGCGCTGGCCGTGCTGCTGCTGGCGGTTCTGATGCCGCGGCCGGTTCTGATGCCGCGCGGCGGCGCTGCGGCGTCGGCCGAAACGCTCGACGTGTTGACCGACGACGTCGATCCGGAGTTCTACGAGGATCTCGATCTCTACCGCTGGCTCGCCGAAGACCCGCCCCCGTCGACCGGAGCGCCGCATGCCTGACGCCATGACGCGCCCGCGTCCGCTCGCAGCGCTGGCGATCGCCCTCGGGCTTTGCGCGCCGCTGCAGGCTCTGGCGGCCCCCGCCTGGAACGAGCTGACGCCGCAGCAGCAGGCCCTGCTGCAACCGCTGCAGAGCCGGTGGGACCGCTTGCCCGAGCCGCGGCGCGAGCGCCTCGCGGCCGGGCGGCGCGCTGGGCCACGCTGTCGCCGGAGCAGCAGCAGCGCGCGCGGCAGCGTCTGCAGCGCTGGCAGCAGATGACGCCGCAGCAGCGCGCCTACATGCGCGCGCGCCGCGACGAATTCCGCGCGATGACGCCGGACGAGCGCGCGCGCGCCAGGACGCGCTACGAACAGCTGAAGACCCTGCCGGCGGACGAGCGCCGGCGCATCCGCCTGCGCTTCGTCGAACTGAGCGGCCAGCCCGGCGGCATCGACGCGGCGTGTCCGGGCGACATCGACCGGCGGCTCGACTGCCTCGGCCTGCCGCCTGCGCCGCAGTGAGGCGCGCGGCCGGCGCCTGACGCGGGCCCGGCCGTCGCCCGGGCGCCCGGCCGGCACCGCGCGATTCCGTGATGCCGGTCACGTCGTCGGAACATCCGGTCTTGCCGGGCGCCCTGTGGCGGACGACACTCGATCGCGAGTGTTCAGGGACACGTCCATGCCATCAGGGAAAGAAGCGCGCCGGCCCGGCCGGATTCCGTTTTTCGCGATCGCGGCCATCGCCGCGCTGCCTCTGTACGGCTGCGGCGGCGGTGAAGGTGGAGGCAATGCCGCCGCCGACGATGGCGTCATCGAGCCGGCGGAGGCCGGCGACACTTCGGGCATGACGCTGTGGGAGCAGCGCACCGCGGCATCCGATCCGCTCGCCGCAAGCTGCGCGCAGCCGCGCAGCGGCACCGATCCGTACACCGGCGAGGCGTATCCCGATGTCAGCGGCGCGCTCGACGACGAGAAATACTGGCTGCGGACCTACATGGACGAGGTCTATCTCTGGTACGACGAAGTGCCCGGCGTCGATGCGCGGCCGTACGACGTCGCTGGCTACGGCTCGGTGTTCGCGGCGCTCGACGGCTATTTCACCGCGCTGCTGACGCCGGTGATCACCGCGTCCGGCAAGTACGAGGATCCGTTCAGCTTCACCTATCCGACCGCCGACTGGGAGGCGCTGTCGCAGGGCGGCGTGACGGTCGGCTACGGCATGCAGTTCGCGGTGCTGGCGGCGACGCCGCCGCGCGACGTGCGCATCGCCTACACCGCCCCCGACACGCCGGCGGACGACGCCGGCATCGCGCGCGGCGCGATCATCGAGGCGATCGACGGCGTCGACATCGACGTGAACACGCAGGCTGGCGTCGACACGCTCAATGCGGGCCTCAACCCGGGCGAGGCCGGCGAAGCGCACAGCTTCACGCTGCGCGATCTCGGCGCGAGCAGCGACCGTGCGGTGACGCTGACCGCCGACGAGGTGACGTCGACACCGGTGCAGAACGTGCACAGCGTGACGACGGCCGACGGCAAGGTCGGCTATCTACTGTTCAACGACCACATCGCGACCGCGGAAGGCGAGCTGATCGACGCCATCGACCAGCTCCAGGCGGACGGCATCAGCGATCTCGTGCTCGACATCCGCTACAACGGCGGCGGCTATCTCGACATCGCCAGCGAGCTGGCGTACATGATCGCCGGCTCGGCGCAGACCTCGGGCAAGACCTTCGAACGGCTCAGCTTCAACGACAAGAATCCGCTGGCGGCGGACACCTCGTTCACGATCACGCCGTTCCACGACAGCTCGCAGGGCATCGACGCGTCCGTGCCCAGCGGCACGAGCCTGCCGCAGCTCGGCCTCTCGCGCGTCTACGTGCTGATCGGCCCGGGTACCTGCTCGGCGAGCGAGGCGATCATCAACGGCCTGCGCGGCGTCGACGTCGACGTGGTGTTGATCGGCGACACCAGCTGCGGCAAGCCGTACGGTTTCTTCGCGCAGGACAACTGCGGCCTGTCGTACTTCGCGATCGAGTTCGCCGGCGTCAACGCCAAGGGCTTCGGCGACTACGCCGACGGCTTCGATCCGGACTGCGCGGTCGCCGACGATTTCACGCACGCGCTCGGCGATGCCGACGAGGCCCTGTTCGCCGCCGCGCTGAGCCTGAGCGGCGGCGGCAGCTGCCCGGCCACCGCCAAGCGCGCCGGCGCCGCGCCGCTGCGGCTGCTGCGCTCGCCGCTGCGCGAGAACCGCTACCTGCGCGCGCCGCGTTAGTCCGCCGGACCGTTCGCCCCGAGTGCCTCGGTGGACCGGGCTGCGCCCGCGATGCTATGCCTAAGCCGCCAGCTCGCTGCCGCCGCGCAGCCGTTCGATCTCCTGCTTCGGCGGCGCGCCGAACAGGCGCTTGTACTCGCGGCTGAACTGCGACGGGCTTTCGTAGCCGACGCGGTGCGCGGCGGCGTTCGCTTCCAGGCCCAGCGACAGCATCAGGCGGCGCGCCTCGTGCAGGCGCAGCTGCTTCTGGTATTGCAGCGGCGACATCGCGGTGACGGCCTTGAAGTGATGGTGCAGGGCGGACGCGCTCATGCACGCGGCGTCGGCGAGATCGTCGATGCGCAGCGTCTCCTGATAGCGCGTACGCAGCACGCGGATCGCGCGGTGGATGCGGTCGGCGCGGCTGTCGGCCGTCGCCAGCTCGCGCAGGCGGTGGCCCAGCTCGCCGACCAGCACGCGGTAGTGGATTTCGCGGATCGCCAGCGGTGCCAGCACCGGCGCGTCCTGCGGCGTGTCGAGCAGGCGCATCAGGCGCAGTACGGCGTCGAGCAGCGGTGCCGTCGTGCGCGCCGAGAACAGGCCGCGGTCGATGCCGGCGCCGGCCGCGGCGCGCGGGTCGGTCTCGAGCATCAACGAACCGATGTCGCGTGGATCGACCGACAGGCGCAGGCACAGGTAGGGCTTGTCCGCGGACGCCTCGATGATCTGGCCGACGACCGGCAGCGTCACCGAGACGACGAGGTAGTGCAGCGGGTCGTAGACGAAGCGCTCGCCGTCGAGCAGCGCGTGCTTGCGGCCCTGCGCGACGACGCAGATCGCCGGGTCGTAGATCGACGGCTTGCACTGCGTCTTCGAGCTGGCGCGCAGCAGCTGCAACGGTGCGATCGCGGTGTCGTGCATGCCGTCGGCCGGCGTCAATCGGGCAATGCGGTCGGCGAGCTCGGCGCGCGGCGCGGCGAGCGGATCGGCGTCGTCGGAGGCGGCAAGGACCGTCGTCATCGTGGTTTTCCGGGAGTGAGGCCTGGATTTCACTATACGCGCGCGGGCACGGGCGGCCGGCCCGCGCGGAGGATCGGGCAAGCATCGGCCAGCATTCCGCTAATGCCGGCGCCGGCGGCGGCCTTAAACTGGCGGTGTCCCCCGAAGCTCAGAGGAATTCTCCATGATGACGATCCCGGCCCGGCGCCGCATCGGCCGCGACGGCCCGCTCGTATCGGCGATCGGCCTTGGCTGCATGGGCATGTCCGACTTCTACGGCGAGCGCGACGAAGCCGAATCGCTGGCGACGATCGCGCGTGCGCTCGATCGCGGTATCAATTTCCTCGATACGGCCGACGTCTACGGCCCGCACGCCAACGAGCGCCTCGTCGGCAAGGCGATCGCCGGGCGCCGCGACGAGGTCTTTCTCGCCACCAAGTTCGGCATCGTCCGCGATCCGGGCCAGCCGAATCTGCGCGGCGTCAACGGCCGGCCGGAATACGTCCGGCAATGCGTCGACGCCAGCCTGCGGCGGCTCGGCGTCGAGCACATCGACCTGTACTACCAGCACCGCGTCGACCGCACGGTGCCGATCGAGGATACCGTCGGCGCGATGGCCGATCTGGTGCGCGCCGGCAAGGTCCGCTATCTCGGCCTGTCCGAGGCCTCGGCGGCGACGCTCGAACGCGCGCACAAGGTCCATCCGATCGCCGCGCTGCAGAGCGAGTACTCGCTGTGGACGCGCGACGTCGAGGACAATGGCGTGCTGGCCATGTGCCGCCATCTCGGTGTGACGCTGGTGCCGTACAGTCCGCTCGGCCGCGGCTTCCTGTCCGGCGCGTTCAAGTCGCCGGACGATTTCGACGCCGACGACTACCGCCGCCACAGCCCGCGCTTCCAGGGCGAGAACTTCGCGCGCAATCTCGAGCTCGTCGCGAAAGTCGTGGCGCTCGCCAAGGCGCGCGGCGGCACGCCGGCGCAGCTGGCGCTGGCCTGGGTGCTCGCGCAGGGCGACGACGTCGTGCCGATTCCCGGCACCAAGCGCCGCAAGTATCTCGACGAGAACATCGGCGCGCTGGCCGTGCAGCTGAGCGTCGAGGACCGCGCCGCGCTCGACGCCGTGTTCCCGGCCGGCGCCGCGGCCGGGACCCGCTATCCGGAAGCGATGATGGCGGCGGTCGACGCTTGAGGCGCGTCGCGTGCCCGGCGGATTTCAGTCGCGCACCGCGCGGCGGATGCCTTCGGTGGCGACGCGGCACATCTGCTCGACCTCCTGCGGCGTGACGACGTACGGCGGCATGAAGTAGATGACGTTGCCGAGCGGGCGCAGCAGCACGCCCTGCTCGAGCGCGTGGTTGTAGACGCGCAGGCCGCGCCGTTCCTCGCTGGGGAACGGCTCCTTGGTGCGAATGTTCCTGGCCATCTCGATCGCCAGCACCATGCCCTGCTGGCGCACCTCGGCGACATGCGGTAGCTGGCGCAGCTCGGCGGTTTGCGCCCAGATCAGCTGCGAGAGCAGGCGGTTGGTCGCCAGCGCCCGGGTCTCCTCGAACAGGTCCAGCGTCGCCAGCGCGGCGCGGCAGGCGAGCGGGTTGCCGGTGTACGAGTGCGAATGCAGGAAGGCCTTGCCTTCGCGGTATTCGGCCCAGAAGGCTTCGTAGATCGACTCGCGCGTCAGCGTGACGGCGAGCGGCATGGTGCCGCCGGTGAGACCTTTCGACAGGCACATGAAGTCCGGCGTGATGCCGGGCTGCGCGTCCTCGTCGTGCCGCGGCGGCGGCGCCCAGTCGCAGGCCCACATGCGACCCGTACGCCCGAAGCCGACGGCGATCTCGTCGGCGATCAGGTGCACGCCGTGGCGGTCGCAGGCCTCGCGCAGCAGGGTGAGATACAGCGGGTGGTACATGCGCATGCCGCCGGCGCACTGGATCAGCGGTTCGACGATTACCGCGCAGACTTCATCGGCATGCCGCTCGAGGGCCTGCTCCATGTGCCAGAACTGGCGGCGCGTGTAGTCCTCCCAGCTCTCGCCGGCGCCGCGTTCGTAACAGTCGGGCGAGGGCACGTGGATCGGCTGCAGCAGCAGCGGCGCGTAGGTATCGCGATACATGCTCGGCCCGCCGACCGCGAGCGCGCCGAGCGTTTCGCCGTGATAGCTGTTGTCGAGCGCGATGAAGCGCGTCTTCTCCGGCCGGCCGGCGTTGCGCCAGTAGTGGAAGCTCATCTTCAGCGCGACCTCGACGGCCGACGAGCCGTTGTCGGCGTAAAAGCAGCGGTTCAGGCCGGGCGGGGCGAGGCGGATCAGACGCTCCGACAGTTCGACGACTGGCGCGTGCGTGAATCCGGCGAGCATGACATGGTCAAGCTCGTCAAGCTGGCTCTTGAGCGCTTCGACGATGGCCGGATGGCGATGGCCGAAGATATTGGTCCACCACGAGCTGACCGCGTCGAGATAGCGCTTGCCGTCGAAATCCTCGAGCCACGCGCCCTCGGCGCGCGCGACCGGGATCATCGGCATTTCCGGCGGCTCGCCGGTGTGGTCGCGCATCTGCGTGCAGGGGTGCCAGACATGGGCGAGGGAGCGTTGTTTCCAGTCTTCGTTGTTCATCGGGCCATGCGGATGCGGGGTGGTTTCCCGCCAAAAGGTTTGCGATTGTAACGAGGCGATGCATTCTTCCCGGCCGTTCATTATGGTGCGGGAGCCAAACCCCACTATCAGCCGAGGTCTGCCATATGGACATGGACAAAGTACCTTTCACGGATAAGCCTCTGGATCGCCGCGCCGCGCTGGCGACGATCGGCGGCACGCTCGGCGCACTGGCGCTCGTCGCCTGTGGCGGCGGATCGTCCGCGGAAGACAGTCCGTCGTCGTCTTCCAGCTCGGATTCGAGCTCCAGCAGCGACGATACCGCCAGTTGCACCACCTACGATCCGGAGGAGACCCAGGGCCCGTATCCGGCCGACGGCACGACATCCACCAACGCCTTGAGCGCGTACGGCGACGAGATCGTGCGCAGCGACATCCGCACCAGCGTCTCGGCTTCCGGCACGACCGGCACGGATGCGACGGGCGTGTACCTGGAACTCACGCTCACACTGGCCGACTACGATAATGACTGCGCGCCCATGGAGGGCTACTGGATTTACATCTGGCACTGCAACCATTCCGGTAACTATTCGCTCTATTCCAGCGGCATCACCAGCGAAAACTATCTGCGCGGCGTGCAACAGACGGACAGCAACGGCCAGGTGACGTTCATCACCTATTTCCCCGCCTGCTACAGCGGCCGCTGGCCACATATCCACATCGAGATCTACGACGCCACCAGCACGCATCCGACGAGCAGAAACAGCGGCTTGCTGCGCACCACGCAGCTATGCATGCCGGAAGACATCTGCGATACGGTGTACAGCGGCTCCAGCCTGTACAGCGGCAGCACGGCCAACTTTTCCCAGGTCACGCTCGAGTCCGACAACGTCTTCGGCGACAACACCGACGCGCAAATCACCCTGGAGACGCCGAGCTTCTCGGGCAGCATCAGTGCAGGCTACACGGCCACGGCGACGCTCGCTTATTCCGCGACGCAGTCCTGAACGGGGCATCGCACCCCAAAGCGAACCCCTCTCCCTCCGGGAGAGGGGCAGGGGGTGAGGGTATCTCAGATGTTCAGTCCCGGCATTTGATGGATTGGATGGAGCCTGAATCGTTCGGGTTCTAGAATCCGGCATTTGCAGATGAGTTCGTGGGGCGTCAGGCCGCGCAAAGTTTTGAGGCGCCGGCGGAAGTTGTAAGCGGTCACAAAATCGGTGAGATGAGCTTAAAGCGTGGATGAGATGTTGTGTCGTTCGACCGACTGCCTCTGCCATTGTGGCGCTGCGGTGTAAAACCTGTCCCATAGTGCATCCCTCCAGGCAAGGGAAGAAGTGCACCATCAAATCTTGGATCAAACATCTGAGGAAGGTCTGAATAAGTCGCCGCAGCCTGGAGCGTCTTGCATGAAGAACATCAGAACAATGCATTAGAGCGGCGAGACGGAGCGCTTTATAGTCTTCGCGCATCTGCCGCCGCTGCATGCCCGCATCGAATTGGCCGTCGAGCACGCGCTGCCGCGTGGCCGGCATGCGCTGCTGACTGCTGCTGCATAACGCGGCTTTCCGCTGCTTCATATTCCTTACGGATTCTTCTCATGTCTGCCTTGCTTGCGCCAGCCGTTACGGATGGCGGTGCCGCCTCCGAATCCATTCGCCGGACGCTCGATGCCTTGCATGCCGAGCGTGTGCAAACAATGGAAGCAGAGGCTTTTCGCATCTACGTCGAGCAGCGCCACGAATTGACGACGCAATCGGACCGATCCGGATTCGTCAAGGTCGGAGACCGCGTGCCACGCTTCGTGCTGCCCGAGGTTGACGGAGGAACAGTCGATATCGAGGTCTTGCTTGAGAACGGCTCTATCGTGCTGGTGTTCTTCCGCTTTGCCGGCTGCCCGGTCTGTAACTTGACGCTGCCGTATTACCAGCGCCAGCTGCTGCCGGCGCTGCGCGAGCTCGGCATTGCGCTGATCGCGGTCAGTCCGCAGATTCCGGCGGCACTCGTCGAGATCAAACGGCGCCACGCGCTGCAGTTCCCTGTCGTGTCGGACGTCGGCAACGCCGTGGGCCGGCAGCTCGGCATCCTGTTCACTGCCAACGCGGCGACGCAGCAGCAGGCGCTCGCGAAGGGAACCGATTATCGCCAGATCACCGGCACAGATACCTGGGAGCTGCCGATGCCGACGACCTTGATCGTCGATCGGCAAGGCATCGTGCGTTTCGTCGATGTGCAGCCCGACTGGATGGTGCGTACTGAAGCCAGCGACATCATTGCCGCAGCGAGAGGCATCGGCCAAAGCTGATCGCGCTTCTTGCGCACGCGTTTCGGTCTCTCTGCGTATCGCGTTCTTCGCCGTTTGATATTGAGGGTTCCGGAGTCGCTTGATGCGACGCCGTCATTGCCAAACATTTCAGAAGATTTCGCGTTGCAAAAAAGTGACGCGACGACGAGACGTGCCTGTCTGTTTCAAAGGAAAAACACCGCATAAAGATTATGCCTGTGATTGAAATTTAGATATTTTAAATATGTCTTTTACCAATAAATCTCAATCGATCAGCATTGCCAAATTCCATGGTCGACGCTGATTTTTCTGGGACTCGGCGATTGATCGTTCATGCCATTTCCAGCCGAGTCATCAAGAAATGAAACAGCTATGCTCTTGTGGTGAAAAACGCTTTTTCACGACGCGTATCGTTGGTGTGGCGGCCTTGGTTGCCGCAACGCCGTTCGGGGTGGCATCCGCCAGCGGTACCGATGGAATCGGGGCAGACGCCACGCCGACGGCGATCGATGCGACGGAATTGGCCAGCGCCGCGCAACCCGATGCGGATGCAGGTGCTGACGACAGTGCCGATGGCGTCAGCGAAGTCGTCGTGACGGCGCGCAACCGGCACGAAGATGCGCAGGCCGTGCCTATCGCGCTTTCCTCGGTTTCCGCCGACCAGTTGGAGGCGATTGGCGGCGCTGCCAACATCAAGCAGATCCAGTCGCTGTTTCCGAGCCTGCAGATTCAGGGATACAGCGGCCGCAATCAGACGCTGACGATTCGTGGGTTGGGAACCAATGCAGGTGGCACCAACGACGGTCTCGAACAGGGGGTCGGGCTGTATATCGATGGTGTTTACCGGCCGCGGACGGGAACCTTGATCACGGACATGCTGGATGTTGCCGACGTGCAGGTTCTGCGCGGGCCGCAGGGCACGCTGTTCGGCAAGAACACGGTGGCCGGTGCGATCGACGTGCATACGCGCGCGCCGTCGTTCACGCCGGAGGCTTCCGTCGAAGGCACGTTCGGAAACTACGACTATCACCAGCTCCGCGGATCGGTGTCGGGTGCGCTGAGCGGCGATCTGGCGGCGCGTTTCAGCGTCGTCGGCACGCAGCGCGATGGCATCGTCCGCAATGTCTACTTCAACAAGGACTGGGACGATCTCAATAACGGTGCTGCGAAAATCGATCTGTTGTATCGGCCGTCCGATGCATTCTCGGCACGTCTGATCGCCGACTACAGTATCCAGTACGGCGACATGGGCTTTTACCTGCTCGGCCGGGTGCTGCCGACGACGCTGGCGAGCGGTACGACTGTCACGGGCTTCTACGAGCATGCGGAGGATGTGAGCTATGACCCGATCACCGTCGATCCGTATGCGCGCCGCACCGACATCAACCGATCTCAGTTCGATCGCATGCCCAGCGGTGGCGTGAGCTTGCAGACCGACGCGCAGCTTGGCGAATTCGCGCTGAAGTCGATCACTGCCTGGCGCAGCTGGGACTGGCTGCCACATTGGGACGGCGACCAGTTCGGCGCCGACATCATGAAGGCTGCCGTCGTGCGCACGCACCAGCGGCAGGTCAGCGAGGAACTGCGCCTGACGTCGCCGGAAGGCCGTGCCGTCGAATACACCGGCGGCCTGTATTTCTTCTGGCAACGCGCCCACGATGATCAGAATGTCGTGTACGGCAGCGATGCGGCGAAATGGTACCTCGGTTCGACTGCTCCGGACGCCTTGTTCGACGGTCTCAGCGCCTATTCGCTGGTCGTTCCGCAGACATACAGCTACGCGGCCTACGGGCAGGGCACCTGGCATGTGGCGCCAAGCTGGGACGTGATCGGCGGCCTGCGCTACACGTACGAGCGCAAGCTTGGCAGTTACTCGGCCGAACAGCGCGGTGACGTTGCTTCGATTTCGGATCTTCCCGACGATTGGCAGTCCACCGCCCAGGCTTACCGGGACGCGTATGCGCCGTCCGGTGACGACTACGAGACCCAATGGTCGAAGGGCAATCTGTCCGGGCAACTCAGTCTCAGCCATGCATTCGCCGATAACGTCCATGGTTACGCCAGCTATTCGCGCGGCTACAAATCGGCGGGCATCAATCTCGTGCGGCGCAGCAGCGGCATCAACGTGCTCGTCGACCCGGAGAAGGTCGATGCGTACGAGCTCGGGCTGAAGAGCAGCGCCTGGGGACGCCGTCTGGAATTCAACACGGCGCTGTTCTGGACCGAAGACAGCGACTATCAGGCCAATCTTTACGATCTCTCGACCCGAACCGCGTACATCGGCAGTGCCGGCAAGGTGCGCAGCCGCGGCGTCGAGGCCGATCTGCGAGCCCAGCCGCTGACGCACCTCAGCATCACGCTGTCCGGCGCCTACGACGATGCCGAATATCGCAGCTACAAGAACGCGATCTGCCCGTTCCTGAAGTCCGACCAGACCTCGTGCGACATCTCGGGCCAGCCGCTGTCCGGCACATCGAAGTGGGCCGGAGCCCTGACGTCCGAATACGCGCTGCCGGCATTCGAGCGTGGTGAGGTCTATGTCGGTGGAGATCTGACCTATCGCTCCTCGTTCTATTCGGCGGTCAACGACGATCCGTATAGCCGCGTCGGCACCAACGCACTGGTCGGCGCTCATCTGGGCTTGCGCAGCGTCGAGGGCTGGGATGTGATGCTGTGGGGACGCAATCTGCTGGACCGGGATTACCTCAACACGGCCGTCGTCAACAGCAGCTTCGGCGTCACCCAGGTCGCAGTTGGCGAACCGCGCACATACGGCATCGCATTGCGCGCGAACTTCTGAACAACGGGAAATGGCAATGACGGTTTCCGATATCGCTCGTCCGGCTGGCCTGACACGGCGTGCCACGCTGCAAATGCTCGGCTTCGGCCTGCTTGCGGCGGCGTGCTCACGCACGCCGGCCAAGGCCAAGCTAGTGATTGGTGATCAGAAGGGCGGGATGAAGACCCTGCTCGAGGCTTCCGGCCAGATCGACGGGATCGACTATCCCGTCGAATGGACGCAGTTCCAGAACGCCGCGCCGCTGCTTGAGGCGCTGCGTGCCGGCGCGATCGATGTCGGGATCGGCGGTGATGCGCCCTTCGTGTTCGTGGTCGGCTCGGGAGCCGACATCAAGGCGATCGGCGCGGTGCGCACGACGGGCCCCGCGACGACGGTGATGGTGCGCGGTGACTCCGACATTCACGAACTCCAGGATCTGGTCGGCAAGCGCATTGCGACGCCGCGGGGTTCGATCGGCCAGCATCTGATTCTGGCCTGGCTGCGCTCCCGGAACCTGCCGCTGGATGCGGTGCAGTTCGCGTTCCTGGCACCGAACGATGGCCAGGCTGCGCTGCTGAACGGTGCCGTCGACGCCTGGTCGATTTGGGATCCGTACGCTGCGGCCGGCGAGCTTCTGAACGGCATGCGCATCCTGCCGGTCGAACGTGGCCTGGCGCCGGGCCTCGCGTTCGTGTTCAGCCGGCCGCCGGTGATCGCCGAGCGGCGCGGCCAGCTGGAAGACTTCATCGCGCGGCTGGCGAAGGCGCGCCAGTGGGCCGAGCAGAACCGCGATCGCTACGCCGCAGTGTTCTCGAAGGAAACCGGCATGCCGCTGCAAGTGGCGCAGCGCTACACGCAGCGTTCCGTGATGGTGAGCGTGCCGGTCGATGATCGCGTGATCGCCGATGAGCAGGGTATTGCCGATCTGTTCGTCGACGCCGGCCTTCTCGATCGCGGCGTCGACGTTGCCTCGGCGTTCGATCGCAGCTTCCACAACATTTAACCCCGTCCGTCAGGGCCGTCCGCAAAGCAGGGCACTGGACATCAGGAGAATCCGCAATGAGCAAGACGCGCCAATTGAAGATCGGAGTGATTCCAACCGGCGCCGGCGGGCCCGGCCACAGCAATATCTGGCGCGACGAG
Organism: Solimonas sp.; assembly: GCA_047605265.1. Lineage (GTDB taxonomy): Bacteria > Pseudomonadota > Gammaproteobacteria > Nevskiales > Nevskiaceae > Solimonas. The sequence continues at coordinate 12,282 of JASGFY010000003.1, forward strand.
GCCTTGCCGGCCGATGCCAGCGTCAACATCGATTGGTACATCGACATTGCCCGTCAGGCGGAGGCGGCCAAGCTCGACTTCGTATTCATTGTCGACAGCCAGTTCATTACCGAGGATTCTCCGCCGCATTATCTCAACCGTCTCGAACCCCTGACGCTGCTGTCGGCACTGGCGGTGTCGACGCGCAACATCGGTCTGGTGGCAACGGCCACGACCTCGTACAACGAACCGTTCAATCTGGCGCGGCGCTTTGCGTCGCTGGACCTGATCAGCCGCGGCCGCGCCGGCTGGAATGTCGTGACCAGCGGCGACGCCGGCACGGCCGGCAACTACAGCAAGGACGAGCACTACGATTACGACACCCGCTATGCGCGCGGCCTGGAGCACGTCCGTGTCGTACAGGGTTTGTGGAAGTCCTACCAGGACGGTGCGTTTCCGCGTGACCGCAAGACCGGCGTGTTTCTCAACAAGAGCCGGCTGCAGCCGCTGCACCACAAGGGTCGTTTCTTCTCGGTCGTGGGGCCACTCAATATCGAGCGCTCGCCACAGGGCGAGCCGGTGATTTTCCAGGCTGGCGATTCCGAGCAGGGCCGCGATCTCGGCGCGGCGATCGCCGATGGTGTGTTCACGCACGCCCCGACGATCGAACAGGGACAGGCGTTCTACGAGGACATCAAGCGGCGTGCGGCCAGGATCGGCCGCAATCCCGATCACATCCGCATCATGCCCGGGGTCACGGTCTGCATCGCCGATACGGATGCCGAAGCTCGCGAGCTTGAGCGTCACTATCATGAGGTCGACCAGAGTTTCGATCAGGCGCTGGCCGAATTCGGGCGCTCCTTCGGCTGGCACGACTTCCGCCAGTACGATCTCGACGCTCCTTTCCCGGTTGAGGCCCTGCAGCATGCGAAGAGGAGCTTCTTCACGCAGTCCAAGCGCGTGACGGATCTGGCGGTCGCCAATGGCTATACCTTGCGACAGACCGTGAAGGCGCTGACGAAACTGCGGCCGAGTCCGTTCGTCGGCAGTCCGGAGACCGTCGCCGGCGAAGTCATCCGCTGGTTCGAGGCGCGTGCGTTCGACGGCATCAATCTGCACATTGGCCATCCGGAGCAATTCCGCCGCTTCACGCAAAAGGTCGTGCCGGTTCTGCAGGCACGCGGCGTGTTCCGCACCGAATACGAAGCGACGACGCTGCGCGGCAATCTGGGCTTGCCGGCCGTGCACAATCCGGCGCAACAACCGGGGCTTGTCGAAAAGGTGGCGTAGGCGGATGGTCCGTGGTCCTCGGCGGCGGATTCGCCATTGCGGGCCATCACCGGGTCTGGTGTGTCGCGCCTTCACTGAGACGTTGCAGGTTCTCCGTCACCGCTTCGCCGAAGTCGGTCACCGCACCTTCGAGCTGCCCGAGCTTGTCGATGTGGATGAGCAAGAGCTGGATATTGAGCTTGAAGTCGCCGAGTTCGAGCACGACCAGCTCATCGCGATGCGGGCTGGCATCGAGCAGCGGGCGTGGAACGAGGCCGATGCCCAGCCCGCGGCTGACGAGGCCCAGCTGCAACTGCGTACCGAAAGTGTCGAGGTTGACGATCATCGGCAGGCCGGCGGCTGCCAAAGCCTGCTGCAGGCGGGTGCGAAAGCCGCAACCCTCGGGGTTGAGAATCCAGCCGCGCTCACAGACATCGTGCAGGCTCAGCGCCTGCTTGCCGAAGTCTCCGGCGCGGGCGACGGCCACCATGTCGAGTCCGAGCAGAACGCGGCTGATCAAGCGGTCCGGGAACGTCATCCGTGCCGGCATCAGCACCGCCGCGGCGTCGAGTTCGCCGTTCAGCAGTTTCTGGATCAGACCGCTGCTGCGGTCTGTCGAGAACTGCGAGCGCAGCCGTGGAAAGCGTTCCTTGAGGCGCTGGATGGTATCGGCCATTGCGAAGTCACCGATGACCTGCGTCACGCCGAGACGCAGCTCGCCCGCCGGATCGGCGTCGTCTCCGACGAGCTTCTTCAGCGCCTCGAGTTCGCGTAGCACCGCCATGCACTGCTCGTAGACGCGGCGGCCGACTTCGGAAGGCTTGGGCGGCTTGGTGCTCCGGTCGAGCAACTCGACGCCCAGTGCTTCCTCGAAGTTCTGCACGCGCCGCGTCAGCGCCGGCTGCGTGATGTGCAGGGCATCCGCGGCCTTGCCGACTGATTGTCGGCGCACGACGGCGACGAAGGCGCGGAGATCATCGATCTTCATGTCAAATCTTTATTTCGAAAATCAGAAATATGCATTTGACGACATGAGACCGTATCCCTAGTCTGTTTGACAAGATAAGTTATTGATATTTTTTGGGAATTTACTTATATGCCACGGAGCATAAGAGCCGCCGCAGGGGGCGACGCAGTGCTCGCCGCGAGCCGGGCGGCACCCTCGTCGCGGGGCATCCACAGTCAGCACTTCGCTTTCACGCAACGCCTGATCTCGCCGTTGCTGCTGTTGCTCGCCTGGGAGCTGCTCTGCCGCACGGGCGTCATTCCTCCGCAGATCATCGCGGCACCCACTTCAATCGGTGCGACGTTCTGGCACATGCTTGCGAGCGGCGAGCTGGCGCAGAACCTTTTGATCTCGCTGTTGCGTGTGCTGAAGGGCATGACGATCTCGCTGACGCTCGGCACCGCGCTGGCATTGATCGCCGGCTTGTCGGTACGCGGCGAGTTGGCGATCGATGCGCCAGTCCAGATGCTGCGCACGTTGCCGTTCCTCGCACTGGTGCCGCTGTTCATCGTCTGGTTCGGCATCGGCGAACTCACCAAGGTCGCATTGATCGCGTTCGGTACGGTATTTCCGATCTACCTGACGCTGTACAGCGGCATTCGTGGCATCGATGCGCGACTGATCGAGGCCGGCACCAGCTTCGGTCTGAGTCGCTTCGAGCTGATCCGCACGGTGATCCTGCCGGGCGCGCTGCCGTCGCTGTTGCTCGGCCTGCGTTATTCGCTGGGGATCGCCTGGCTGTGCCTCGTCGTCGTCGAGCAGATCAATGCCACGGCCGGCATCGGCTATCTCGTGAATTCCGCCCGCGACTTTCTGCGTACCGACATCATCGTCGTCTGCCTGCTGGTTTACAGCCTGCTCGGCTTCGGCACGGATCTGCTGGTCCGGCTCGTCGAACGATATGCCTTGGCCTGGCGGCCGAGCTTCCTGCGGGCCTGAGCATGAGCGCCATTCCCTACACATCCCAGTTGCCGCTGAGGCCCGTGATCCCGACGCGTGACGCTGTGCCAGCGCAGGTGCCAGCCAGCGCGACGCCGGTCGTCGTCGTCGATCAGCTGGTTCGTCGCTTCGGTTCGCGCGCCGTCCTCGACCGTCTCGATCTGCGGCTTGCGCCCGGCGAGTTCGTGGCGCTGCTCGGCCGCAGCGGCTCGGGCAAGACGACCCTGTTGCGCACACTCGCCGGCATCGACCCGGTCCAGGAAGGTCGCGTCCAGGTGCCGGACGCACGCGCGGTGGTGTTTCAGGAGCCGCGCCTGATGCCGTGGCAGAGAGCATGGCGCAACGTCACGCTCGGCTTGCGCAGCGCCGGTCGCGAGCGGGCGCTTGCGGCGCTGGTCGAAGTCGGACTCGAACATCGTGTCGACGCCTGGCCGTCTGCACTGTCCGGGGGTGAGGCGCAGCGTGTCGCGCTGGCGCGTGCGCTGGTGCGCGAGCCGCAGTTCATGCTGCTGGACGAGCCGTTCGCGGCGCTCGATGCCTTGACGCGCATCCGCATGCACGCCCTGATCCTCGCGCTGTGGCAGGCGCATCGGCCGGCCGTTCTGCTGGTCACGCACGACATCGACGAGGCGCTGCTGCTCGCCGATCGCGTGCTCGTGCTCGCCGACGGCCGCATCGAGACCGAACTGCATGTCGATCTGCCGCGGCCCCGCGACAACAGTCAGCGCGCGTTCCAGCGCATGCGCCTCGATCTGCTGCGCAGGCTGGGGGTCGATGGCGCACCGATTCCGGCCGGGCCTGACGAGACGACGCCGCGACCGCCTGCGCGCCGCGACGATCCCTACGCCGTCGAGAACCTGCGCTGGGTGCTGTAGCGCCCGATCTTTTGCCTCATTGCCGCCCGCGGCGATATCCGAACCGGAGCCGTCTCCAATGTCCGTCGAATTCATCGGTTTCATCTCCACCCAGGAATCCAGCGAAGCCGTCGCTCCGCGCGGCGCTTTCGTCGATCGGCACTACATCGCGACCGTCGCCCGCGCGCACGAATACGCCGGCTTCGATCGCGCGCTGATCGCGTACGGCAGCGTGATGCCGGACGCGTTGCAGGTCGCCGGCTTCGCAGCCGCACAGACGCAGCGCCTCAAGCTGCTGATCGCGCATCGGCCGGGCTTTGTTGCCCCGACGCTCGCGGCGCGCACGCTGGCCACGCTCGATCAGCTCAGCGAGGGCCGCGTGGCCGTGCACATCATCAGTGGCAGCGACGATGCCGAGCAGCAGCGCGACGGCGATTTTCTTGATCACGACCAGCGCTATGCGCGCACCGACGAATACCTCGAGATCGTCAAGAAAGCCTGGCTGGACGATGCGCCGTTCGATCACGATGGCCGGTTCTATCGCGTCCGTGGTCATCGCTCCGCGGTGAAGCCCGTGCAGGCGCCGCATCTGCCGATCTACTTCGGGGGCGCGTCGGAAGCCGCGATCGATGTCGCCGGCCGGCATGCCGACGTTTACGCCCTGTGGGGCGAATCACTGGACCAGGTGCGCGAGACGATCGCCAGGGTCCGCCGATCGGCGGCGCGTTACGGCCGCGAGCGGCACATCCGCTTCAGCCTTTCGCTGCGGCCCATTCTCGCGCCGACCGAGGAGGCTGCCTGGGAGCGGGCGCAACGCACGCTGGAAACCGCACGCAGCCTCGTCGCGCAATCACCGTATTTCAGGAACCGTCCGCAACAGCCCGAGAACACCGGCTCTCGGCGCCTGCTCGACACGGCAAAGCAGGGCAAGGTCGTTGACCGGCGATTGTGGACCGAGATGGCGCAGCTCACCGGTGCCGCCGGCAATTCGACTTCGCTGGTCGGCACGCCCGAACAGGTCGCCGAAGCCTTGATGGCTTACTACGACCTCGGGGTCACGACGTTCCTGATCCGCGGCTTCGATCCGCTGCCGGACGCACTGCAGTACGGCCGTGAGCTGATTCCACTGGTGCGCGACGCTGTCGCACGCCGCGTCGCTGCCGCCGGGTCGCGCGCAGCTTGATCATTCTGCCTGAAGCCCGAACATGAGTCGCGCCGAACTGCAAACTGCGCCTGCCGCACGCCAGGCATTCCGCCCGTCGATCTACGCCTTGCCGCGCGAAAACGGCGGCCTGCGCTGGCAACTGCCGCAGCCCGACCCCGATCCCGCGCTCGAACGCCTGCACCGCAAGCAGCGACTCGCTGCTGCGTTTCGCTTGTTCGCGCGTTATGGGTACGACTACGGCGGCGCCGGCCATATCACGGCGCGCGATCCCGAACGCCACGATCACTTCTGGGTCAATCCAGCCGGTGTCTACTTCGGCCACGTCCGGGTGTCGGACCTGTTGCTTGTCAACGACCGCGGCGAAATCGTCGAAGGCGAAGGCATCCTCAATCGTGCGGCGTTTGCGATCCATTCGCAGCTGCATCGCGCGCGCCCGGATGTCATCGCCGCAGCGCACGCGCACGCGACACACGGCAAGGCATGGTCGACGCTGGGCCGGCTGCTCGATCCGCTGACGCAGGACGCCTGCGCGTTCTATGGCGACCACGCGCTGTTCGACGATTTCACCGGCGTCGTGCTCGACACCAGCGAGGGTGAGCGCATTGCCCAGGCGCTGGGCAGCAAAAGTGCCGTCATCCTGCGCAACCATGGATTCCTGACGGTCGGGGCCAGCGTCGAGGCTGCCGTCTGGCGCTTCATCGCACTGGAGGACGCCGCCCGCACGCAGTTGCTGGCCGAGGCGGCAGGGCAGGTGCGCCCGCTCTCGCACGAAGTGGCGTCGCACACCGCGCGTCAATACAACGGCGAAATCGGCGGCTGGTTCAGTTTTCAGCCGCTATGGGATCTGATGGTTCGTGAGCAGCCGGATCTGTTCGAATGAACCGATGCTCCATCGAGCCGGGGCGTGATGCGCAGCAGGGGTGTGCGGCGTGAGCCTGACGATTGCCAGCCAGCTCGGCGACGACATCAACGACGAACTGCGGCGCCGCATGCCAGCGCTGGAGATCGTGGCCGTCAAGCTCGGGGCGCCACAAGCGATTGCCGATGGCATCGAGGTGCTGCTGACCGGGCCGATCCGTGCGCCCGGTGCGCCGCCAGCATCGAGCGCGCCGCCCGGCTGGCCGTTTTCGCTGAAGTGGGTGCAGCTCGTTTCGGCAGGCATCGACGAGTATCCGCGATGGCTGTTCGATGGGCCGACGGTCACGGCGGCGCGCGAGGTCTCCGGTGAAGCGCTCGCCGAATTCGCGATCGCCGCGATTTTCTCCGCAGCCAAAGACCTCCCCGAACTGTGGGTCCACGCGACGCAGGATTGGCGCCCGCGGCCGCTGCGCAGCGTCGCCGGCAGCACGCTCGGCCTTGCCGGCTTCGGTGCGATCGGGCAGGCGCTCGCAAAAAAGGCGCTTGCACTCGACATGCGTGTGCTCGCCTTGCGGCGCCATGGACGCGCCAGCGATGTCGCGGGCATCGAGGACGTGCAGGACATCGGCACACTGTTTGAGCGCAGCGATCATGTTGTGCTCGGCCTGCCGCTGACGGCGCAGACGCAGGGCATCGTCAATGGCGATCTGCTGGCCCGCGCGAAGCCCGGTCTGCATCTGATCAACCTTGCGCGTGGCCGCTTGATCGACGACGACGCACTGCTGGCCGCGCTCGACGCATCGCGGCTGTCGCGCGCCACGCTGGACGTCACCTATCCGGAGCCGCTGCCGGATGGCCATCCGTTCTATCGCCATCCGCGCGTGCAGGTCTCCGCGCATACCGCGGCCTACACGCCGGAAACGCGCGAATCGCTGCTGTCGCGCCTGCTCGAAAACCTGCAGCGCTATCGGCGCGGTGACGCGCTGCAACACCCGGTCGACATCATCCGCGGCTATTGAGGAATCCAGATGGCAACGATCATCACGCCGGATGCCGTGCCTCGCCTGCACGCGGTCGTGCGCGGCTATGCGACGCTGTTGTCGCGCACCACCGACGAAGCGGTGATCCTCGCCGAGGGGCGCGAACTGCTGCGCGCGTTGGTCCGCGACGATGACTGGCTGCCGCCGGCCTACGCCGTGCCGGACCCGAGCCGCTACTGCCAGTACCCGCTGTACGTCGATCCGGAGGGACGCTTCTCGATCGTCAGTTTCGTATGGGGTCCAGGCCAGCGGACGCCGATCCACGACCACACCGTGTGGGGTCTGATCGGCATGTTGCGCGGCGCCGAGCGTTCGCAGCGTTACGTGCTCGACGCCGATGGCAAGCCGCGGCCTGAGGGCGAGCAGGAGTGCCTGCGCCCCGGCGATGTCGAAGCGGTGTCGCCGCGCGTGGGCGACATTCACGAAGTCGCCAATGCCTACGACGATCGCGTCTCGATCAGCATTCATGTCTACGGCGCCGATATCGGCGCCGTGCGTCGCTCGGTGTTCACCCCGGACGGCATTCGCAAACCCTTCGTCTCAGGGTATACACAGCCGCAGGCTTCACTATCCGGTGCATCGTCATGACAGCCGCCGTTCCAACTGTTTCCGGATCGCCGATCGGCGAGCGCCGCTACGCCGAGATTCGCGCGGCGCTGCTCGCGCGACGCGAGATCGCGCTGCTCGATGTCCGCGAGGAAGATCCCTATGCACAGGAGCATCCGCTGTTCGCGGTGAACCTGCCGCTGAGCCGTCTCGAACTCGAAGCCTGGGATCGTCTGCCGCGCCGTGACGTCGAGATCGTCGTCTACGACGACGGCGAGCAATGGGCCAGCGTTGCCGCGCGACGGCTGCGTGCGCTTGGTTACTCGAACGTGCATCTGCTCGCCGGTGGCCTGCAGGGCTGGCGCGATGCCGGAGGCGAACTGTTCCGTGACGTCAACGTGCCGAGCAAGGCTTTCGGCGAACTGGTCGAGGCCGAGCGCCATACGCCCTCGCTGTCCGCTGCGGAAGTGCAGGCGCTGCTCGATGCGAACGGCGACGTCGTGGTCGTCGACGTGCGCCGTTTCGATGAGTACCGGACCATGAATATTCCGGGGTCTACGAGCGTGCCGGGCGGCGAGCTGGTTTATCGCATCGCCGATCTCGTAACGAACCCGCGTACGAAGATCATCGTCAATTGCGCGGGACGCACGCGCAGCATCATCGGCACACAGTCGCTGGTGAATGCCGGCATCCCGAATCCGGTCGCCGCGTTGCGCAACGGAACAATCGGCTGGACGCTCGCCCGTCAGTCGCTCGAACATGGCGCGCAGCGCCGTTTCGGCGAAGTCAGCGCACCGGCCGCGCGCGACGCCGCGCGGCGCGCCAGGGCGATCGCCGATCGCGCGGGTGTGCTGCGTGTCGATGCGCATACGGTCGATGTCTGGTTGCAGGCCGGCGACCGCACCCTTTATTGCTGCGATGTCCGCACGCCGGAAGAATTCGCGCGCGGTCATTTGCAGGGCTTTCGTTCGACGCCGGGCGGGCAGCTGGTCCAGGAAACCGACCATACGGCCGCCGTGCGTGGCGCGCGGCTCGTGCTGGTCGACGACGACGGCGTGCGCGCCAACATGACGGCGTCCTGGCTCGCGCAGATGAACTGGGAGGTCTACGTTCTCGATGGCGTCCCGGCAGATGCGTTCACCGCGCGTGGTGAGTTCGTGCCCTCGAGGCCGGAGCCGCCGCCGACCGAGCTCGTGAGTACCGAGGAGCTCGCGCAGTGGCTGCATGACGATCCGCAGACGGTTGTCGTCGACCTTGCCTCGCATGCCGTCCATCGCAAGGCTCATCTGCCCGGCGCGCGATTCGCGATTCGTGCGCGACTGGCGGAGGATCTCGCGGCGGCGCCGATTGCGCGCCGCTACGTGTTGACGTCCCCGGACGGGTTGCTGGCGCGCTTCGCGGCGCCGGAGCTGCAGGCTTTCGTCAATATTCCGGTGCTCGCCCTCGCGGGAGGCACTGAGACGTGGCGTGCGGCGGGGCGCCCGCTGTCGGATGTGGCGACGGCGCCGCTGTCGCCACTCATCGATCGTTATCGTCGTCCCTATGAAGGGACCGACAACGCCGAGAGCGCCATGCAGGCCTATCTGGATTGGGAATTCGGACTGGTCGCGCAACTCGCGCGCGATGGCACGCACGGCTTCTTCGTGGTGTAGGCGCAAACGCGGCGGCAGCATGTGGTGATGGTGGATGCATGCCGCCAGACCTTGCTCTTCGCTACGTCCGTGCCGAAGAACCGCTGCATGGCGTTTCCCGCATCAGGCACGGCTGATGTCGCTCGGGTGTGCCTTTCCTTTCACCCGCCTGTGATCTTGAGATCAAGCGCACGCGCATTGCGCCGGCCCGGCGAACGGCGCGGACGGCGACTACAGGTCCTTGACCAGCACCAGCGAATTGCGCTGGTAGTTGTAGAGGCGCTGCTTCTGTGCCGGCAGCCCGTCGGGCGACGCCTTGCCGAAGCCGTGCTCGATGAACCAGTGCGGCGTGTGCGTCGTCAGGCTGAACAGCTTCTTCAGGCCCAGCGCGCGCGCCTCGGCCTCGACGCGCTTGAGCAGGGCGGCGGCGCGGCCGGCGCGGCGGTACTCGGGATGCACGGCGACGCAGGCCAGTTCGCCCATGCCGTTCTGCGGGAACGGGAACAGCGCGCAGCAGGCGATGACCAGGCCGTCGCGGACGATGACGTTGAAGTGCTGGATGTCGAGCTCGAGCTGTTCTCGCGAGCGCGGCACCAGCACGCCCTGCTGCTCGAGCGGCTGGATCAGCGCGAGCACGCCGCCGACGTCCTCGATCGTCGCGTCGCGCGTCGCCTCGTAGTCGGCGTCCGAGTACAGCATCAGGCCGACGCCGTCGCGCGTGTACAGCTCGCGCAGCAGCGCGCCGTCGTCGTGGCCGACGAGATGGATGCGCTTGACACCGCCCTTGGTCGCGGCGAGCGCGGCCTGCAGGTAGCTGCGGTCGACGGCGGTCAGCGTTCCGCTCTCCAGCAACTTCTCGCCCTCGGCCCACGACAGCTGGCCGGCGTCGCCGGTGCCATCCGCGAGACCCCATTGTCCGGGATCGGTCGGCGTGACGAACACCAGCTTGTCGGCGCCGATCGCCACGGCGACCGCGGTGGCGAGATCCTCGGCGCGCAGGTTGAAGGTCTCGCCGGTCGGCGAGTAGCCGATCGGCGAGAGCAGGGCGATGCGATCCTGCGCGAGCACCTGATCGATGGTCCCGGTGTCGACGCGGCGCACCTCGCCGGTGAACTGGTGGTCGATGCCGCCGCGCACGCCGACCGGCCGCGCGGTGATCCAGTTGCCGCCGGCGACGCGCAGGCGCGCGCCGCCCATCGGCGTCGAGGCCAGCGAAGTCGACAGCCGCGCCTCGATGTCCAGGCGCACGGTGCCGGCCGCCGCCTTCGCGCAGTCGAGCGCGGCGCGGTCGGTGACGCGCACGTTGTCGACGAACTGCGGCGTCAGGCCCTTGGCCTTCAACATCGCGTCGATCTGCGGGCGGATGCCGTGTACGAGGATCAGCTTGACGCCAAGGCTGTGCAGCAGGGCGATGTCGTAGATCAGCGAGTCGAAGTCGGCGCGCTCGGCCGCCTCGCCGCCGAAGGCGATGACGAACACGCGGCCGTTGTGCGCATGCACATACGGGGCGCAGCCGCGCAGCACGGAGACGAAATCGGGCGGGTTCATCGGCGGATTATAGGGCGGAGGGCCCGTCGTTCGAACTGATCGACGCCGGCAAGCTGGCGTTCGCCTCGGCGTCGTCGATCTCGTGCTGCGCCCGCATCCGTTCATCCAGCGAGCCCGTCATTCCCTCCTTCGCGGAAATCGACGATGACTTCGGCTCAGCCCGCATGCGTCAGAACGTCAGCTGCGCGGCGTGGAAGGCGAGATGGTCGGCGACGAAGCTCTGGATGAACCAGTAGCTGTGGTCGTAACCGGCATGACGGCGCAGGCGTAGCGCTTGCCCTGATTCCGCAGCCGCCGCTTCGAGCGCCTGTGGGTGCAGCTGGCCGGCGAGGAACTGATCGGCTTCGCCCTGGTCGACGAGGATTTCACGCGGATGCGGGCGCGTGCGCATCAGCACGCTGGCGTCCCAGTGCTGCCAGCCGGCCGTGTCGCCGCCGAGATAATGGGTGAAAGCCTTCCGGCCCCAGGGCACGGCGATCGGGTTGCTGATCGGCGCGAACGCCGATGCCGAGTGCCAGCGCTGCGGATGGCGCAGCGCCGTGACCAGCGCGCCGTGGCCACCCATCGAGTGGCCGAAGATGCCGCGTGCGTCGCGCCGCGCCGGGAAGTGCGCCTCGACCAGATCCGGCAGCTCGTGATTGACGTACGAGCCCATGCGATAGTGCGCGGCCCACAGCGAGGCGGTCGCGTCGATGTAGAAGCCGGCGCCGACGCCGAAATCCCAGTGTTCGCGGTCGCCCGGCAGCTCGATGCCGCGCGGGCTGGTGTCGCAGGCGACGAGCATCAGGCCGAGCTCGGCGGCGCGCCGCTGCGCGCCGGCCTTGATCATGAAAGTCTCTTCGGTGCAGGTCAGGCCGGCGAGGAAATACAGCGCCGGCACCGCGCCGTTCTTCGCCTGCGGCGGCTGGAAGACGGCGAAGTTCATCGTCGTGCCGGTCTGCGCCGAAGCATGCGAGTAGAAGCCCTGCACGCCGCCGAAGCAGGCGTGCTCGCCGCGCGTCTCGATGGTCGGCGTCGCCATCAGTAGACCACCACGCTGCGGATCGACTCGCCGCGGGCCATCAGATCGAAACCCTCGTTGATGCGCTCCAGCGGCAGCACGTGCGTGATCATCGGATCGATGGCGATCTTGTTGTCCATGTACCAGTCGACGATCTTCGGTACGTCGGTGCGGCCGCGCGCGCCGCCGAAGGCCGAACCCTGCCAGCGCCGGCCGGTGACGAGCTGGAACGGCCGCGTCGCGATTTCCTGGCCGGCCGCGGCGACGCCGATGATGGTGCTGACGCCCCAGCCGCGATGGCAGCATTCAAGCGCCTGGCGCATCAGCGTGGTGTTGCCGACGCATTCGAAGCTGTAGTCGGCGCCGCCGCCGGTCAGCTCAACGAGATGCGCGACGAGCTCGCCCTCGAGCACCGATGGGTTGACGAAATGCGTCATGCCGAACCGGCGCGCCATCGCCTCGCGCGCCGGGTTGACGTCGACGCCGATGATCTTGTCGGCGCCGACCATCTTGGCGCCCTGGATCACGTTGAGGCCGATGCCGCCGAGCCCGAAGACGACGACGTTGGCGCCGGCCTCGACCTTGGCGGTGAACAGCACGGCGCCGATGCCGGTCGTCACGCCGCAGCCGATGTAGCAGACCTTGTCGAACGGCGCGTCGTCGCGGATCTTCGCCAGCGCGATCTCCGGCATCACTGTGTAATTGGCGAACGTCGAGCAGCCCATGTAGTGGTGGATGGGCCTGCCCTGAAAGCTGAAGCGCGAGGTGCCGTCCGGCATCAGGCCCTTGCCCTGCGTGGCGCGGATCGCCGTGCAGAGGTTGGTCTTGCGCGAGGTGCAGCTCTTGCATTCGCGGCATTCCGGCGTGTACAGCGGAATCACGTGGTCGCCGCGCCGAAGCGACTTCACGCCAAGGCCGACCTCGACGACGACGCCGGCGCCCTCGTGGCCGAGGATGCTCGGGAACAGGCCTTCCGGATCGGCGCCGGACAGCGTGTACTTGTCGGTGTGGCAGATGCCGGTCGCCTTCAGCTCGACGAGCACTTCGCCGGCCTTCGGGCCGTCGAGCTGCACGGTTTCGACGGCGAGGGGCTGGCCGGCTTCGAAGGCGACGGCGGCGCGAACGTCCATGGGGAAGCTCCGGTTGATGGGCGGGCAGCGGCGGCGCATCTTAAACCGATCGCCGCGCGCGTCGTCCCGCACTGCGGGAAATCCCGGCGGCGGCCCGCGGGACGCGAGGCCTATAATGCGCGGATGCCCGTTTCCATTGCCTACGAACAATTGTCCGATGCCCTCTCGCGTGTCGGTCGCAGCGGCGATGCTGCCGAGTACCACGGCGCGCTGTGCGGCGCGCTGTGCCTCGTCAAGCCCGACGACATCGACCTGATGCGCCTGATCGAGGCCGGCGACGCGCCCGTGCCGAACGATGCCGAGGCGCGCCGCGCCTTCGTCGCGCTGCGCGACGAGACGGTCGAGGCGCTGCAGGACAGCGGGATGGTGTTCGCGCTGCTGCTGCCGGACGACGAGGTCGCGCTGGTGCCGCGCACGCGCGCGCTGGTCGCGTGGTGCGAGGGCTTTCTTTACGGCCTCGCCAGCCGTCCGGGCCTCGACCTGAAAAAGCTATCCGAAGACGCGCGCGAGATCGTCCATGATCTCACCGAATTCACGCAGGCCGCGGTCGGCGAGGAGGAGGATCCGAACATCGAGGAGACGGCCTACGCCGAACTCGTCGAGTACGTGCGCGTCGGCGTGCAGCTGCTGTACATGGAATTGCATCCGCGGCCGACGCTCGATCCGGCCGAGTCCCAGCATCTGCACTGAACCTCACCCGCGAAGCATTCACGAAACAGCGTCCGCGAAACAGAGCCCACGAAACAAAGCCATGGCTTTCGACAGGAAGGAATACGCGCGGCGCCGCGCCGGGCTGATGAAGCGCATCGGCGCCGGCGGCGTCGCCATCATCCCGTCGGCGCGCGAGGTGGTCCGCGCGCGCGACACGCATTACAAATTCCGCCAGGACAGCGACTTTGCGTACCTGACCGGTTTTCCCGAGCCGGACGCCGTCGCGGTGCTCGTGCCGGGCCGCAAGGTCGACGGCCGCAAGGCGGAGTTCGTGCTGTTCGTGCGCGGCCGCGATCCGGCGCGCGAAATCTGGGACGGCCGCCGCGCCGGCGCGCAAGGCGCGGTGCGCGACTACGGCGCCGACGAGGCGTTCACGATCGACGCGTTCGAGGAGCAGCTCGGCGCGCTGCTCGCCGGTCGCGCGCGCGTCCACTACACGATGGGCGAGCACGCGGCGTGGGACGCGAAGATCGCCGCCTGCGTGCGCGAGATTCGCGAGGTGTCGCGGCGCGGCGCGGCGGCGCCGACCGACTTCGTCGCGCTCGAAGCCAGCCTGCACGAGATGCGCCTGTTCAAGTCGCCCGCCGAGCTCAAGGTGCTGGCGCGCGCCTGCGCGATCACCGCCGAGGCGCACGTGCTGGCGATGCGCGCGACGAAGCCCGGCCAGCGCGAATGGCAGGTCGGCGCCGAGATCGAGGCGCACTTCCTGCGCCACGGCATGCAGCCGGGTTACGGCTCCATCGTCGGCGGCGGCGAGAACGCCTGCATCCTGCACTACGTCGAGAACAGCGCCGTGCTGCGCGACGGCGATCTGCTGCTGATCGACGCCGGCGGCGAACTCGACGGCTACACGGCCGACATCACGCGCACCTTCCCGGTCGGCGGCCGGTTCGGCAAGGCGCAGCGCGCGGTCTACGAGATCGTGCTCGAAGCGAACAAGGCCGCGATCAAGACGCTCGAGATCGGCGAATCGGTCGGCAAGCCGCACGAGGTCGCGACGCGCATCCTCACTGAAGGCCTCGTCGATCTCGGCCTGCTGAAAGGCAAGGTCAAGGAACTGATCAAGGCCGGCCAGCAGCGCGCGTTCTACATGCACGGCACCGGCCACTGGCTCGGCATGGACGTGCACGACGTCGGTCGCTACCGCCTCGACGGCGCGTACCGCAAGTTCGAGGCCGGCATGGTGATGACGGTCGAGCCGGGCCTCTACATCGCGCCCGGCACCAAGGGTGTCGACGAGAAGTGGTGGGGCATCGGCATCCGCATCGAGGACGACGTCGTCGTCACCGCCGACGGCCCGCAGGTGCTGACCGGCGGCGTGCCGAAGGACGTCGGCGAGATCGAAAAGCTGATGGCGGCGTGATCTCGTGAGCGACGCGGCATTCGATGTTGCGATCGTCGGCGGCGGCCTGGTCGGCGCCAGCCTCGCCGTCGGCCTGGCGCCGAGCGGTCGTCGCGTCGCGCTGATCGAGGCGGCCGCGCCGCCGGCCGGCGCGCCGGGCTGGGACGAGCGCTGCATCGCCATCAATCACGCGAGCCGGCAGATCTTCGCCGGTCTCGGCGTCTGGGACGCGCTCGCGCCGAGCGCGGCCGCGATCCTGTCGACGCACATCTCCGAGCAGGGCCGTTTCGGCGTCGCGCGCTTCACGGCCGACGAAGCGGGGCTCGACGCGCTCGGCTACAACGTGCCGCTGCGCGCGATCGGCGGGACGCTGTGGCAACGCATGCTCGACCTCGGCGGCACGACGCTGCTGTGTCCGGCACGGCTGCGAGGCCTCGCGGTCGGCAACGACGATGTCGCGCTGACGCTCGCCGACGGACGCGTGCTGCGCGCGAAGCTGGTGGTCGCCGCCGACGGCGCCGGCTCGCAGGTGCGCGGGCTGCTCGGCATCGGCAGCGAACGGCGCGACTATGAGCAATCGGCGATCGTCGCCGCCGTGCGCACGCGCCGTCCGCATCGCGGCTGCGCCTACGAGCGCTTCACGCCGGACGGACCGATCGCGCTGCTGCCGAAGAACGGCGGCGACGGCCTCGAGGCGACGACCTGTTCGCTGGTGTGGACGACGCCGGCGGCCGAGGTCGAGCCGCGCCTGGGCTGGCGCGACGAGGTCTTCATCGCCCACGCCGAAGCGGCGTTCGGCGAGCGGCTCGGCAGTTTCGACGTGCTCGGCAAGCGCATCGCGCATCCGCTGCAGCGCGTGCTCAGCGAACGGCTGCAGGCGCCGCGCGTGCTGTTCGTCGGCAACGCCGCGCAGACGCTGCACCCGGTCGCCGCGCAGGGTTTCAATCTCGGCCTGCGCGACGTCGCCACCACGATCGACGTGCTCGCCGCGGCGGGCGACGACTGCGGTGCCGGCGCGCTGCTCGACGACTACGCGGCGCGGCGCCGCGGCGATCGCGAACGCGTCGCCGGTTTCACCGACCATCTCGTCCGCCTGTTCTCGAATCGTCTGCCGGGTCTGCGCGGTCTGCGCCATCTCGGCCTGCTGGCGCTCGATCTCGCGCCGCCGCTGAAACAGGCGGTGCTGTGGCAGAACCTGGGCTTCGGCGGCGAGACGCCGCGTCTGGCGCGGGGCCCGTGATGCGCGCCGATTGCGACGTCGCGATCGCCGGCGGCGGGCTGGTCGGTGCCGCGGTCGCGCTGGGCCTGTCGCAGCAGGGCTTTTCGGTCCAGCTGCTCGAACGCGGCGGTCCGGCGCCGCGCATTGTCGACGCGGACGACGATTACGACCTGCGCGTCTACGCGCTGGCGCCGGCCTGCATCGCGCTGCTCGAGCGGCTTGGCGTCTGGGCCGGCATCGCCGCCACGCGCAGCTCGCCGTACGAGCGCATGCAGGTCTGGGAAGACGATCCGGCGCGCGTGCTGCGCTTCGACGCGACCGATGCGCGCGCGGCGGCGCTCGGCCACATCGTCGAGAACGCGTTGCTCGCCGAACGGCTGTGGCAGGGCCTGCCGGCCGGCGTCGCGCGCGGCGGATTGCAGGTGTCGGGCGTCGCCGTCGACGACGACGGCGCCGTACTGCGGCTCGACGACGGCAGCCGCTTGCGCACGCGCCTGCTCGTCGTCGCCGACGGCCGCGATTCGCCGCTGCGCGCGCAGCTCGGCATCGAAGCGGTGACGGCGCAATACGAGCAGACGGCCGTCGTCTGCCACGTCTCCAGCGAGCGGGCGCACGAGCGCACGGCCTGGCAGCGCTTCCTCGCGAGCGGGCCGCTGGCCTTGCTGCCGCTCGCCGACGGCCGCGAATCGATCGTCTGGTCGACGACCGAGGTCGAGGCCCTGCTCGCGCTCGACGACGACGACTTCCTGCGCGCGCTCGGCGAAGCCAGCCAGCATGTGCTGGGCGCCTTCACCGCGACGACGCGGCGCGTGCGCTTCCCGCTGCAGCTGCAGCACGCCGAGACCTACGTCGCGCCGCGCGCGGTCCTGGTCGGCGATGCCGCGCACGTCGTCCATCCGCTGGCGGGGCAGGGCGTCAATCTCGGCTTCCAGGACGCGGCTGCGCTGATCGACACGCTGACCGCCGCGCGCGACGCCGGCCGAGACTGGTCGTTGCCGCGCGTGCTGAAGCGCTACGAGCGCGCGCGGCGTGCCGACGTGTTCGACATGCTCGCCGTCACCGATGGCCTGTATCGCGCGTTCCGGGCGCCGCTGCCGGGTCTTCCCGCGCTGCGTGGCCGGGGTTTCGCCGCCGTCAACGCCCTCGCGCCGCTGCGCCGCGAACTCGTGCGCCGC
Source organism: Solimonas sp. (assembly GCA_047605265.1). Classification (GTDB taxonomy): domain Bacteria; phylum Pseudomonadota; class Gammaproteobacteria; order Nevskiales; family Nevskiaceae; genus Solimonas. The sequence goes on from JASGFY010000003.1 coordinate 29,694, forward strand.
GCCGTCGGCGTGTAGGTTCCCGGCCGGCGCGGCGGACGTGCGGGCATTTCGATATGAGTGAAATTTCCGAGTCGCCCCGCGACGATATCCATTAAGATACGGGCTCGCACCGCGCGAGAGCCCACCGGCAACGGTGGCGCCGAAGGCGCAAACCCGCTCGGAATCGCTCAGGCAAAAGGAGCGCGGTGCTGCAGCAACACTCTGGAGAGAGCCGCCGTGTCGCGGCCACCGAAGGCGCGCCAACGCTCAGGTCACCGGACAGAGGAGCGGTTTTCGCATCCACTCAAGCGCGGGAACCGTATGCTGAAGCAGACCGCACTGCACGCCGAACACGTTCGCCTCGGTGCCAAGCTGGTCGATTTCGCCGGCTGGGACATGCCGATCCAGTATCAGTCGCAGCTCGACGAGCACCACGCCGTCCGCCGGGACGCCGGGATGTTCGACGTCGCGCACATGTGCGCGGTCGACCTGCACGGTCCGCGTACCCGCGAATTCCTGCGCCGGCTGCTCGCCAACGACGTCGCCAGGCTGACGCAGCCGGGCAAGGCGCTGTACAGCTGCATGCTGCGTGCAGACGGCGGCATCCTGGACGATCTGATCGTTTATGCGCTTCCTGCGCAAGCCGGCGCCATCTCTGGCGCCGACTTTCAAAACAGGACCGACGAACACGGGTTCCGTCTCGTCGTCAACGCCGGCACGACCGACAAGGATCTGGTCTGGATCCGGGACCAGGCCGTGGCCTTCGGCGTCGAAGTCCGCCAGCGCAGCGATCTCGGCATTCTCGCCGTGCAGGGCCCGCAGGCACGCGGCCGCGTGCTGCCGCACCTGCCGGCGGCGCTGCGCGCGCCAGCCGAGTCGCTGGTTTATTTCCAGGCCGCGCACGAGGGCGACCTCTTCGTCGCGCGCACCGGCTACACCGGCGAGGACGGCTTCGAGCTGATCCTGCCGCACGCCGAACTCGTCGCGCTGTGGCGCAAGCTGGTGGCCGACGGCGTCAAGCCCTGCGGGCTGGGCGCGCGCGACACGCTGCGTCTCGAAGCCGGCATGAATCTCTACGGCCAGGACATGGATGAGACCACGCAGCCGCTCGAATCGGGGCTCGGCTGGACCGTCGCCTGGGAGCCGCAGGACCGCCCCCTGCCCAAACGGGATTTCATCGGCCGGCCGGCGATCGAGCCGCTGCGCGGCGCCAGCCCGAGGAAGCTCGTCGGCCTGCTGCTCGAAGGACGCGGCATCATGCGCGGCCACATGAAGGTGCGCTTTGCCGACGGTGCGCAGGGCGAGACCACCAGCGGCGGCTTCTCGCCGACGATGAAGCAGTCGATCGGCTTCGCGCGCGTCGCCAGCGACGCCTGCGGCGCCTGCGAGATCGAGATTCGCGGCCAGTGGGTCGTGGCGCGTGTGGTCAAGCCGCCGTTCGTGCGTAACGGCAAGGTTCTGCTGTAAGGATTTGCGGTCGACTGTTTTTGAATTTCAAAGGAGCCAAGAGATGAGCAACGTTCCCGCCGGCCTCAAGTACGTCAAGTCGCATGAATGGGTCCGTGTCGAGAGTGACGGCACGGTGACGGTGGGCATCACCGACTTCGCGCAGGGCTCGCTCGGCGATCTGGTGTTCGTCGAGACGCCGACCGTCGGGCGCACGCTCGCCAAGGACGAGTCGTGCGCCGTCGTCGAGTCGGTCAAGGCCGCGAGCGACGTCTACGCGCCGATCGCCGGTGAAGTCGTCGCCGCCAATCCGAAGCTTGCCGACAGCCCGGAGATCCTCAACAGCGAGCCGTACGACGGCGGCTGGCTGTGGAAGATGAAGCCGGCCAGCGCCGCCGATCTGGATGCGCTGCTCGACGCCGCTGCCTACGAGGATTTCCTGAAAACGCTGTGATCCGGCCGTGAGGCGCGACGCCTCACGCTCCAGGTTTCATGTCTCACGCCTCACGCCAAGCACATGCCGTTCATTCCGCATACCGATACCGATGTGAAGGAGATGCTCGCCGCCATCCAGGCGCCCAGCATCGACGCGCTGTTCGATGAAATCCCCGCCGAGCTGCGCTGCGGCCCGCTCGCCGGCATTCCGGAAAGGTTGGGCGAGATGGGCGTGGCGCAGCTGATGATGGCGCGCGCGCAGGCCGACGGCCTGGCGCTGAACTTCATCGGTGCTGGCGCGTACGAGCATCACATCCCGGCGGCGGTCTGGGAGATCACGACGCGCGGCGAGTTCTATTCGGCCTACACGCCGTACCAGGCCGAGGCGAGCCAGGGCACGCTGCAGCTGCTGTACGAATACCAGACGATGATCTGCGGCCTGACCGGCATGGAAGTGTCCAACGCGTCCCTGTACGACGGCGCGTCGGCGCTCGGCGAGGCATTGCTGATGGCGCTGCGCGCAAACAAGCGGAACGGCTCGGGCACGGTGTTGGTGCCGCGCGCGGTCAACCCGCTGTATCGCGAAGTGGTCGGCGCGACGACGCCGGCGCAGGGCATCAAGCAGGTGTTCGTCGATTACGACGCCAAGTCCGGCCAGACACCGCTTGCCGCGCTGCAGGCATACGAAGGTGAGAAGCCGGCCGCCGTCGTCATCCAGCAGCCGAATTTCTTCGGTGTGTTCGAGGACGTCGATGCGATCACCGACTGGGCGCACGCGCAGGGCGCGCTGGTCGTCGCCGTCGTCAATCCGACCTCGCTGGCCGTGCTGAAGGCACCGGGCGACTGGGGGACGAAAGGCGCGGACATCGTCTGCGGCGAAGGCCAGCCGCTCGGCGCGCCGCTGTCGTCGGGCGGTCCGTACTTCGGTTTTCTGACGACGAAGATGGCCCACGTGCGCGAGATGCCGGGCCGCATCGTCGGCCGCACCGTCGATCTCGATGGCAAGCCGGGCTACACGCTGACCTTGCAGGCGCGCGAGCAGCACATCCGCCGCGCCAAGGCCAAGTCGAACATCTGCACGAACCAGGGCCTGCTGGTGACGGCGGCGACGATCTACATGTCGCTGCTCGGCCCGGGTGGTCTCGCCGAAGTCGCGTCGGCCTCGCTCGCCAATACGCGCGAGTTGCTCGCGCAGCTCACCTCGATCGCGGGCGTCGAAGCGGCGTTCGGCGCTGCGCATTTCCACGAGGCGGTGATCCGTCTGCCGAAGCCGGTCGCCCCCGTGCTCGAACGCCTCGCCGCGCTCGACATCCTCGGCGGCTACGACCTGTCGGCGCACTATCCGGAGCTCGGCAACGCGTTGCTGGTCTGCGCGACCGAGACCAAGACTTCCGCGCAGCTTGCGCAATACCGCGACGCGCTGTCGCGAGTCCTGCAATGACCGAAAAACTGATCTTTGAAATCTCGCGTCCCGACCGCACGGCGACGGCGCAGAAGCCGGGCTGCGGCGTCGATGTCAGCGCCATCCCGCCAGCGCTGCGCCGCAAGGACAGGCCGCGGCTGCCGGAAGTCTCGGAAATGCAGGCGGTGCGCCACTTCACGCGGCTGTCGCAGAGGAACTTCTCGATCGACACGCACTTCTACCCGCTGGGTTCGTGCACGATGAAGTACAACCCGCGCGCCTGCAACAAGCTGGCGATGCTGCCGCAGTTCCTCGCGCGCCATCCTCTGGCGCCGGAATCGCACTCGCAGGGTTTCCTCGCCTGCATGTACGACCTGCAGGAAATCCTCAGGGAAGTGACCGGCATGGCCGGCGTCTCGCTGACGCCGATGGCCGGCGCGCAGGGCGAATTCGCTGGCGTGGCGATGATCAAGGCCTACCACCAGGCGTGCGGCGACACGGCACGCATCGAGATTCTCGTGCCGGACGCCGCGCACGGCACCAATCCGGCGACGGCGGCGATGCTCGGCATGACGGTGCGCGAGATTCCGACCAATGCCGACGGCGACGTCGACGTCGAGGCCCTGCGCGCCGCCGTCGGCCCGCGGACCGCCGGCATCATGCTGACCAATCCGTCGACCTTCGGCGTGTTCGAGCGCCGCATCAAGGAAATCGCCGGCATCGTCCACGATGCCGGCGGCCTGCTGTACTACGACGGCGCCAACCTCAATGCCATCCTCGGCAAGGTGCGGCCGGGTGACATGGGCTTCGACGTCATCCACATGAACCTGCACAAGACCTTCTCGACGCCGCACGGCGGCGGCGGGCCGGGCGCGGGCGCGGTCGGCGTGTCCGAGCGCCTGAAGCCGTTCATGCCGATCCCGCTGGTCGGCAAGGACGGTGAGACCTATCGCTGGCTGACCGAGAAGGACCTGCCGCAGACCATCGGCCGCCTGTCCGCATGGATGGGCAACGCCGGCGTGCTGCTGCGCGCGTACATCTACGCGCGCCTGCTCGGCCGCGACGGCATGCATCGCGTCGCCGAATTCGCGACCTTGAATGCCAACTACCTGGCGGCGCGTCTGGCCGAGAAGGGCTTCGATCTCGCGTTCCAGGCGCGTCGTGCGTCGCACGAGTTCATCGTCACGCTGAAAAAGCAGAAGCAGCAGATCGATCTGACGGCGACCGACGTCGCCAAGCGCCTGCTCGACTACGGTTATCACGCGCCGACTGTTTACTTTCCCTTACTCGTGCCGGAATGCCTGCTGATCGAGCCGACCGAGACCGAGGACAAGGAAACGCTGGACGCCTTCGTCGAGGCGCTGGCCGCGATCTGGGATGAAGCCAGGGCCGACATCGCCAAGGTCAAGGGCGCGCCGTACACGATGCCGGTGCGTCGCCTCGATGACGTCCGCGCCGCGCGCCAGCTCGATCTGCGCCACGTGCCGGGCTGAGCTGTGGAAAACCGTCTGCGACGCAAAAGCCCGCCGTTACCGGCGGGCTTTTCGTTCCGGCACCGATCATGGCGGTCGGGCCGGCCAGGACGGCCGGAATGGCCGCCCGGATGCCAACTCAGGCGGCCTTGAGGAGAGCCGGTTCGGCGGTCGTGGCCGGCGTGTGCAGCTTCTGCTGCAGCGGGGCCGGGGACGAGATCCGGAACTGCTGGCTGCGACGCTCGATGCGCCAGTCGGTGATGGCAATGACGACCAGTGCGGCCGTGCAGAGGCCGGTGCTCCACAGAATGAAGCTGACGAAGAGCAGGACTTCCATGATTGACTCCGTTTACTGCATCACCACGGGAAGTAGGATTCGCGTGAGCGTATTGAAGGGCATTTTGCTGCAACGCAGCAATTGATATTTTCTGGAATGAAACATTAGAAAAGCTAAATTATCATCCCGGCTGCGGCAGCAGCGCTTTTCGGCGACACTGCGCGGCATCGCGACGCCAGTCGTGACAATCACTTAGACGACAATCACAGGTTCATGGCTGACGGCATCAAAGGCTGGGCGCGCCTCGTTCGCGCGACCCGGGTTTCGTATCTGGGTCTGGGCTGGGCCCTGGGCGCCGAAGAGGCCTTCCGTACGGAAGCGGCACTGTGCGCTGCTGCTGCCGGCGGCGTTGTGGCTGGGCCACGGCGGCGTCGAGCGGACCTTGCTGCTGCTGAGTCTGTTCGTCGTGCTGATCACTGAACTGCTGAACACGGCGGTCGAAGTCGTGGTCGATCGCGTCGGCAAGGACTGGAACGAGCTGTCGGGTCGCGCCAACGATCTCGGCTCGGCGGCCGTGCATCTGTCGCTGGTCCAGGTGCCCGTGGTCTGGGGCTTCGTGCTGTTCGGCTGAATTCTTTTTGCGACGGCGCGGTGCGCGCCGCCGCCTCATCAACCAAAGGCGGCGCGCCGGGCGCGCTGCACGGGAGCACCAATGTCTACGCTGATCTGCGGTTCGCTAGCCTACGACACCATCATGGTCTATTCGGGCCAGTTCAAGAACGCGATCCTGCCGGACAAGGTGCATATCCTGAATGTGTCGTTTCTGGTGCCGCAGCTGCGTCGCGATTTCGGCGGCACGGCCGGCAACATCGCCTACAACCTGCAACTGCTCGGCGGCAAGCCCTTGCCGATGGGCACGGTCGGCCATGATTTTGCGGCCTACGCAGCGTGGCTGGACCAGCACGCGATCGACCGCACGCATCTGAAGGTCGTGGCGGACATGTACACGGCGCAGGCCTACATCACGACCGATCTCGACGACAATCAGATCACCGCCTTCCATCCGGGCGCGATGGCGCAGGCGCATACGCAGGACGTCGCGCGGGACGGCGTGAAGATCGGCTCGATCTCGGCCGAGTCGCGCGAGGCGATGCTGCTGCACGCCCAGCAGTTCGCCGATGCCGGCATTCCGTTCATCTTCGATCCGGGGCAGGGCATTCCGCTGTTCAACGGCGAGGAATTCCGCGCCTTCATCGACAAGGCCAGCTACGTCGCCGTCAACGACTACGAGGCGGAGGTGCTGAAGGAGCGTACCGGCTGGTCGCTCGCGCAGATCGCCCGCAAGGTGGACGCACTCATCGTCACCCAGGGCGGCAAGGGCTCGCAGATTTACACCAATGGTCGCGTCATCGACATCCCGACGGCGAAGGCCGATTCGCTGACCGATCCGACGGGCTGCGGCGACGCCTATCGCGGCGGTCTGCTGTACGGCATCGAACACGGTCTCGACTGGGAAACGACCGGCCGCGTCGCGTCGCTGATGGGCGCGTACTGCATCGAGCGGCCGGGCACGCAGAACCACCGGTTCACGATGGACGAGTTCCGCGCGCGCTACAAGAAAGCGTTCCGCGCCGAGCTGGCCTGAGGCGCCGACGTGCTGACGATCAAGCTCAAGCCGCGCGAGGAGCGTCGCCTGCGTGCCGGCCATCTGTGGGTGTATTCGAACGAGATCGAAACGAGCCCCCAGGCAGGCCATGAGTTCCGCGCGATCGAGCCGGGCTCGCTGTGCCACGTCGTCGACAGCCGCGGCAAGCCGCTCGGCCTCGGCTACGCCAATCCGCGGACTTTGCTGGCGGTGCGCCTGCTCAGCGGCAATGCCGACATCGCGATCGACCCGGACTGGTTCGCCCGGCGCATCGCGACCGCGCTGGCGCTGCGCGCGCGCATCTACGACGAGCCGTATTACCGCCTGCTGTACGGCGAGGCCGACGGCGTGCCGGGGCTCGTCGTCGACCGCTACGGCGACGTGCTAGTCGTGCAGATCACCACGGCCGGCATCGAGAAGCTGAAAGCCCCTTTGCTCGCGGCGCTGCGGGACGTGCTGGCGCCGCGCGGCATCCTGCTGCGCAACGATACCGGCGGCCGCGAGCTCGAAGGTCTGCCGCTGGACAACGAGATCGTCGGCGACGTGCCGGACCTGGTCGAAATCCGCGAAGAGGGTTTGCGCTACGCGCTGTCGCTGACCGGCGGTCAGAAGACCGGCTTCTTCTATGATCAGCGTGACAATCGCAGCCGTCTCGCGCGCTACGTGCGCGGGCGCAGCGTGCTGGATGTGTTCAGCTATGTCGGCGCCTGGGCGTTGCGGGCGCTGCGCGACGGTGCCGCGAGCGCGGCCTGCCTCGATTCGTCGCAGACCGCGCTCGATGCCGCGCGGGCCAGCGCCGCACTCAACGGCCTGACGATCGAGACCATACGCGACGACGCGCTGGCCGGCATGAAGGCGCTGCGCGTCGCCGGCCGGCGCTTCGACGTCGTCGTTGTCGATCCGCCGGCGCTGATCAAGCGCCGCAAGGATTTCGAGGCCGGCCTGGAGCACTACGCCGCCCTCAATCGCGCGGCCATGCATCTGCTCGCGGCCGACGGCATCCTCGTGTCGTGTTCGTGCTCGCATCATCTCGGCACCGACGATCTGCAGCGCATCCTGCTGCGCGAGGCGCGCCACATGGGCCGCCGCCTGCGCCTGCTCGAGCAGGGCGCGCAGGGGCCCGACCATCCGGTCCACCCGGCGATTCCGGAAACGCGCTACCTGAAGGGTTTCTTCTGCGCGGTGACGGCGGAGTGAGGAACACGCAAACCACGGATTTCGCAGATTACACAAATAGGGAAAGGGTGTTTCTGAAATCTGTGGTTAAGAATCTTTTTTTTAGCGGGTTTTCTAAAATTTAGCCATGATCACGCACCCGAACATCGATCCCGTCGCTCTCAAGCTCGGCCCGCTCGCGATCCACTGGTACGGCCTGATGTACCTGCTGGGCTTCTGGGGCGCTTGGCTGATGGCGCTGCGCCGCGCGAAGTTTCCGCACGTGCAATGGTCGCGCGAACGCATTTCCGACCTGCTGTTCTATGTCGTGATGGGCGTCATCGTCGGCGGCCGCGTCGGCTACATCCTGTTCTATTCGTACGACGACGCCGGCCGCTGGCTGCCGGCGCAGGATCCGCTGATGATCCTGCGCGTCTGGCAGGGCGGCATGTCGTTTCATGGCGGCCTGCTCGGCGTGCTGGTGGCGATGGGCGCGTTCGCGCGCGTGCAGAAGCTGCCGTACTTCGAGGTGGCCGACTTCGCCGCCGTGCTAACGCCGATCGGCCTGTTCACCGGCCGCATCGGCAACTTCATCAACGGCGAGCTGTGGGGCAAGCCGACCGATCTGCCGTGGGGCATGGTCTTTCCGCACACCGCGCCGGACCTCCTGCCGCGCCATCCGAGCATGCTCTACGAGGCGGGGCTCGAAGGCCTGGTGATGTTCGCGATCCTCTGGTGGGTCGGCAAGCGGCCGACGCCGCGCGGCCTGATCAGTGCGCTGTTCCTCATCCTTTACGGCACGTTCCGATTCTGCATCGAATTCGTCCGCGTGCCGGACGCGCAGCTCGGGTATCTGCACTTCGGCTGGCTGACGCGCGGTCAGGAACTTTGCCTGCCGATGCTGATCGCCGGCATCACCATCCTGCTGTGGTCGCTGTGCCATCGCGCGCCGGCCGCGCCGCTGCGGAGCGGTTCATGAAGCCTTATCACGAGCTATTGCGCCGCGTGCTCGACGAAGGCGTCGAGCAGCACGACCGTACCGGCGTCGGCACGCTGGCGACCTTCGGCGGACAGATGCGCTTCGATCTCGCCGACGGTTTCCCGGTGGTGACGACAAAGAAGTTGCACCTGCGCTCGATCATCGTCGAGCTGCTCTGGTTCCTGCGCGGCGATACCAATATCGGCTGGCTCAAGGAGCGCAAGGTTTCGATCTGGGACGAGTGGGCCGACGCGAACGGCGACCTCGGTCCGGTCTACGGCAAGCAGTGGCGCGACTGGGTCACGGCCGACGGCCGCCACATCGACCAGATCAAGCAGCTGACCGAGCTGATCCGGAAGGACCCGGCCTCGCGCCGGCAGCTCGTCAGCGCCTGGAATCCGGGCGATCTGCCGAAGATGGCGCTGGCGCCGTGCCACTGCCTGTTCCAGACCTCGGTGCTGAACGGTCGCCTGAACCTGCAGCTCTACCAGCGCTCCTGCGATATGTTCCTAGGCGTGCCGTTCAACATCGCCTCGTATGCGCTGCTCCTGATGATGCTCGCGCAACAGTGCGACCTCGAGCCCGGCGTGTTCGTCTGGACCGGCGGCGACGTGCACATCTACAAGAATCATCTCGAGCAGGTGAAGTTGCAGCTGACGCGCGAGCCGTATCCGCTGCCGAGGATGCTGATCAAGCGCAAGCCGGCGTCGATCGATCAGTACGAATACGAGGATTTCGAACTCGTCGGCTATGAAGCTCATCCGCACATCAAGGGTGAAGTGGCGGTCTGAGGCGCCTCATTCGTAGTCCCCCCGTTTGAACTGCGCCGGATCGAGCTGGTAGCGGGCTCAGCAGCTTGTAGAAGTCGGTGCAGTTGCGGTGCGCCAGGCGCGCGGCGCGGCCGATGTTGCCGGACGAGAGTTCCAGCATCTGACGCAGGTCGTTGCGCGTGAACTCGTCGCGCGCTTCGTCGAACGGCGCGAGACCCGTCGCTGTTTCGCCCAGGCACTTGCGTACCAGCGCTGCGCCGATCACGCGGCTCGGGGCCAGCGCGACGCACCGCTCGACGACGTTGAACAGCTGGCGCGCGTTGCCGGGCCAGGCGGCGGCGAGCAGCTCGAGCGCCTCCGGTGCGAAGGTGGCGGTCGCCGGCGAGGCGGGCCAACGCCTCGCTCTCTCCCACGATGGAAGCAAGACGGTCCTGCACCTGTCGCTGCCGGCCGTGGAAACCGGTCCGAACGAGGTCGACTTCCGCATCACCATCAGCGCGTGATCGAATCGCTGGCGGGATCGTCAACGCGTGATTCGGCGTGATTCGGCGTGATTCGGCGTGATTCGGCGTGATTCGGATACGTCGTGGCCGACTGGAACCGACGCGCAGAACGCCCATCCAGCGCGCATGTAGACTGAGGTCGCGCTCCTTTTCCTTTCACGGCGGCGCGATGCGACCGGGGGCGTGCAAAAGGGGGAAAGTCCATGCGACTCGTGACATGCGCGATAGCGCCGGCCGTCTTGAGCGGGTGTGCCAGCTGGGAGCAGCACCGTCGCTGTGCTGCCTCATGGACCTCGCATCCCGCAAGGCCCGGAAGATGGAACGCGCCCCCGCCGTGGTCGTAGAAGAAGCGCTGCTGAAGCTGGCGACGCTGATGGAATAGCAAATCCCCGGAAAGTCTCATGTGCGAACAATTTATGCCCACAGGAGACCGTGCCTCCGCATGTCATTCGGGTCCTGAATGCGTCTAGAGCTGGCGATCCGTGAGGCGCTGCAGGCCCATGCCGGCGAGCATCGCCGCGCAGAACAGCAGCGTGCCCGGATGTGCGGCCGACAGCGCGGCGATCGCCGGGCCGGGGCAATAGCCAGCGATGCCCCAGCCGACGCCGAACAGCAACGCACCAGCCACAAGGCGCTTGTCGATGTCCTGCCGCGTCGGGATCTGGAAGGTCGCATCGAACAGCGGCCGCGTGCGGCGCCGCGCGAGCGCGAAGGCCGGGGCGGCGACGAGCAGGCCGCCGCCCATGACGAAGGCCAGGCTCGGATCCCAGCGGCCGGCGAGATCGAGGAAGCCGAGCACCTTGTCCGGGCGCGTCATGCCGCCGATGGCGAGGCCGGCACCGAACAGCATGCCGGCGAGCAGACCGATCAGGTTCTTCATGCGCGCACCAGCAGGTGACGGACGACGTAGACGGTGACGAAGCCGGCGGTCATGAAGATCGCTGTGGCGATCATCGAGCGCGGCGATAGCCGGCTGATGCCGCAGATGCCGTGGCCGGATGTGCAGCCGCTGCCCAGTCGCGTGCCGTAACCGACCAGCAGGCCGGCGACGATCAGCGCGGCCGTGCCGGCGCTGGGCGGCGGCGGCGCCAGCGCCGGGCGCAGCAGCGTGATGATGCCGGCGCCGGCGATCAGGCCGACGACGAACAGTAGCCGCCACGGCGTGTCGCTGCCGCGCTCGAACAGCAGACTGCCGGCGATGCCGCTGATGCCGGCGATGCGGCCGGTGCCCAGCAGCAGCGCGCCGGCCGACAGGCCGATCAGCGCGCCGCCGGCCAGACCTAGCCACCAGCTATGGGGGTCGATGACGATCTGCATGAAATCCTCGGCAGGGCGGGGTTGGATCAAGCGTGCGAAAGATAGAGCCGCAGCGCCGCGAGCGCGCAGCATAGCGCGCAGGCGTACCGGACAGCGCGAGCCGGGCAAGAGCGCGGCGCGGCACGAAGCCGACGCGGCACACGATGCCGGCCGCCATCGCCCAGGCGGCGAGTGTCGCCTGGGCGCGCTGAAAAGCGGAGGCTCGCCACTCGGGTAGCGGTGCCGGATCGATTCAGGCACACTGCGCGTCCCTCGCGGCGGCCTTGGGCCGTGGCGAGCCTCGATGGTGGCCCGTGCCGGCCCTCCGCGACGGCAAACCGTGAACCCCGCCAGGCCCGGAAGGGAGCAACGGCAGCGGCGCCGCCGGGTGCCGGAGTCAGCTGGTACGGGCCGCCGCCCAAACGACCAAACGCCGCGACGGTTTCCCGTCGCGGCGTTTTTCTTTGCGTATCCGGCCGCCGCCGGCATGCGCCTTTCATGAACCTTTCATCCACCCGCACCAAGATTGCCAACGGGGCTGGCTGGCGTCGAAAGATGCGGATCGTTTCCGCAGGCGTTTGCCGGATATCGATGATTCCAAGGAGTGGATGAATGTTTTCGTCGAAGAGCAAGCGGATCGGCTTCGGTCTGATCGGCATCACGCTGGCGCTCGGTGCCTGCAACAACGATGACGGCGACACGCAGACCCAGCTGGGTACGCGACGCTTTAGCGAGTCCATCGACCCGTTCGGCACCTGGGGCGATGTGTCGATCTCCGGCACGGGCTACGGCTCGGCACTGACGCCCGTGCCGAACAAGGCCGGCTACTTCTACGGCATGACGGATCGCGGCCCCAACGTCACCGCGCCGGACGGCAACAACAAGATCGAGCCGCTGCCGGATTTCCAGCCGCAGATCGCGGAGTTCCATCTCGTCGACGGCAAGGCCGAAGTGGTCGGCACCATTAAGCTGGCGCTGGCCGACGGCACGGCGATGAACGGCCACGTCAATCCCGAGGCGGACACTGCGGAAACCATCTATGACATCGACGGCAACGTGCTGGACCCGAGCGACGCCGGCCTCGATCCCGAGGGTCTCGTGGCGCTGTCGGACGGCACGTTCTGGGTCTCCGACGAGTACGGCCCTTACATCGTCCACTTCGCCGCGAACGGCGAGGAGCTGTTGCGGCTCGATCCGTACACCACCGGCGACACCAAGACGCACAATAACCTGCCGCTGCCCGGCGAGCTGAAGAAGCGCAAGCCGAACAAGGGTATGGAAGGCCTCACCCTGACGGCAGACGGCAATTATCTGGTCGGCATCATGCAGTCGCCGCTGGACCAGAACGGCACGACCGCGACCAAGGCCGGCGTCGGGGCGATCACGCGCATCGTCAAGGTCGCTCAGCGACCCGGAAAACGACGTGCATGAATACCTCTACCAGTTGCACACCAATGGCGCCTCGAACGCGGCCAGCCAGGCGGTCAGCGAAATCACCGCGCTGCCCGACGGCACCTTCATCGTCGACGAGCGCGACGGCAACTTCGAAGGCACCAGCGACGGCACGTCGGCCGGCACCGCCAACGCCGTCAAGAACCTGTGGAAGATCGATCTGAGCGCCGCCACCGACGTCGGCCCGGCGTCGGCGCTGATCGGCACCACCGTCAGCGGGCAGACGTTCACGTACGACTCGACCTACGGCCTGCAATGGGGCGGCCAGACCATCGAGGACATCGCCGGCTCGGCCGACGGCCCCGATGCCGTGACGGCGCTGGCCGCCGCTGGCATCACCGTCGCCAGCGAGTCGCTTTATCTGAACTACGCGGCGCTCTTCACGGCCATCGATCCGACCGGTATGTACTTCGGACACGACAAGGTCGAGGGCGTGGCGGTCGACCCGAACGACTCGACGAAGATATACATCTCCAACGACTCGGACTTCGGCATCACCGACGAGCCGACGACGGCCACGTTGCCATACCCGCCGAGCGAGAAGTTCCTGCCGGACGGCACGACTCAGGATTTCGGCGAGATCATCGAGATCGACATGACGCAGGTGCCGTCCCTGTACAAGAAGGAATGAGCCGGACGGGAGGCCGGCTTCGCACCCTTGGGCGGATGACCCGGGCGTCTTTCCGGCGGGGCAAGCTTCAGCGCTGCACGACCGGCGCCAGCGCAGCGGTCTTCCGCCGCCGCCAGCGTTCGCTCAGGTTCTCCATCACCAGATAGAACGCCGGTGTGATATAGAGCGTCAGCAACTGCGAGGTCAGAAGGCCGCCGACCACGGCGATGCCGAGCGGCTGGCGCGATTCGGCGCCGGCGCCTAGGCCGAGCGCAATCGGCAGCGTGCCGAAGATCGCGGCGAGCGTGGTCATTATGATCGGCCGGAAGCGCACGGTGCAGGCCTCGAGAATGGCATCGTGCGCGTTGGCGCCTTCGCGCCGCCGTGCGATCGCGAAGTCGACCATGATGATGCCGTTCTTCTTGACGAGGCCGACGAGCAGGATCAGGCCGACGAAGCTGAACACGTTGAGTTCCGCCCCGAAGATCCACAGCGCGAGCAGCGCGCCGACCGTTGCCAGCGGCAGCGCGGTGAGGATGGTCAGCGGGTGGATGAAGTGCTCGTAGAGGATCGCCAGCACCATGTAGATGACGGCGATGCTGAACAGCAGCAGCACCGGCAGTTCGATGAGCGACTGCTGGAAGGTCGCGGCGGTGCCGGCGAATGTGCCGAAGACGGTGCCGGGCAGCGTTTCGCGCGCGAGTTGCTCGATCGGTCCTGTGAGCTGGCCGAGCGAGACGCCGGGCAGAGCGTCGAAAGAGATCGTCACCGCCGCCAGTTCCTGATAGTGGTTGACGGTGACCGGGCCGACGCTGCGTTCGATGTGCGTGACGCTGCCAAGCGGTACGACGCCACCACCCGAGGTTGGTACGTAGAGCGCATTGAGCGCGTTGATGTCCTGCTGAAAGCGCGGTTCAACCTCGATCAGTACATCGTACTGATTGGTGCTGGTGAAGATCGTGCTGATCTTCTGCGTGCCGTAGGCGGCGTACAGCGTGTTCTGGATGTCGGCGGCCGAGACGCCCAGCGCGCTCGCGCGGTCGCGGTCGATGTGCACGTCGATCTGCGGGTTGTTGATCTGCAGATCGGTGTTGACGTCGCGGATGCCGGGAATGGCCTGCATTTTCTCGGCGAGCGTCTGTGAAGCGGCCGCGAGTGCGTCGAAATCGTCGCCCTGCAGCACGTACTGGTAGTTGGCCGTCGAACTGGAACCGCCGATGCGGATGGCGGGCGGATTCTGGAAGAAGACTTGCAGCAGCGGCACGGCGCGCACCGCGGTGCGCAGTTGCGCGATGACCTCGTCGGCACTCGCCTTGCGCTCGCTGCTCGGCTTGAGGCGGACCGCCAGGCGGCCGATGCCGGGACTCGAAAGGCTGCTGCCCATCCCCTGGCCGACCGAGGAGCGCACGGCCTGCACGTTCGGATTGGCGGCGACGATCTGCGCGACCTTGCGCTGCATGCTCCTCATCTCGTCGAACGACACGCCATCCGGGCCCTGGACGGAGGCCTCGAAGTAGCCCGTGTCCTGCGTCGGGATAAAGCCGGTGTGCACCGCCGTGAACATGAACAGCGTCGCAAGCAGTGCGGCACCGGCGATCAGCAGCATCAGGCGGTAGTGACGCAGCGCCCAGCGCAGCGTGCGCTCGTAAAACGCGAGCGTGGCGTCGAAGGCGGATTCGGTGGCGCGGAAGAATCGACCGCGCGCGGCGCCGTGATGATCGCCGAGGAAGCGCGAGCAGAGCATCGGCGTCAGCGTCAGCGAGACGAGCGCGGACAGCAGGATGGCGATGGCGACCGTCACCGAGAATTCGCGGAACAGGCGGCCGATGAGGCCGCCCATGAACAGGATGGGAATGAAGACCGCCACCAGCGAGAGCGTCATCGAGATGACGGTCGGGCCGATCTCGGCGGCGCCGACGCTCGCGGCCTGCGCGCCGGGCATGCCGTTCTCGCGGTGGCGTGCGATGTTTTCGAGCACGACGATGGCGTCGTCGATGACGAAGCCGACCGACAGGGTCAGCGCCATCAGCGAGAGGTTGTCGAGCGAATAGCCGAACAGGTGCATCAGCCCGAAGGTTCCGAACAGCGACGAGGGCAGCGCGAGCGCGGCGATCATCGTCGCGCGGCCGTCGCGCAGGAAGACGTAGATCACGCCGACCACGAGCACGATCGACAGCAGCAGCGTCAGCTTCACGTCGTCGATCGACTCGCCGATGAACGCGCTGCGGTCGTAGATGACGTCGACCTTGGTGTCGCCGGGTGCCGATTTCTGGAGCGCCGGCAGGAGCGCGTGCACGCTCTTGGAGATCGCGACGGCGTTGGAGCCCGGCTGGCGCGTCACGCCGATGATGATGGCCGGCTGGCCGTTGAACTCGGTCGCCTGCTTGTCGTTGGCGATGCTGTCGACGGCATTGCCGACGTCGCGCAGGCGCACGGGCGCGCCGTTGCGGTAAGCGATCACGGCATCGTTGTATTGCGCCGCGTTGTGGAGCTGGCCGTCGGCCGATACCGTGTAGCTGCGCTGCGCGCCGTACAGCGTGCCGCTCGGCTGGTTGCTGTTGGCGGCGTTGATCGCGCTGGCGACCTGGAGCAGCGATAGGCCGCGCGAGTTGAGCGCCAGCGGGTTGAGGTAGAGGCGCGCGGCGTACTTCGCCGATCCGAAGATCTGTGTCTGCGCGACGCCGTCGATCTGCGAGATGTGATCGGCGATGCGCGTCTGGGCGTAATCGTCGAGCGTGGTCAGCGGGATCGTTGTCGCGCTCAGGGCGATGTAGATGATGGAATAGCCGTTCGGGTCGGCCTTGCGCAGTGTCGGCGGCGTCGGCATCGCGGTCGGCAGCTGTCGCGTCGCCTGCGAGATCGCCGTCTGCACGTCCTGCGCGGCGGCGTCGATGTTGCGCTCGAGCGCGAACTGCAAGGTGATCTGCGTCGAGCCGGTCGCGCTGCTCGATACCATCGAATCGACGCCGGGAATCTGCGCGAACTGGCGTTCGAGCGGTGTCGCCACCGTCGCCGCCATCGTTTTCGGATCGGCACCCGGCAGCGTGGCGGAGACGCTGATCGTCGGGAAGTCCACGTTCGGCAGCTCGGCGACTGGCAGCGAGCGGTACGCGAAGATGCCGAACAGCACCAGCGCCGTCATCAGCGTCGTGGTGGCGACCGGCCGGCGGATGAAGATTTCGGAGACGCTCACGGCTGCGCGCTCTTTTTCTTCTTCCTGCCGTCGCCGCCCGGCGTACCGCCCGCGGCATCGTCATGTGCGGCCTGCGCGGCGTCGCTGACGGTCGTGCCCGGCTGCAGGTTGTGAGGTGCTTTGGCGATGATCGTTTCGCCTTCCCTGACGCCTTCCTTGACGACGACGTCGCTGCCGATCTGGCGATCGACCGTCACCGTGCGCAGCGTCGCCTTGCTGTCGTCGCCGACGACGAAAACGTACTGGCCGCCGGCGCCCGGCTGCACCGCGGTTTCCGGCACGAGCAGCGCGTCCTGTTCGACGGCAAGCGTCAGGCCAACGTTGACGAACTCGCCGGGCCAGAGCCTGTGCGCGCCGTTGCCGACTTCGGCCTTGAGCTGCACGGTGCCGGTTGCGGTATCGACGGCGTTCTCGACGAAGACCAGCTTGCCGCCGGCGAGCGGCGTGCGGCCATCGGCGCCGAGCACGGTTACCGGCACGTCGCCGCGCGCCAGCGCCTGCTGCACGCCGGCGAGATCGTTCTGCGGGATCGCGAACTGCACCTGCACGGTGTCGATCTCGTTGATGACCACCAGCGGCGTGGTGTCGCCGCTCGCCACGAGGTTGCCGGGCTTGGCGCCGACGCTGCCGGTGCGGCCGGCGATCGGCGCGCGGATCAGCGTGTAGCCGAGATTGATCTCGGCGGCCCGCATCGCGGCTTCGTCGGCGACCACGCGCGCCGCGGCCTCGTCGGCCGCGGCGCGCGCGTCGTCGTATTCCTGCGAGGTGACGTATTCCTTGTCGACCAGCGGCTTCATGCGCTCGAACTGCGCCTTGGCCGCCGACAGCGACGCGCGGTCGACGGCCAGCTGCGCCTGCGCCTGGGCCTGGGCCGCCTGGTACGGCGCCGGATCGATCAGGAACAGCTTCTGGCCGGCGGTGACGCTGTCGCCTTCGCGGAAGTAGATTTCCTTCAGCGTGCCGGCCACCTGCGCGCGCACGTTGACCGTGTGCGGGCTGACGACGTTGCCCATGGCGCCGAGCGTGACGGGTGCGGCGCCGGTGCGCACGGTCGTGAGCACCACGCCGGTCGTCGCCGCGCCATGGCCGTGCTTGGCGGTAGCGCCGCCGTGCGAGCGCCACCAGGCCACGGCGGCGATCAGGAGAATGGCGGCGATCAGCGCCAGGCGACGAAGACTCACGGCGAGACTCCAGCAGCGTTTGCATCATCGGCGGCCTGCAGGCCGCCGGCATTGTGGGCGAGGGTGGTGAGCGCCAGATACCAGTCGAGATAGGCCTGGATGCGCGCGACGCGCGCCTGCGCGAGCGCCGACTCGGTCGTCAGCAGATCGAGAATGCTCGACAGGCCGCTCTTGTAGCGGGCGCGGATGGCGTCGGCCGCCCGCTGTGCCGATTCGAGCTGCGCGCGGCTCGAATCGAGGCTGCCGTGGGCGGTCTGCACGTTCTGGTACGCGCTCCAGACTTCCTGTTCGACCGTCAGGCGCATGCTGTCGACGGACGCGCGCGCGCCGTCGAGCGAGGCGCGCGCGCCGTCGATCGCGGCTTTCAGGGCAAAGCCCTGGAAGACCGGCACCGACAGCGTCGCGCCGTAGCTGTACGGGGATCGCATGCCGACGTCGCTGACATGCGTTTGCCCGGCGCTGGCGCTCAGCTCGAGCGTCGGCAGCGCATTGCCGCGCGCCGCGCGCACGGCGGCGACGGCGGCCTGCTCGCTGGCCTGCGCCGCCAGCAGATCGGGCCGCGCGCGGCGCGCCTGCTCCATCAGCGTCTCCAGCGGCGTGTCCGGCAAGACGATGTCGGCATCCTCCGGCTTCCAGTCGCGCAGCTGCAGCACGGTTTCGGGGCTGTAGCCGGCGGCCGCGGCGAGGGCGCCGCGCGCGATGCGCGCGCTGCCGCGCGACTGCTGCAGCGTCAGCTGCGCGGCGGCGGCGGCACTCTCGGCCTGGTAGACGTCGGCGATGGTGGCGAGCCCGGCGCCGTGCTTGATGCGCGCGGCGTCGAGATTGGCCTGCGCCTCGTCGACCGCCTGCTGGTTGGCGTCGACCAGCGCTTCGTTGCCGATGACGAGGTAGTAGTTCGTCTCGACCGTCAGCGTCAGATCCTGCAGGGCCTGGTTGAGGCTGTAGCGCGCGAAAAGTTGTCCGGCGGCCGCCTGATCGATGGCGCCGCGGCGCGCGCCGAAATCGAACAGCAGGTAGCTGAGGCTGACGCTGGGGCCGTAGCGGGTACGCGGCGGCACTGCGTTGTCGCTGGAGGAGGTCGTCTTCGAACGCTGTGCGGTATAGCTCGCGGTGATCGTCGGCCACCAGCCGGCCCTGGCGATGCGCTCGGCCGCCTGCGATTGTTCGACCGCCGCCCAGGCCACGCGCGTGTCGGGATTGTTGCGCAGCGCGATCGCGGTCAGCTCGGCGAGCGACAGCGGCCGTGCCGGCGGCGGGTCGCCGGCCCATGCACCGAGCGGGAGGCACGCGCAGAACAGGCCGGCGATCGAGGAGCGCAGTAGCTTCACAATGGGGAGCACAGGTTTTTTGTAAATATGTGTATCGACGATAGCACCGCGCCGCTCGCGCCGGTGATTAAACGTTTGTCATCCGGCGTCCGGAAAGGCTGCGCCAGCGGCGATCGCCGCCAACGTCACGATGGCGCTCCCCCTTCCCCGTGCGTCTGACCCGCGCGTCACGCGCCCGTCCGGCGCGCGGACGAAGAGGCGGCCGGCGCTGGTATCGCCGCGCCCGATTCGGGACAATCGGTGGCCCGAGCCGTCCGGCACCGCTTAAAGCCTCCCGCATGAGTTATCTCGCGCTTGCCCGCAAGTACCGTCCTCGCGTCTTCGCCGACGTCATGGGCCAGGGCCATGTCGTCAAGGCGCTGTCGCACGCGCTGGCCGGCGACCGCCTGCATCCGGCGATCCTGCTCACCGGCACGCGCGGTGTCGGCAAGACCACGCTGGCGCGCATCATCGCCAAGTGCCTCAACTGCGAGACCGGCGTCAGCGCCGACCCCTGCGGCGTCTGCTCGGCCTGCCAGGAAGTCGACCAGGGCCGCTTCGTCGATCTGCTCGAGATCGACGCGGCGTCGAACACCGGCGTCGACGACGTGCGGCAGATGATCGACAACGCGCAGTACGCGCCGGCGCGCGGCCGCTACAAGGTCTACCTGATCGACGAAGTCCACATGCTCTCGAAGAGCGCGTTCAACGCGTTGCTGAAGACGCTGGAAGAGCCGCCGCCGCACGTCAAGTTCATTCTCGCGACCACCGATCCGCAGAAACTGCTGGTCACCGTGCTGTCGCGCTGCCTGCAGTTCAATCTCAGGCGTCTTCCGGTCTCGTTGATCCGCGACCAGCTCGCCAGGGTGCTCGACGCCGAGGGCGTGCCGTACGAGCTGCCGGCGCTCGGCGAGATCGCCCGCGCCGCCGACGGTTCGATGCGCGACGGCTTGTCGCTGCTCGACCAGGCGATCGCCTTCTCGGGCGGCGCGCCGCTGGCGCGCGGTCCGGTCGAGGACATGCTCGGTACCAGCGGTCGCGAGCGGCTGTTCGAGCTGCTGCGCGCGCTCGCGCACGGCGATTCCGCCGCGCTGCTGGCCTGCCTGCAGAAGCTCGAGCAGCAGGCGCCGGACTACGCGGCCCTGCTCAACGATCTGGCGGCGTACCTGCAGCGCATCGCCGTGCTGCAGCTGCTGCCCGGCGCGCGCAACGACGAGGACGATGACGCGCTCGTCGCGCTGAAGGATGCATTCTCCGCCGAGGACGTGCAGCTCGATTACCAGATCGCCGTCAACGGGCGGCGCGATCTGCCCTGGGCGCCCGATCCGCGCCTGGGCTTCGAGATGACGGTGCTGCGCATGGCGGCGTTCCGGCCCGACGACGGCGGCGGCGGCACCTCGGCCGGCGGTGGCCGGCGCAGCACGGGTTCTGCGAACCAGGCGGCGACGGCCCATGCGGCGGCGGGGCGGGTGGCGCCTGCCGAGCGCGCGGTGCCGGAACCACCCGCCGCCACGCCCGCGTCCGGGGCCGCATCGCCGCTGTCGGACGTGAAAACGCCAGCATCGGCCGCAGTGGTCGACGCGCCTCTCGCGAAGCCGGCGGCGGGCGGCGACGACGTCGCCGTGCAGTGGGCCGCCGTCGCCGACGCGCTGGCCGTCGAAGGCTTTGCGCGGCAGCTCGTGCGCAACAGCGGCTGGCTCGGCCGCGACGGCGATCTGGTGCGGCTCGCGCTCGATGCCAAGGCCAGGCATCTGCTCAACGACGAGCGGCGCACGGCGATTGAACACGCGCTGTCGACGCAACTCGGCGAAGCCGTGCGCGTGCGCGTCGAGATCGCCAGCGAGTCGGTGCAGTCGCCGGCTCAGCTCGCGCAGCAGCGCGATGCGCAGCGCCTGCAGGACGCCGAGGCGTCGATCTTCGCCGATCCGGTCGTGCGCGCTTTTCGCGACCAGTTCGGTGCGACGATCAAGCCGGGTTCCATCCATCCGCTCGATTCCTGAACACGGGCCCGTCCCGTGCGGACGGGCCATCGATTCGCGACAAACCAACCGCCGCGGCGCCGATGCGCCGCCGTGCATGACGGAGAACCAACATGATGAAAGGTGCCATGGGCAATCTGATGCGTCAGGCGCAGCAGATGCAGGAAAACATGAAGCGCGCGCAGGACGAGATTGCGCGCATGGAAGTGACGGGCGAATCGGGTGCCGGAATGGTGCGCATCACGCTGACCGGCAAGCACCAGGCGCGCAAAGTCGAGATCAGTGCCGAGGCCCTGAAGGAAGACAGGGAATTCGTCGAAGACCTGATCGCCGCCGCCATCAACGATGCGGCGCAAAAAGTCGACGAAGCGTCGCGGGCCAAGCTGTCGGCCGTCACCGCCGGCATGCAGCTGCCGCCGGGCATGAATCTGGGACTGTGATGCCGCGGCGGCCGGTATGGGCCGGACTGCGGCGTGTGAACGTTTCTTGACCGGAATCGTCGCGACGCGCTCGCGGCAAGCCTCGCCGTCATCTGTCCGAAACTTATCGGCAGACTTATCAACAGCTCTTGTGGAAAACGCGTGCAGCGCCGACGGCCGTCTGTCACGGACTGAAGGCCGGCGCGCTCGGGCGGATCGGGTCGCGGCCGGGTGCCGGAAATCGTGTGGTGTGCCGGGTCGGGCTTGACCGTTTCCGACCCCGTCCTTTAGCGTATCGGCCAATAGACAACAGTGATGTCTCATGCACGGCCACCGATCGTCCCTCGGGCGGCCGCGGCCCGTGAGAGAGGAGAACAGCGTGAGCATGAGAACACCGGTGACGGCCTGTCGCCATGTGGCGGCATGCGATCTTCGCGAGAGCGGCGCCTCCCGGCTAGCTGGTGTGACGCCCATCGCGCGGCATCGCGTGCAAGGGAGCCGGCGATGAAGGCGCTGGCAGGCAAGGTCGCCGTCGTCACCGGCGCCAGCCGCGGCATCGGTAAGGGCATCGCGCTTGCGTTGGGCGAGCAGGGCGCCACCGTGTACGTCACCGGGCGTACGGTGACGCCCGGTGCGCATCCGCTGCCGGGGACGGTGGGCGAGACGGCGCTCGAGGTCGAGCGGCGGGGCGGCAAGGGCATCGCCGTTCAGGTCGATCACGCCGACGATGCGCAGGTGGCGCGATTGTTCGAGCGGGTACGCGATGAGCAGGGCCGGCTCGACATTCTCGTCAACAATGCCATTTCGCTGCCGGCGGAGCTGACGCAGCCCGGCGCGTTCTGGGACAAGCCGATCTCCAACTGGGAAATGATCGACGTCGGCCTGCGCTCGAATTTCGTCGCCGCGTGGCATGCCGCGAAACTCATGGTGGCGCAGCGTTCCGGGCTGATCGTGGCGCTGTCGGGTTACGTGGGCGTGACGTATACCTACAGCGTCATCTTCGGCACCTGCAAGACGGCGACCGACCGCATGGCGCGCGACATGGCGATCGAGCTGAAGCCGTACGGTGTGGCGTCGCTGTCGCTGTGGCAGGGCTTCACTTACACCGAGCGCGCGCAGCAGAATCTGAAGACCGTCGCCGGCATGGCCTCGCAGCTGAACAGCGCGGCCGGGGCGTCGGTCGAATTTCCGGGACGCGTGATCGCGGCGCTTGCCGCCGATCGCGACATCATGAAGCGCAGCGGTGGCACGTTCATCAACGCCGAACTGGCCGCCGAGTACGGCGTTACCGATGTCGACGGTCGTGTCGTTCCATCGCTGCGCGCCGAACGCGGAGCGCCGATCTGGTCGCCCGTTTAGCCGGCGTCGCCGGGCGTTGCAAGGCAGAACATCATTCGGGAGGAGGGCCTGTGGCCGAGCGTAGATTCGATGGGCGTGTGGCGGTGATTACCGGAGCGGGCCGCGGGCTCGGCCGTGAATACGCGCTGTTGCTGGCGAGCAAGGGCGCGCGCATCGTCGTCAACGATCCAGGCGGCAGCATGCGCGGCGATGGGCGGGATACCGGGCCTGCGCAGGCGGTTGTCGATGAGATCAAGGCCGCCGGCGGCGACGCCGTCACCTGCACCGAGTCGGTGGCCACGCACGCCGGCGGCAAGGCCATCATCGCAGCGGCGCTCGATCACTTCGGGCGCATCGACATCCTGATCCACAATGCGGGCAATGTCCGTTACGGATCGCTCGAGGAAATCTCGCCGGAAGATTTCCAGGCCGTGGTCGACGTCCATCTGATGGGCGCCTTCCACGTCGTGCGCGCGGCGTTCCCGTCGATGAGCAAGGCAGGCTACGGACGCGTGGTTCTGACCTCTTCGATCGGCGGCCTCTACAGCATTCCGAACGGCGTGCCCTATGCCGTCGCGAAGTCCGGCGTCATCGGTCTGAACAATGTCGTTGCCCTCGAAGGTGCCGACAAGAACATCAAGAGCAACATCATTCTGCCGGGCGCGGTCACGCGCATGGCGGAAGGGCTTGACGTTTCGCAATACCCGCCCATGGGGGCTGATCTCGTCGCTCCAGTCGTCGGCTGGCTCGCCCACGAATCGTGCACGATCAGCGGCGAGATGCTGGTGTCGATGGCTGGCCGCGTCGCACGCGCGTTCGTCGCCGAGACCGAAGGTGTCTATCGTCCATCCTGGTCGATCGACGACGTCGGCGAGCACATCGACGAGATTCGCGATCCGAGCCGGCAGTGGGTGCTGCCGCCCGTGCCATCCGGCTTCGGGGATCATCTGCAACGCAGTTTCGAGATGGCGCGCCAGGGCGCCGCCGGCTCGCGCTGAAAGAGGAGACACATGAGCGACAACACGCAGGAACTGCAGGCGCTGCTCGACCGCGAGCGGATCCGTGAAGCCATCGCGCGGCTCGCCCGCGGCGAAGACCGGCGCGATGCCGCGCTGATCAGCGCTTCGTACTGGCCGGATTCGAAAACCGACTACGGCGTGTTCACCGGCAACTTCGATGAGTACCTCGCCTGGGTGGTCCCGGGCTCGCCGGCGATCCCGGTCACGCAGCACATCCTCGGTCAGACCTGGATCGAGCTCAAGGGCGAGGTGGCGCTGGCGGAAACCCACGTCACGTCGTATCACCGCGTCGACATGGGTTCGGAAGAGCGCGATACCGTCATCGGCGGGCGTTATCTGGACCGCTTCGAGAAGCGCAACGGCGAATGGCGCATCGCCGAGCGCACGATGCTCTACGACTGGTTTCGTGATTTCGGCGTCTCGGTCGACTGGTCGCAAGGCGTCATGGGCCTGCCGTTCAGCGCGTCACACTATACGGGCCGGGCGACAGGCGACTACAGCCAGACGTTCTTTGGCCGGGGCTGACGAAACCCTACGACAGGCCGGCGCACGTAGCTGAAGTGCGCCGTACATTCCGCGCAATGTTGGCCTAGGCTAGCCCGGCTGCGCTCAGGCGGAACGCCAGTTCGGCCGACGCGATCGATGAAGTGCGGCCGTTTTCGTGTATCAGCGTCACCCGTCCGACTGCCGGGCTGACGACGACACCCTTGATGTCGCGGGCCCATTCCTCGAGCACCTTGCGGGCCCGCAGCACGGACGGTGCGTCGACGGCGGCGTGGCCGGTCGCTTCCACCTCCTTGTCGAGTTCGACAATCTGTCCGGCAGTGGCCTTGATCGATGCCTCGTTGCTCATGCGCAGCCTCGTGGTCGTTGGATCGGATTCGTCAGCAAAACGAAAACCCCGCCGGCGGCGGGGTTTGCAATTGGTGGAGCTGGCGGGAATTGAACCCGCGTCCGCCAGATCGTAGCCCTCGGATCTACATGCTTAGCCCGATCTTTGATTTTCGTCGCTGGTTCCCGGACGGGCACGGAACGCCAGCACTTATCCCCTTAGGGTTTTAGCAGCTGGGCCAAGGGCGGGCTTCACTGCGATCCAATGAGAGTCGACGGTCGATCCAACCGGCATCGGAACCAGAAGGATGACCGCTCGCCGGAGTTAGGCGGCGAGGGCGTAGTTCGCGTCGTTCGCAACTAGCTTGGTTGTCACAAGTTTTACGAGGACATGACACCTCGGCATGCACCTCGGATTCCGTAACCAGCGTCGAAACCGGTCAGCCCCGTGTGCGCTCTTAGTGTAGCAATAGATGGGGGCGTCTGGCGCCAGGGCAAGATCGATGGCTTCGGCGCTTTCAGGCCGAATGACGCATGATCCGGCCTTTTTCGCGCTGCCAGTCGCGCTCCTTGATGTCGGCGCGCTTGTCGTGTTCCTTCTTGCCTTTGGCCAGGCCGACCTCGAGCTTGGCGCGGCCTTTCTCCCAGTGCAGATCGAGCGGGATCAGCGTGTAGCCGGCGCGCTCGACCTTGCCGATCAGCGTCGCCAGCTGGCGCGCGTGCAGCAGCAACTTGCGCGTGCGCGTGGCGTCAGCGATCTCGTGCGTCGACGTCTGCTTCAGCGGCGTGAAGTGCGCGCCGATCAGCCAGGCTTCGCCGTTCTTGATGGTGACGTAGGCTTCGGCGATCTGCGCGCGGCCTGCGCGCAGGCTCTTGACCTCCCAGCCCTTGAGGACGAGGCCGGCCTCGTAGCGGTCTTCGATGAAGTACTCGAAGCGGGCGCGACGGTTGACGGCGATCGTGCGCTCGGGCGCGGCCGTTTCTTTTTTGCTCATGCATCAATTATATAGAGGTGCCCATGGCCAGCTAGACTAATTGGATGAACATTCGAGAGAGCAGCTACGGCTACTGGAGCTCACCCGGTGCCTTCCTGTGGGTGGCGGTCGGCGCGATGCTGGGCGTCGGCAACGCCATGCGCCTGCCGGGCCTGATGGCCGAGTACGGCGGCGTGCTTTTCCTCGGCGTCTATCTGCTCGGCGTACTGCTGGTCGGCCTGCCGCTGCTGATCGCTGAGTGGATGCTGGGCCGCTGGATGCGCGACGACCTGATCGCCGGCTTCGCGCGCCTCGCCGAGACAGCCAGGGCGAAGAAGATCTGGGTCGCGATCGGCGGCCTGGCCTTGCTGACGGCCGGACTGATCCTGTCTTACTACAGCGTGATCGCCGGCTGGAGCCTCGCCTATGCGTTCCGCGCCGGCAGCGGCCTGTTCGGGCAGCTGACGGCCGACGGCGCGAGCCAGGTGTTCCTCGAACTGGCGCAGGATCCGGAGCGTTCTCTGTCCTGGCATACGCTTTTCGTCCTTGCCGCGTGCATCGTCGTCTCGCACGGTTTTCGCGAAGGCGTCGAGCGCGCGTCGCGCGGACTCGTGCCGTTCGCGATCGTCATCGTGCTGCTGATGTGCTGGTACGCGTTCCGCCATGGCGATGCCCGCGCGGCGTGGGAGATGGTTTTCGCGCCGCATCCCGAAAAGCTCGGCTGGCGCGGCATGATGGAAGCGCTGCACCATGCGTTTTTTACGCTGGGCCTCGGCATGGGCGTGATGATGGGCGTGGGCAGCTATCTGCCCGTCGACGCACCCTTGCGCCGCATCGCGCTGACGGTGGTGCTCGCCGACACGGCGTTCAGTCTGCTCGTCGGCTTGGCCGTGCTGGCCATCGTGCTCGGCGCCGGCCTCGAGCCGGCGTCCGGCATCACGCTGATGTTCCAGACCCTGCCGCGCGCGACGAGCGACGATCTCGGCGGCTCGCTGTTCGCGGTCGGCCTCTATCTGATGAGCTTCATCGTGACGATGACCTCGGCGACGGCGATGCTCGAGCCGCTGAGCCGCTATTTCATGGATCGCCAGCGCTGGACGCGCGTGTTCGCGGCGACCTGCGCGGCGTTGCTGATCTGGTTCATCGGCCTCGGCACGCTGCTGTCGTTCAGCGTGCTGCAGGATCTGCGCCTGCTGGGCCGCAATTTCTTCGAGTGGGTGCAATGGTTGACGACGAGCTGGTTCGCCCCTGTCGACGGTCTGTTGATTTGCGTGTTCGTCGTCAGCATCATGCCGCGCGAACTGGTCCGCAGCTTGTGGGGAGAATCGCGGCAGTGGCTGTATCCGGCATGGTTCGCGATGCTGCGCTACCCGGCGCGCCTCGGCCTGATCGCCGTGCTCGCTTATTCGACCGGCCTGCTCGACTGGCTCGTGTCGCTGTGGGAGAAATGATTTGCGGTCCTTGCAACGTTCGAGTCTGCTCAAATACCGCGCGCAGGACATTTACCGGCTGGTCGGCGATATCGAGGCCTATCCGCATTTCGTGCCCGGTTGCGTATCGGCGACGGTCGAGCGCAGCGACGGCGCGCAGGTGCGCGCCCGGCTCGGCTTTCGCGTCAAAGGGCTCAGCGACAGCTTCGCCACCGAGAACCTGCACGATGACGGCCACCGCATCCACATGCGCCTGCTCGACGGGCCGTTCCGCTCGCTGCAGGGGCACTGGCACTTCCAGCCGCTCGGCGAAACGGCGTGCAAGGTGTCGCTGCGGATCGATCTCGATTTCGGCAACCGCCTGATGGAGGCAACGCTCGGACCTTGGATCGACCGCGCCGTCGGTTCGGTGATGGACGCGTTCCGGCTGCGTGCCGAATCTCTGTATGGCCGCGCCTGAACTGCGGATCGAAGTCGTCTGCGCGCTGCCGGGCCGGCAGCGGCTCAAAGCCCTAGCGGTCAGCGAGGGCACGACCGTCGCCGAAGCGGTGGCGGCATCCGGTCTGCTCGCCGAGTTTCCGGAAATCGATCCGGCGCGCGCCGCGCTCGGGGTCTTCGGGCGCGTGGTCGACGCCACGCGGCCGGTATGCGATGGAGAGCGCGTCGAAATCTACCGGCCGCTGCAGGTCGATCCGAAGGCGGCGCGGCGCGAGCGCGCGCGGCGCTCGCGCCAACGCTGACGCGCGGCGGCTCCGGGTTTCCGGCTTAGGGTTGTTGCCCCGGCGGCGTCACGGTGACGCCGCTCGGCCGGTCGCCGCCGCCGCGCGCCGCGTCCTTGGCGTCCTTCTTCTCTTCCTTGAGGATGGTGTTGACGTCCGGCGACTCGATCGCCTTGGTGTCGCCGGTCGCCGTCGCGCCGTCCATGCGCGCCAGCGAGTCGCCTTCGAAATACAGGCTAACGATGCGCTCGGTGACGTCGCCGCGCGGCGACTTGTAGTAGCCGACGTAATCCCAGCGATCCGGCAGGAACGCGCTCGCCGCGATCGGCGTGCCCATCAGATAGTGAACCTGCTCGTGCGTCATGCCGGTCTTGAGCTGGTCCAACTGCTGCTGTTCGATGACGTTGCCCTGGCGGGTCGGCAACTTGTAGATGATCGAACAGGCCGACAGCGCGAGGGCTGCGGAAACAATAAAAAGGGCACGCATCGGGGTCGCTGGGCTTGCTGCAAAAAAATGAGCGCCGATAATAGCGTAAACCCCGCCCAGCGCCAGAGACCATGGAATCCGCCGACCTTCGCAATGCTGGCCTGAAAGTGACCCTGCCGCGCCTGAAGATCCTCGAAATGCTCGAGAGCAGCGACGCGCGCCATCTTTCGGCCGAAGACATCTACCGCCGCCTGATCGACCTCAACGAGGACGTCGGCCTGGCGACCGTTTACCGCGTCCTCACGCAGTTCGAGGCCGCCGGTCTCGTCCGCCGCCACAACTTCGAGGGTGGCCATGCCGTTTTCGAGCTGGAGCGCGGTCCGCACCACGACCACATGGTTCGTCTCGATACCGGCGAAGTGATCGAGTTCGTCAGCGAAGAGATCGAGAAGCTGCAGCGGCAGATTGCCGACAGGCACGGCCTCATCGTCGAAGAGCACAGCCTGGTGCTGTACGTGCGGCCGAAGTCGGCGGCCAAAGTCAGCTAGGACGCGGCCGCACGGCGCAACAGATCGCGGGCGTGCTCGAGCGCGGCGGGTGAGATCTCGACGCCGCCCTGCATGCGCGCGATTTCCTCGATGCGCCCCTGCACGCCGAGCGCCGCGACGCGCGTGTAGGTCTGCGCCTTGATCACTTCCTTGCGGATCGCGAAATGCGCGTGGCCCTGCGCCGCCACCTGGGCGAGGTGGGTGACGCTCATGACCTGTCGCTGCGCGCCGAGCGCGCGCAGCTGCTGGCCGACGATCTCGGCGACGCCGCCGCTGATGCCGGCGTCGACCTCGTCGAAGATCATCGTCGCCGCGCCATGCCGGGCGAGCGCCGCGACCTGGATCGCCAGCGAGACGCGTGACAGCTCGCCACCAGACGCGACCTTGGCGAGCGGCCGCGCCGGCTGGCCGGGATTCGCCGAGAAATCGAAGCGCACGGCATCGGTGCCGTGCGCGCGCACCGGCGCGGCGACATCGGTTTCCACGGCGACGACGAACTGCGCGTTTGGCATGCCCAGCGTGCGCGCGATGGCGGTGACCGCGTCGCCGAAACGTTTGGCGGCGCGCCGACGTTCGGCGCCCAGCCTGGCGGCGGCCTCGTCGTAGCGCCGGCGCGCGGCGTCGCGCGCGCGTTCGAGTTCTTCGAGCTTGCCGGCGGCGTTCGCCGATTCCTCGTACCGCGCGCGCAGGCTCTGCAGGTGCGCGCCCAGCTCGGCCGGTTTCAGGCGGTGCTTGCGCGCCAGATCGTGGACGGCGCCGAGCCGGCGTTCGACCTCGGCGAGCCGTTCCGGATCGAGCTCGAGTTTGTCGAGCACGCGTCGTGCGCCGTCGGCGGCGTCGCGGATCAGCGCGAGCGCGCTTTCGGTCGCGTCGAGCGCATCGCGGAAGCCGTCGTGCAGCGGCACCAGACCGGCGAGCAGGGCCTGCGCGCCGCCGATCTGGTCGTAGATGCTGTTCTCGCCGCCGTACAGCCGTTCCTGCACCTGCTCGCCTTCGCCGAGCAGGCGGCCGGCGTGGGCGAGCTGGCGGTGCTCGGCTTCGAGTTCGTCGAGTTCGCCGTCGCCGAGCGCGAGCGCTTCGAGTTCGCCGATCTGGAAGCGCAGGAAGTCGGTCTGCGCCGGATCGCGGCTGCCGGCGGCGCGCAGCCGTTCGAGCGCGCGCTCGGCGTCGCCGTGCGCCTGCGCGGCAGCGGCGACCGCGTCGAGCGTCGCCGCGCCGCAGCCGTAAGCGTCGAGCGCGTCGCGCTGCCTGTCGGTGCGCAGCAGGGTCTGGCTCTCCGACTGGCCGAAGATCTCGATCAGCCGCTCGCCGAGTTCGCGCAGCTGGCCGGCATTGACCGGCGCACCGTTGACGAACGCGCGCGTGCGGCCCTCGGCGTAGACGACGCGGCGGATGACGAGTAGGGCCGGATCGTCGGCATCCGCCAGCTCGTGCTCGGCGAGCCAGCGGCGTGCCGCGGTGGTCTGCTCGAGTTCGAAGCTCGCGCTGATCTCGGCTTTTTCCTGGCCGGCGCGGACCAGGGCGGCGTCGGCGCGCAGGCCGATCGCCAGGCCGATCGCATCAATCAGGATCGACTTGCCGGCGCCGGTCTCGCCGGTCAGAACAGTGAAGCCGGCGGCGAAGTCGAGGTCCACTGCATCAATGATCGCAAGATTACGAATAGATATATTTTTCAGCATCTTGGCGTTCTTACTTGATGTCGCTTTCAGTGCCGTGCCTGCTGTTGAGCGCTGGTCCGCGGCCCCAGTGCAATTTGTTGCGCAGGATATTGAAGTACGAGTACTGCCGAGGATGTACGAGGTTCAGGCGGAAGTCCGCTTCGCGGACCTCGAAGGACTCGCCGGCGTGCAGCGTTTCCGCGGTCTGGCCGTCGCAGGTGTACATCGCCACCGTGTTCGGCGCGCCGCGCAGGGTGATGCGCACGGTCTGCCGGCTCGACACGACAATCGGGCGGTCGGACAGGGTGTGCGGACAGATCGGCACCAGCGTCAGCGCGTCGAGCCCCGGATGCACGACCGGGCCGCCGCCGGACAGGGCATAGGCCGTCGAGCCGGTCGGCGTGGCGACGATGAAGCCGTCGGCGCGGTGCTGCGAGATGAATTCGCCGTCGAGCCAGGTTTCGAACTCGAGCATGCGGATCGCCGCCTGGTTGCGGATGACGACGTCGTTCACGGCGAGCCGCGCCGGCAGCGCGCGCTTTTCCCGGAGCAGCCGCGTCGACAGCAGCAGGCGCTGTTCGCGCACGTATTCGCCGGCGAACACGGCGCCCAGCGCCTCGCGCATCTCCGCCGGCGGTACGTCGACCATGAAGCCGAGGCGTCCCTGGTTGATGCCGAGCAGGGCGACGCCGGCCGGCGCCAGGTCGCGCGCCGCCGAGAGCAGCGTGCCGTCGCCGCCGACGACGATGACCAGATCGCAGCGTCCCATGTCCTTGCGCGGCAGGCGCTCGACGTCCGCCGGCAGCTCGTGGCCGTGCAGGCTCGCGTCCTCGACATAGATCTTCCGGCCGAGCGCGCGCAGCACCTCGAGCAACTGCAGCAGCGTGCCGTCCGCCTGCGGATCGCGCCGCTTGCCGACGACACCGACGATCTTGAAATGATGCATCCCGCGAAAATCCCCGAGCACTTCGCGGAAAGTTATCACGAATGCCCCCGAGCGCCTTCGCGAATCCCGGCTCAGCCTATTGAAAAGACGCCGGAAAACCTGCACTTTTGCAATATGCCGCAAGCCTTAGACCCGCGCGCCGCCGAGCTGCTGAAGCTGCTCGTCGAGCGCTACATCCACGACGGCCAGCCGGTCGGCTCGCGCACGCTGTCGCGCATGTTCAATCCGGGCCTGTCGAGCGCGACGATCCGCAACGTCATGGCCGATCTCGACGATCTTGGCTTCGTCGCCTCGCCGCACACCTCGGCTGGGCGCGTGCCGACGACGCGCGGCTATCGCTACTTCGTCGACGCGCTGCTGTCGCCGGAACCGCTGTCCGCCAACGAGCAGGATCTGATCGCCGAGGAGCTGCTGCCCGGCGACCGTTCGCCGGTCGATCTCGTGCAGGCGGCGTCGAACCTGCTGTCGCAGATGTCGAAGATGGCCGGCGTCGTCACCGTGCCACGGCGCAATTTCACGGTGCTGCGGCGCATCGATTTTCTGCCGCTGTCCGGCAACCGCGTGCTGGCGATCCTCGTCGTCAACCGGCACGAGGTGCAGAACCGCATCATCAACACCGAGCGCCCGTACGGCGCCGACGAGCTCGAGCGCTACGCCAACGTGCTGAATGAGCATTTCGCCGGGCGCGACCTCATCAGCCTGCGCCAGGCACTGGTCCAGGAGGCCGCGGAGGCGCAGGCGCACGTCAACCAGCTGCTGCGCGAGGCGGCGGCGATGGCCGAGCAGGCCCTGCGGCCGCAGGGCGGTGGCGATTACGTCGTCGCCGGGCGTCCGAACCTGATGGGCTTCCAGGAGCTCGCCGACGTGCAGCGCTTGCGCGGCCTGTTCGAGGCGCTCGACACCAAGCGCGATCTGCTGCACCTGTTCGACCAGTGCCTCGGCGCCGACCGCGTGCAACTGTTCATCGGCGACGAGTCCGGCTACCGCGTGCTCGACGAGTGCAGCGTCGTCACCGCGCCGTACTACGTCGACGGCAAGGTCGCCGGCATCCTCGGCGTCATCGGGCCGACGCGCATGGCCTATCACCGCATCATCCCGATCGTGCGCGAGACGGCGCGCCTGCTCACGGCGGGCTTGAACGGCGAGTCCTGAGCCTCCAGTAAACCGGCTGGCATGACGGCCGACGGGACGGCTGGCGCGGCCGCGATTGCCGCGGTTTCGCCACAGCGATCCGCTGGCTATCATGGCGCCCCCTCGCGGCCGGCCGGCCGCAGGGATTTTTTCCTCGCCATTCAAGACCGATTGCCCTTATGACGGATACGACCGAACAGACCGCGCAGGCGACATCGCCCGAGACTGCCGCCGGCGACACGCTCGAGACGCTGCGCGCCCAGCTCGCCGAGGCGGAGGCGCGCGCCGCCGCCGCCAAGGACGCGCAGCTGCGCGCCGCGGCCGACCTCGAGAACACGCGCCGCCGCCTCGAGCGCGACGCCTCGAACAATCTGAAGTTCGCGGCCGAGAAACTGCTCGGCGAGCTGCTCGCCGTCGCCGACAGCCTCGAGCTGGGCCTGAAGGCCGCCGAGGGCGTCGACGGCCCGCTGAAGGAGATGATCAGGGCGATGGCCGACGGCATGCAGCTGACCTACCGCCAGCTGATGAGCGTGCTCGAGAAGAACGGCGTCCGGCAGATCGATCCGGTCGGCCAGCCGTTCAATCCGGATTTCCACCAGGCGATGACCCTGGTGGCGAGCGCCGAGGTGCCGCCGAATCACGTGCTGGGCGTGATGCAGAAAGGCTACAGCCTGCATGAGCGCCTGTTGCGGCCGGCGATGGTGACCGTGGCGCGCGCGCCGGACGCCCAGGCCTGAACGGCGGGCTTTCCCGATTCTCCATGCGGCTTGCATGAAAACCCCTTGAAACACCTCCTGGCGGCACTAGTTAGCGTTCAGGACTGAATCCTTTCGGAAGACACAGACATGGCAAAGATCATCGGCATCGACCTCGGCACGACCAATAGCTGCGTCGCGATCCTCGACGGCAACAACACCAAGGTCATCGAAAACAGCGAAGGCGAGCGCACCACGCCGTCGATCGTCGCGTACACCGACGACGGCCAGACGCTTGTCGGCCGCTCGGCCAAGCGCCAGGCGGTGACCAATCCTCACAACACCCTGTACGCGGTCAAGCGCCTGATCGGCCGCCGCTTCGAGGACGCCGAGGTGCAGAAGGCGATCAAGCACTCGCCGTTCAAGATCATCAAGGCCGACAACGGCGACGCCTGGGTGCAGGTCAAGGACAGGAAGCTGGCGCCGCAGCAGGTGTCGGCCGAAGTGCTGATCAAGATGAAGAAGACCGCCGAGGACTATCTCGGCGAGAAAGTCACCGAAGCGGTCATCACCGTGCCGGCGTACTTCAACGACTCGCAGCGCCAGGCGACCAAGGACGCCGGCCGCATCGCGGGCCTCGAGGTCAAGCGCATCATCAACGAGCCGACCGCGGCGGCGCTGGCCTTCGGCCTCGACAAGGGTGGCAAGACGGATCAGAAGATCGCGGTCTACGATCTCGGCGGCGGCACGTTCGACATCTCGATCATCGAGATCGCCGACGTCGACGGCGAGAAGCAGTTCGAAGTGCTCGCCACCAACGGCGATACCTTCCTGGGCGGCGAAGACTTCGACCAGCGCGTGATCGAGTACATCGCGGCGGAGTTCCAGAAGGAGCAGGGCATCGATCTGCACAAGGATCCGCTCGCGCTGCAGCGTCTGAAGGAAGCGGCCGAGAAGGCCAAGATCGAGCTGTCGAGCTCGACGCAGACCGACGTCAACCTGCCGTACATCACGGCCGACGCGACGGGCCCGAAGCACCTGAACATGAAGCTGACGCGCGCCAAGCTCGAAGCGCTGGTCGACGATCTGATCACGAACTCGCTGGAGCCATGCAAGATCGCGCTGAAGGACGCGGGCCTGAAGGCCAGCGAGATCGACGAGGTCATCCTCGTCGGCGGCCAGACGCGCATGCCCAAGGTGCAGGAAGCGGTCAAGAACTTCTTCGGCAAGGAGCCGCGCAAGGACATCAATCCGGATGAAGCCGTCGCCGTCGGTGCGGCCGTGCAGGGCGCGGTGCTCTCGGGCGACCGCAAGGACGTGCTGCTGCTCGACGTGACGCCGCTGTCGCTCGGCATCGAGACGCTCGGCGGCAAGATGACCAAGCTGATCGAGAAGAACACGACGATCCCGACCAAGAAGTCGGAAACCTTCACGACGGCCGACGACAATCAGACGGCGGTGACGATCCAGGTCTTCCAGGGCGAGCGCGAGATCGCCTCGGCCAACAAGTCGCTCGGCCGCTTCGATCTGACCGGCATTGCGCCGGCGCCGCGCGGCGTGCCGCAGGTCGAGGTCATCTTCGACATCGACGCCAACGGCATCCTGCACGTGACGGCCAAGGACAAGGCCACCGGCAAGGAGCAGAGCATCCGCATCACCGCCAACTCGGGCCTCTCGGAAGACGAGATCCGGAAAATGGTGAAGGACGCCGAGGCGCACGCCGAGGAAGACAAGAAGTTCGGTGAGCTGATCGCCGTCCGCAACCAGACCGACCAGTTGATCCACAGCGTCGAGAAATCGCTGAAGGATCTCGGCGACAAGGTCGAGGCCGATGAGAAGAAGGGCATCGAGGACGCGATCGCCGCGGCGCGCGAAGCGGTGAAGGGCGACGACAAGGACGCCATCACGGCGAAGACCGAAGCGTTGGCGCAGGCTTCGGCGAAGCTGATGGAGCGCGTTTACGCGCAGCAGGGCGCGGCGGGCGGCGACGCCGGCGCGGCGCCGGGCGCGGGCGGCGCGCAGGCCGACGGCGACGTCGTCGACGCCGAGTTCACCGAAGTGAAGGACAAGAAGTAAGGTTTGTGCTGTACAACCGAGCGCCCGGCACCCACCGGGCGCTCTTCGTTATGGGGATGACGAAAATGGGCAAGGGCAGGCTCGAAGCATTCAGCGATGGCGTGATCGCGATCATCATCACGATCATGGTGCTCGAGCTGAAGGTGCCGGACGCGCCGACGCTGGCAGAACTCTGCAAACTGTGGCCGACGTTCTTCAGCTACGTGCTCAGCTTCATTTACGTCGGCATCTACTGGAACAATCATCATCACCTGCTGCACACGGTCGGTTCGGTCGGCGGCGGCGTGATGTGGGCGAACCTGCATCTCCTGTTCTGGCTGTCGCTGTTTCCGTTCACGACGGCGTGGATGGGCGAGAATCACTTCGA
Organism: Solimonas sp.; assembly: GCA_047605265.1. Lineage (GTDB taxonomy): Bacteria > Pseudomonadota > Gammaproteobacteria > Nevskiales > Nevskiaceae > Solimonas. Next base: position 65,353 of record JASGFY010000003.1, read on the forward strand.
GAGCCTGCCGACGGCGCTGTACGGCGTGGTGCTGCTCGCGGCGGCGATCGCGTATTTCATCCTGCAGCTCGCCATCGTCCGCCACGACGGCAGGCATTCGAAGCTGAAGGAGGCGCTGGGCCGCGATGTCAAGGGCAAGCTTTCGCCGGTGCTGTATCTGTCGGCGATCGCGTTGTCGTTCTGGCAGCGCTGGCTGGCCGACCTGATCTATGTGGCAGTGGCATTGATGTGGCTGATTCCCGATCGTCGCATCGAGTCGAAACTGATTGATTGAGTGAAGTGACGTGAGCAAGCGCGACTACTACGAAGTGCTGATGGTCGAGAAGACCATCAGCGAAGACGGACTCAAGAAGGCCTATCGCAAGCTGGCGATGAAGTACCACCCGGACCGCAATCCGGGCGACAAGGCGGCCGAGGAAAGCTTCAAGGAAGTCAGCGAAGCCTACGAAGTCCTCAGCGACGACAGGAAGCGCGCGATCTACGACCAGTACGGTCACGAAGGCTTGAGCCGCGGCGCCGGCGGCGGCTCGGGCGCCGGCGGTTTCGCCGACATCTTCGGCGACGTCTTCGCCGACATTTTCGGCGGTGGCGGTGGCGGTCGCTCCGGCCCGCGCCGCGGCGCCGACCTGCGTTACATGATGGAGCTGACCCTCGAACAGGCGGTCTCCGGTTCGGCCGAAAGCATCCGCATCCCGAGTTGGGAAGCGTGCGGAACCTGCCACGGCCACGGCACGGCCGACGGCAAGAAGCCGCCGACCTGCCAGACCTGCCGCGGCGTCGGCCAGGTGCGCGTGCAGCAGGGTTTCTTCGTGCTGCAGCAGACCTGCCCGAACTGCCGCGGCCGCGGCACGGCGGTCACCGAGCCCTGCAAGCCCTGCCGCGGCGCCGGCAAGCTGCGGCGCGAGAAGACACTCGAGGTGAAGATTCCGCCGGGCGTCGATACCGGCGACCGCATCCGCCTGAGCGGCGAGGGCGAGCCCGGCGACGCCGGCGCGCCGAACGGCGATCTCTACGTGCAGATCAACGTCAAGCCGCACGAGATCTTCGAGCGTGACGGTAACGATCTGCACTGCTCGGTGCCGATCTCGGTCGTCACCGCCGCCCTCGGCGGCACGCTCGACGTGCCGACGCTCGACGGCAAGGTCGAGATCGACGTGCCGGAAGGCACGCAGAGCGGCAAGCAGTTTCGCCTGCGCGGCCGCGGCGTGCGTTCGGTGCGCACGTCCGGGCCGGGCGATCTGTACTGCACGGTGTTCGTCGAGACGCCGGTGCGCCTGACCCGGCAGCAGAAGGAACTGTTGCACCAGTTCGGCGAAACGCTCGACCGGGAAGGCAACCAGCATCATCCGGAAGCGTCGAGCTGGCTCGGCAAGGCCAAGAAGTTCTTCGATGATCTGACGACCTAGGACGGACGCGGCGTCGTGCGGCGGCCCCGCGCTCAGGCTGGACGCTCGAACCTCTCGCGGGCGCGTTCTGCCTCGGGGTGGATTGCGCATGCTTCGGCGCGATCGTTCACGAGTCCCACGGCTTGCATGAAGGTGCACAGGGTCGTAGGGCCGACGAACTTCCAGCCGAGCTTCTTCAAGTCTTTCGACAGGGCCAGGGCCTCGGGCGAAGCGGAGACCGTCTGCCGTCCGAACGACGGCGCGACCCCGGATTCATCGTGCCGTCGCGCCCGGCCCTCTCCTGCGCACGGCGCGCATTGTGTATGACGGATTCGATCTTGCCCCGGTGGCGGACGATGCCGTCATATTCTGGAACAGGCGCGCCACATCGCGTTCGCTGAACCCGGCGATCCGATCGAAATCGAATAGGTCCCTCCCGGGAGCGAAAAAAGTCGATTCAGTCCAGCAGGAAGCTCAGACGGTCGTCAGCCTTGGACGGCGTCACTTCGACGATTTCGAGCTGCACGACGTCCTCGGCCACGAAGGGGTCGCCGTTCAGACGATCCTCAAGCTCCGGCCGCGTGACGCCATGCGCGACGATCGCGCCGCCCGTTTGCGGCCGGATGCTGCCCGTCAACAGGAAAATCCCGTCGTCGAAGCCGCGCTGTATCCATTCCTTGTGCGCCTGCATCAGCCGGGCGGCCCGGTCCCTGTTGGCGGAAAATCTGAGAAGCACGACGAACATGATGATTTTTCCGGTGACGGTGAGGTGAGGGTGGCGACGGAATGCTTCATTCCGCGGCCGCGTCGGCCGCGATGCCGTCGAGCCATGCGCTGATGCGCATCACTTCCTGGCGGACGAATCGCGGGTCGTTGAAGGCATGGGCCAGCACGGCGACGCCTTGGCTGAACGCCAGCACGTGCATGGCCAGCGCATCGGCGTCCGCCTTGTGCCCCAGCAAGACGAATTGCCTGCGCAGCCATGCGCGGAACAGCGTGAAGAGCTGCCTGGCTTGCGGCTGCGAGGAGTGCCCGAGCTTGCCCAGCTCGGTGCAAAGCGTGCCGACCGGGCAGCCATGGCGCATGATCCGGGACTGGTTCGCCGTCACGATCCGGATAAAAAGGCGGATGCGATCGGCCGGTCCCGCGCTTTGCGCCTCCCACGTTTCCAGCATGCGCCGGGTGCTGGCCATGCGCGCGTCGATGACCGCGTCGAGGATTTCGTCCTTGCTCTTGAAGTGGTGATAAAAGTTGCCGCGCGAAATGCCGACGGCATTGGCGATGTCCGCGAACGACGTGTGCTCGTAGCCGCGTTCGTAGAACAGTCGGTCCGCTTCTGCAACGATGTGATCACGCGTAGTCACGCCGCTCGCCCGGCCCGTTTTTCAGCAAATGGATGCGATTGGGACAAATGTCCTAGTCCGTGGCGAACAATAGGACGAACGTCCTGATTCGTCAACGCAGCAAGCTGAAAGAGGATCAGCGCTCGCGCAACGCCTCGTACAGCGCCAGATATTCCTGCGTCACGCGATGGCTGCGGTCGAGGAAGATCAGCGGTTTGTGCTGCTCGTGCGATTCCTTGATGCGCACCGAGCTCGAAAGGGTCTGCTCGAGCACCGGCTTGCCCTCGGCGCGCAATTCGTCGATCAGGCGCGTCGGCAGCTTCGAGCGCGCCGTGAACTGGTTGGCGACGATGCCTTCGATGCGCAGATCCTCGTTGTGGTCGGCGCGGAGCTCGTCGATGTTGGCCAGCAGCGTGTACAGCGCCTGGCGCGCGAACTCGTCGCAGTCGAACGGGATCAGCACCGCGTCGGCGGCGATCAGGGCCGAGCGTGCGTAGAAGTTGAGCGCCGGCGGCGTGTCGATGAACACGGCGTCGTAGCCCTTGAGCTTGCGCAGCGCGTCGCGCAGCTTGTAGATCTTCTGCTTGGCCTCGAGCTTGATCGACAGCTCTTCGAGACGCGGATCGGCGGCGACCACGTCGAGGTTCTCGAACGGCGAGTTCGTCACGTAGGTCACGAACGGCGGAGGCGCCAGCGAGAACGACAGCGTCGACTCGAAGAAGCCGGCGATCGTCCGGTCGACGCGTGCGGCGCGCTCGCCGAGCAGGTACTGCGTGGCGTTGCCCTGCGTGTCGAGGTCGATGACCAGCGTGCGCAGGCCGTCGGCGGCGGCGATCGCCGCGAGATTGCAGACGATGGTCGTCTTGCCGACGCCGCCCTTCTGGTTGAACACCACGCGCTTCATGTCGCCTCCATTCCCCGGAATGCCCAACGGATGCCACGGTCGGGGCAAGCATCCATCGTGCCGGCGTCCCGACGATGGCAAAATGCTAGCTCATGCTCAATGCCGCGCGGAGTGGCCGGCCCGCCAGTCGTCCGCCAGTCCCCCCACCGGTCCATATTCCGCCGCAGCCTTCGCCCTGGATAGTTCCATCATGAAGTCTCCATCGAACGTTCTCGTGACCGGCGCGACTTCCGGCTTCGGCGCCGCCATCGCGCACCGTTTCATCGCCGAAGGCCATCGCGTGATCGCCACCGGCCGCCGCGCCGAGCGCCTGCAGGCGCTGGCCGCCGAATGCGGCGAGCGGCTGCATCCGGTCGTGCTCGACGTCCGCGATCCGCAGGCCATCGCGGCGGCGCTCGTGGCGCTGCCGCCGGCGTTTGCCGCGATCGACATTCTCGTCAACAACGCCGGCCTCGCCCTGGGCCTCAAGCCGGCGCACGAAGCCGAGCTGACGGACTGGGAACAGATGGTCGATACCAACATCAAGGGCCTGATGTACATGACCCGCGCGGTGACGCCGGGCATGGTGGAGCGCGGCCGCGGCCACGTCATCAACCTCGGCTCAGTGGCCGGCGAGTGGCCGTATCCGGGCGGCAACGTCTACGGCGGTACCAAGGCCTTCGTGCGCCAGTTCTCGCTGAACCTGCGCGCCGATCTGGTCGGCCGCGGCGTGCGCGTCAGCAACGTCGAGCCGGGCATGGCCGAGACCGAGTTCTCGCTGGTCCGCTACGGCGGCGACGCCGAGAAGGCGGCGTCGATCTATGCCGGCACGCACCCGATGACGGCCGACGACATCGCCGAGACGGTTTACTGGATCGCCTCGCGTCCGCCGCACGTCAACATCAACACGATCTCGCTGATGCCGGAATGCCAGGCGTTCTCGGCGTTCACGGTCAAGCGCAAGGACTGAGGGGCCGCGCCGACGGCGCGTGGCCGCTGATGGCGGTCACGCGCGGGGCCGCCGCGGCACGCCGCGCCGTGGCGTGCGCTTCGGCAAGCGCGACGATGCGTTCGAGATCGTCCCGGTCGACGTCGAAGGGCGCCGGCGCGCCCTCGCGCTTGCCTGGACACCCGCGGCGTCGGCCCCGCGGCGGTCAGCTTATGTCGCCATCTGGCGCGGCCCGCGGGCGGCCTCAGGCGGCCATTTGCCGCAGCATGAACTGCAGCACGCCGCCGTTCTCGTAGTACTCCCACTCCTTCGGCGTGTTGATGCGCACCCTGGCCTTGAACTTCACCGTCGTGCCGTCGGCTTTGGTCGCGGTCACGTCGAGCTGGGTCGCACCGTTCTTGAGACCGTCGAAGTCGAACACCTCGGTGCCGTCGAGGCCGAGGCTCTGCGCGTTCTGGCCGTCGACGAAGTTCAGTGGCAGCACGCCCATGCCGACGAGGTTCGAGCGGTGGATGCGCTCGAAGCTCTCCGAGATGACCGCCTTCACGCCGAGCAGGATCGTGCCCTTGGCCGCCCAGTCGCGCGACGAGCCGGTGCCGTATTCCTTGCCGGCGAGCACGACCAGCGGCGTGCCGTCCTGCTGGTACTTCATCGCCACGTCGTAAATCGCCTCGACGTCGCCGGCCTTGCCGTCTTTGCCGATGTACTTCGAAACTCCGCCTTCGACGCCCGGCGTCATCGCGTTCTTGATGCGCGTGTTGGCGAAGGTGCCGCGCATCATCACTTCATGATTGCCGCGGCGCGAGCCGAAGCTGTTGAAGTCGACCTTCTTCACGCCGTGCGCTTCGAGGTACCTGCCGGCCGGGCCGTCCTTCTTGATGTCGCCGGCGGGCGAGATGTGGTCGGTCGTGATCGAGTCGCCGAGCACGGCGAGCACGCGCGCGCCGCGGATCGGCTGGATGCCCGGCACGGTCTTGGTCATGCCGACGAAGTACGGCGGGTTCTGGATGTACGTCGACTCCGGATCCCAGTGATAGGTCTCCGACTTGTGCACCTGGATGCCCTGCCAGCGCTCGTCGCCTTTCAGCACGTCGGCGTAGCTGCGCTTGAACAGATCGGCGCTGACCGATCTGGCGATCGTTTCCTGGATCTCCCGGCTCGACGGCCAGACGTCCTTGAGGAACACATCCTGGCCGTCCTTCCCCGTGCCGATCGGCTGCCGCGTCAGGTCGATGTCGGTCGTGCCGGCGAGCGCGAAGGCGACGACCAGCGGCGGTGACGCGAGGTAGTTCATGCGCACGTCCTGGTGGACGCGGCCCTCGAAGTTGCGGTTGCCGGACAGCACCGCCGAGACGCTCAGCTTGCGGTCCTGTATCGCCTTGCCGATCGGCTCATTGAGCGGGCCGGAGTTGCCGATGCAGGTCGTGCAGCCGTAGGCGCTGACGTAGAAGCCGAGCGCTTCGAGGTCCTCCAGCAGCCCGGCCTTCTTCAGATATTCGGTGACGACCTTCGAGCCCGGCGCCAGCGAGGTTTTGACCCAGGGCTGTGAGCGCAGGCCCAGCGCGCGCGCTTTCTTCGCGAGCAGGCCGGCGCCGATCAGCACGGCCGGGTTCGAGGTGTTGGTGCACGAGGTGATCGCGGCGATGACGACGGCGCCGTCCTTCAGCGTGAAAGTCCTGCCGTTGTCGCTGACCTCGGCCGGGCCGGCCGAGGGGCGCAGCTTCTGCTCGGCTTCGAAGGCCTTGCGGAAGTTGCCCTGCACGTCCGACAGCAGCACGCGGTCCTGCGGCCGCTTCGGGCCGGCCAGCGACGGCTGGATCGAGCCGAGGTCGAGGTGCAGGACGTCGCTGTACTCGGCTTCCGGCGCATCCGGCGTCCACCACATGCCCTGGGCGATGGCGTAGGCCTTGACGACGGCGATCTGCTCCTCGCTGCGTCCGGTCAGGCGCAGGTAGTTCAGTGTCTCCTCGTCGATCGGGAAGATGCCGCAGGTCGCGCCATATTCCGGCGCCATGTTGCCGATCGTGCAGCGGTCGGCCGTGGCGAGGTTGCCGAGGCCGGGGCCGAAGAACTCGACGAACTTCTCGACGACGCCGCGCTTGCGCAGCATCTCGGTGACGGTCAGCACGAGATCGGTTGCGGTCGCGCCCTCGGCCAGCTTGCCGGTGACGCGCACGCCGATCACTTCCGGGATCAGCATCGACGAAGGCTGGCCGAGCATCGCGGCCTCCGCCTCGATGCCGCCGACGCCCCAGCCGAGCACGCCGATGCCGTTGACCATCGTCGTGTGCGAGTCGGTGCCGAAACAGCTGTCCGGGTAGAGCACGCCGCTTTCGTTCTCGAACACCACGCGCGCGAGATATTCGATGTTGACCTGATGGACGATGCCGGTATCCGGCGGCACCGCCTTGAAGTTCTTCAGCGCTTCCTGGCCCCAGCGCAGGAACTGGTAGCGCTCCTCGTTGCGCTGGAATTCGATCTTCGCGTTCAAATCGAGCGCGTCCTTCGAGCCGTAATAGTCGATCATCACCGAGTGGTCGACGACCAGTTCGACCGGGCACAGCGGATTGACTCTGGCCATGTCGCCGCCGAGGTTCTTCATCGCATCGCGCATCGCCGCGAGGTCGACGACGCAGGGCACGCCGGTGAAGTCCTGCAGCACCACGCGCGCCGGCGTGAAGTTGATGTCCTTGTTCGGCAGCTGCTTCAGATCGGCGCCGGCGAGGGTCTCGATGTCGGTCTTCGTGGTGTTGACGCCGTCCTCCCAGCGCAGCAGGTTCTCGAGCAGGATCTTGTGCGAGTAGGGAATGCGCGAGAGCTTGTACATCGGCTCGAGCGCCTTGAGGCTGAAATACGTGTAGGTCTTCGACCCGACCGTCAAGCTGGCTTTACTGTTGAAACTGTCCGTCATGGCACGTTTCCCGGTATGGCTGCCTGGATGCTGCGGGGGCAGCAGTGGCTGGACATGAAGGTCTCGCGTGGCGAGCTTCGGCTACAATCGTCACGCGCATTATCGCCCAGCCGGTAAGACGACGCGAAACGGAAAAGCCCGCCGGTTCGCACCGGCGGGCTCTGGTAAAGCCTGGGCATCGCGTGTGGTCTTACGCCACTTCGACCGACTTCGCCGTCTCCGCGTACTCCTCGATCTTGTCGAAGTTCATGTACCGGTAGATCTGGTCGGCGTTCTGGGTGATGACGCCGGTCTCGGCGAGGTATTCCTCGACGGTCGGCAGGCGGCCGAGCTTGGAGGCGACGGCCGCGAGTTCCGCCGAGCCGAGGAACACGTTGGTGTTCTTGCCGAGACGGTTCGGGAAGTTGCGGGTCGAGGTCGAGATCGCCGTGGCGCCTTCCTTCATCTGCGCCTGGTTGCCCATGCACAGCGAGCAGCCCGGCATTTCGGTGCGCGCGCCGGCCGTGCCGAAGGTGTTGTAGACGCCTTCCTTGGTCAGCTCGGCGGCGTCCATCTTGGTCGGCGGGGCGACCCACAGGCGCACCGGGATGTCCTTCTTGCCTTCGAGCAGCTTGCCGGCGGCGCGGAAGTGGCCGATGTTGGTCATGCACGAGCCGATGAAGGCCTCGTCGATCTTGGTGCCGGCGACTTCCGACAGGAACTTCGCGTCGTCCGGATCGTTCGGGCAGCAGACGATCGGCTCCTTGATGTCGGCGAGGTCGATGTCGATGACGGCCGCGTATTCGGCATCCGCATCGGCGGACAGCAGCGTCGGCTTGGCGAGCCACTCTTCCATCTTCCTGATGCGGCGCTCCAGCGTGCGCGCGTCCTTGTAGCCGTCGGCGATCATGTTCTTCATCAGCACGATGTTCGAGTTCATGTACTCGATGATCGGCGCCTGGTTGAGCTTGATCGTGCAGCCGGCGGCCGAGCGTTCGGCCGAGGCGTCGGACAGCTCGAAGGCCTGTTCGACCTTGAGGTCCGGCAGGCCTTCGATCTCGAGGATGCGGCCCGAGAAGATGTTCTTCTTGCCGGCCTTGGCGACCGTCAGCAGGCCCGCCTTGATCGCGTACAGCGGGATCGCGTGCACGAGGTCGCGCAGCGTCACGCCCGGCTGCATCCGGCCCTTGAAGCGGATCAGCACCGATTCCGGCATGTCGAGCGGCATGACGCCGGTCGCGGCGCCGAAGGCGACGAGACCCGAGCCGGCCGGGAACGAGATGCCGATCGGGAAGCGCGTATGCGAGTCGCCGCCGGTGCCGACGGTATCCGGCAGCAGCAGGCGGTTCAGCCACGAGTGGATGACCCCATCGCCCGGACGCAGCGCGACGCCGCCGCGGTTGCTGATGAACGCCGGCAGTTCGCGGTGCGTCTTGACGTCGACCGGCTTCGGATACGCGGCGGTGTGGCAGAACGACTGCATCACCAGATCGGCCGAGAAGCCGAGGCAGGCGAGGTCCTTGAGTTCGTCGCGCGTCATCGGGCCGGTCGTGTCCTGCGAGCCGACCGTCGTCATCTTCGGTTCGCAATACGTGCCTGGGCGCACGCCTTGGCCTTCCGGCAGGCCGACGGCGCGGCCGACCATCTTCTGCGCCAGCGTGAAGCCGGCCTTCGACGCGGCCGGCGCCTGCGGCAGGCGGAACAGCGTCGAGGCGGGCAGGCCGAGGAACTCGCGGGCCTTGGCGGTCAGCGAGCGGCCGATGATCAGATTGATGCGGCCGCCGGCGCGCACTTCGTCGAGCAGCACCTGGCTCTTGAGCTGGAATTCGGCGGCGACGGCGCCGTTCTTCTCGATCTTGCCCTCGTACGGGAAGATGTCGATGACGTCACCCATCTCGAACTTCGAGACGTCGACCTCGATCGGCAGCGAGCCCGAGTCTTCCTGCGTGTTGAAGAAGATTGGCGCGATCTTGCCGCCGAGCGTCACACCGCCGAAGCGCTTGTTCGGCACGAACGGGATGTCCTCGCCGGTCGCCCAGATCACGCTGTTGGTCGCGCTCTTGCGCGACGAGCCGGTGCCGACGACGTCGCCGACGTAGGCGACGAGGTTGCCCTTCTTCTTGAGGTCTTCGATGAACTGGATCGGGCCGCGCTTGCTGTCCTCTTCCGGCTTGAAGGCCGCGTCCGGGCGCGTCATCTTCAGCATCGCGAGGTAGTGCAGCGGGATGTCCGGGCGGCTCCAGGCGTCCGGCGCCGGCGACAGATCGTCGGTGTTCGTTTCGCCGGGCACCTTGAACACGGTGACGGTGATCTTTTTGGCGACTTCCGGGCGGCTGGTGAACCACTCGGCGTTCGCCCACGATTCGACGACGGCCTTGGCGTTGGCATTGCCTTTCTTGGCCAGCTCGGCGACGTCGTGGAAGAAGTCGAACATCAGCAGCGTCTTCTTCAGCGCGTCGGCGGCGACCGCGCCGACTTCGGCATCGCCGAGCAGGTCGATCAGCGGCTTGACGTTGTAGCCGCCGACCATCGTGCCGAGCAGCTCGGTGGCCTTGGCGCGCGAGATCAGGCCGACCTTCAGCTCGCCGTCGGCGACGGCGGCGAGGAACGAAGCCTTGACCTTGGCCGCATCGTCGACGCCCGGCGGCACGCGGTGCGTCAGCAGATCGATCAGAAACGCTTCTTCGCCGGCCGGCGGGTTCTTGATCAGCTCGATCAGCTCAGCGGTCTGCTGGGCGGACAGCGGCAGCGGCGGGATTCCGAGCACGGCGCGCTCGGCTGCGTGTTGGCGATAGGCTTGCAGCATGGTGTTTGGCGGTCCGGTTTCATAGAACGGGGATGTGCGGCCGTGCCACACCCGGGGATCCGCAACGTTGGGGCTCACGGGGCGCTGCGCGCCGCGATCGCCATTCTAGCATCGGATGATCCTCGAAGGCGGACGGCCGCGTCGGCGCGGTTTCAGGCGGCAGGCGGCCGGCTTCCGGCGGCCGTGCGCCGCGGCCACAGGCTCGCGATTGCCTCGAGCGTGCGCCCCTTGGTCTCCGGCACGAACTTCCAGACGAACAGCGCGGCGAGCGCGCTCATCGCGCCGTACAGCCAGTACGCGAAGCCGTGGTTGAACGCGGCGTTGAGCGCCGAACTGCCGTCGATCACCTTGAAGCTCCACGACACCAGCAGATTGGCGATCCACTGCGCGGCGACGGCGATCGCCATCGCCTTGGCCTTGATCGTGTTCGGGAAGATTTCGGAGAGCAGGATCCAGACGATCGGCCCCCACGAGAACGAGAAGCCGGCGATGTAGACGATCATCGCGACCAGCGCCGCGAGGCCCAAGGCGTGCGTCGCGAACAGCGTGCCGAGCGTCAGCATCGCCAGCGCCATGGTGCCGGCGCCCCACAGCATCAGTGGCTTGCGGCCCCAGGCGTCGACCTTGAACATCGCCAGCAGGGTGAACGCCATGTTGGCGAGGCCGACGATGATGGTTTGCAGCAGCGCGCTGTCGGTGCTCGCGCCCATGTTCTGGAACATCAGCGGCGCGTAGTACAGCACGGCGTTGATGCCGACGAACTGCTGGAACACCGACAGCAGGACGCCGACGGCGAGCACCCGCGCGCCGAAGCTCAGCAGCGGCTCGCGGGCGACGACGAGGCTGCCGCGGATTTCCTGCAGCGTCCGCTGCGGCTGTGCCTCGCCGAGGCGGTCGAGCAGCGCGTGCGCGTCGTCGTCGCGGCGCCGCATCACCAGCCAGCGCGGTGTGTCGGGCGCGCCGAGCAACAGCAGCGCGAAGGCCAGCGACGGAAGGCCCTCGGACAGAAACATCCAGCGCCAGCCCCAGGCGTGCAGCCACGCTTCGTCGCCGCTGCGCGCGATCGTCCAGTTGACGAAGTAGACGCCGACGATGCCGATGACGATCGCCATCTGGTTCAGCGACACCAGCTTGCCGCGCACCGCGGCCGGCGCGATCTCGGCGATGTACAGCGGCGAGACCAGCGAGGCGATGCCGACGCCAATGCCGCCGACGATGCGATAGACGTTGAACGGCAGGAGTGCGTGCGCGCCGAGCGTGCCGATCGGCGCGAGGCCCGTCTCGGGAAACGCCGAGCCGGCCGAGCAGATCAGGAACAGCAGCGCGGCGACGACCAGCGTGCGCTTGCGGCCGTAGCGGTCGGCGAGCCAGCCGCCGACGGCGCCGCCGAGCACGCAGCCGAACAGCGCGCTCGACACGGTGAGTCCGGACAGCGACGAGGCGGCCGTCTCCGGCAGGTTCAGCGGCTTGATGAAGTTCAGGTCGATCGACGCGATCGCGCCGGAAATCACCGCCGTGTCGTAGCCGAACAGCAGGCCGCCGAACGTGGCGATCAGCGACAGACCGAGCGTGAGCGGCGTGATGCTGCGGGGATGCGGCATGGCAGAAACTCCTCCGTACGTGCTTCGCCTTCAAGGAAGGCCACGAGCATGAACCACGGATTCCGCAGATTCACACAGATTCGGGCCGAAGCGACAGCGCGTGCGTTTCACGCGAGCGCCGTCCCGGCGATCTCGCCGCCACCGAGGCACTCATCCCCAGCGTACAGCACGACGTACTGGCCGGCGACGGCGGCGCGCTGCGCTTCGGCGAAGCGTACCCGCACGCGGCTGTCGGCGAGCGCTTCGGCGCTGCAGGCCTGCAAGGCCTGACGATGGCGGATGCGCGCGTGCAGCTGTGGCGGCAGTGGGTCCGGCGGGTTGATCCAGTGGAACGGCGACGCGATCAGCTCGCGCGTCATCAGCAGCGGATGCAAGGCGTCCTGCGAGGCGACGAGGCGATTGCCCGCGATGTCCTTGGCGACGACGTACCACGGCGCCTCGCGGCCGCCGCGCGTGCCGCCGATGCCGAGGCCGCGGCGCTGGCCGAGCGTGTAGTACATCAGGCCCTGATGGCGGCCGATGACGCGGCCGCCGTCGTCGACGATGTCGCCGGGATCCGGCTTCAGGTAGGCGGACAGGAAGTCGCGGAACTCGCGCTCGCCGATGAAGCAGATGCCGGTCGAATCCTTCTTCCTGTGCACGGGAATTCCGGCGCGCGTCGCCAGCGCGCGCACGTCCGGCTTGTGCAGGCCGCCGACCGGAAACAGCACGCGCTCGAACTGCGCGCGCGCGACGGCGGCGAGGAAGTAGGTCTGGTCCTTGTTGTCGTCGGCCGCGCGCAGCAGATGCGGGCCGTCGGCCCCGTGCGCGATGCGCGCGTAATGGCCGGTGGCGATGAAGTCGGCACCGAGGCGCAGCGCGTGCTCGCAGAACGGTGCGAACTTCACCTCGCGATTGCACAGCACGTCGGGATTCGGCGTTTTGCCGGCGGCATAGTCTTTGATGAAGCGCGCGAACACGCGCTCGCGATACTCGCGCGAGAAGTCGACGCGGTGCAGCGGAATGCCGAGTTCCTCGCAGACGGCGCGCGCGTCCTGGAAATCGTCGGCGGCCGTGCAGTAACCCTGCTCGTCCTCGGTCCAGTTGACCATGAACAGGCCGGAGACGCGGTAGCCCTGTTCCTTCAGCAGATACGCGCTGACCGAGGAGTCGACGCCGCCGGACAGGCCGACGACCACGTGCGGCGCGATCACGGCGGAACCCCGTCAGTCCTTGAGGTGCGCGATGAGGTCGAGCGGCAGCCGGCGGCCGGCGAGGTAGTCGTCGATACAGCGCAGGACCATCGGGCTGCGATGCCGGGCCCGCGTGGCGACCAGTTCGTCGCGCGTCATCCACATCGCGCGCTCGATGCCGCGATCGAGCTTGTGGCCGGCGCGCTCCTGCAGCGCCTCGGCGACGAACGCCACGCGCAGGAAGCCGTAGCCGAGCCCCGGCGGATCGTAATGATAGAGGCCGAGCATGGCGCCCGGCTTCACGTCCCAGCCGGTTTCCTCGACCGTCTCGCGGATGCCGGCCTCGATTAGCGTCTCGTTCTCTTCCCAGTGCCCGGACGGCTGATTGAGCATCAGCCGGCCGTTGATCCGCTCCTCGACGATCAAATAGCGGCCGTCGCGTTCGACGACGCAGGCGACGACGACGTGCGGCGTCCAGGTGCTCATGGGCGGTTCCTCATTCGATCTTGCCCTGGCGGCGCAGATGGTAGTAGCCCTGCGGATCGGGCTCGCCGAGCGAACGCAGCAGGTTCGGCAGCAGCGGCGGTGCGTCGGCCTTCGGGCGCAGTTGCAGATGCAGCTCCCAGGAGTGGTCGGCCTTGGCGCGCGCTTCGCCGGTCGCGTCCAGGGCGCCGCCGAGCGTCTGCACGTGCGCGACGATATCGTTGCCGTCGCGAGTGAACGTCGCCTCGTAGTCGCCGAGGACGATGGGGTCCTTCGCCAGTGTCCACGCCAGATTCTGGATGCGCAGCGTGCCGGCGATATCGGTGGGCCAGCCGCCGAGCAGCTTGAGCTGCGCCAGATCGAGATGCACCTCGCCGCCGACCGGCGCGAACGGCTGGCCGCTCGCCGCGAGCAGCGGCCTGGCGCCGGAGACGATGCGCAGGTCGCGCGCGCGCAGCGTGTTGAAGCCCTTGCTGACGTGGCCGGCGAGCAGGGTACCGCCGCCGCTGTCGAGATCGGCGCCGAGGCGCGCGAGCAGCAGTTCCGGCAGGCTCAGATGCCAGTGCAAGCGTTCGATCAGGGGCAGCCCACCGACGATGACGGCGGCCGCGCTGCCGTCGCGCAGCGTGCCGCCGAGGCCGGCGAGTTCGAAGTTGGCGGACCGCGGCTTGAACCAGCCGTACAGGGTCGCGGCGGGGGCCAACAGGATCAGGCTGGCAACGAAAACGATCGTGCCGACCAGCACGTACAGGGTGCGAAGGCGCATGATCAGCGGCTCAGGGTGAAGCGGGCGTTGACGAGGCCCGGCGCGGAGCCCGGTTCGATCTCGGCGCTCGTGACCATGATCGCGTAGCGCGCCTGCAGCTCGCCGAGCCAGCGCAGGGCGTTGTCGAACGGCACGCCCTCAAACCAGACCTTGACGGCCTTGTCGCCGTTGCCCTCGGGTTGCACGCGCGTCGGCGGCACGCCGAGCGCCGGGCCGCGGCTGCTCTGATCGACGACGCTGAGCAGCGCGGTGCTGCGGTCGATCGCGCCGGCGTCGCGGCCGCCCTGCGCCAGGCCGGCCGCCGATTCGATGCGCACGGCGAGCGCCCGCGAGGTTTCGAGCGCGGCGCTGCGGCGCTGGCCGGCCAGCACCAGCGGCTTCCACAGGGCCAGGTAGAAAATGATCAGCAGCAGCACGGCGCCGCCGGCGAGCACGATCACCCGCTCGCGCGGCTGCAGCTGCTCGAACTGGCTGCGGACGCGGGCCTGCAATTGTTCGATCTGGGCGTTCATGCGGCGGAGAGACGGATGCGGATCTGCACGCCCTCGGCGCCGGCGTTCGCCGACTCGACGTCGAGCCGGGCGCCGTGCGCGCCGGCGAACCAGCTCTTCAGCCGTTCGAGCAGATCCAGGTTGGCGGCGCCGAGACCGACGTAGAGCACGCTGTCGCGGTATTGCAGGTTCTGCAGGCGCAGGCCCGGCTGCGCGGCGAGCGCCTGCGCGAGCGCATCGAGCAGGCGGATGAACTGTCCGCCGCCGCTCTGCAGGCTGGCGATCTGCTGCGTCAGCTGCGCGTCGAGATCGACGATGCGGGTCTCGTTCGGGAAAACCTGCTGATAGCGTTCGACGTTGGCCGCGTCCTGCGCCGCCAGCTCGCGGCTCAGGCGGAATGCCTCGATGCCGTGCGTGACGAGCGACAGCGCGACCGCCACGCCGACCAGCGACGCGGCGACCTTCCACGGCGCGAACCAGCGCAAGCGATCGCGCTTCGGCGAATAGCGGCCCTGCAGCAGGTCGATCGCTTCGGCCGTCTGCAGCTGCTGCAGCAGGGCATCGAGCGCGGTGGCGAAGCCGTGGCGCGGCTCGACCGGCCAGCCGAAGACGCTGACGTCGACGACGTCGCCGCGCGGCACGACGACGCGCAGCGTGCGCGTCCGCTCGGGGTCGGCGAGGCCGAGACAGAATGGCAGATCGTCGAGCAGGCAGACGAAGCCGCTGTCGCGGCCGCTGCGGACGATGGCCTGCGTGCCGTCGATCAGCGCATTGAACTGCTGTTCGCCCGGCGGCTGCAGCGCGAGCAGATCGGGAATCATCAGATCGGCGCGGATGCCGTGGTCGGCGAGCAGTTCGAGCCAGATCTGCATGCGCTGCTGGGCGATGATCGCCAGCGGCCAGCGGCCGTCCGGCTGTCGCGCGCCGAGCGCGAAGTGCAGCTCGTCGACGTCTTCGGCGAGCTGATCCTCGAGCACGTAGGGCGCGGCCTGCAGGACCTTCGCCGGCTGCCGCGCCGGCACCTGCACCGAAGCGAAACGCAGATCGGCCGACGGTACCAGCACGACGACGCGGCGGGTCCCCGTCAGCGCCGCGACGTCGGCAAGCGGGGCGCGCCGTACGATGAACGAAGCTAGCGCATCGGCGCGCGCCACGCAGTGTTCGACCGGCTCGGCCATGTCTGCCGAGCGCAGGCGGATGTAGAGGGTTTCGCGCATTAGTCGATAAAGGTGCTGCGTCCGTAGACGATCGGCGTGCCGCTGCTCGGACGGTAGAGGAAACTATACAGTTCGAGCCGTCCGCTGCCTATGTAAGCCTCGGTCTGCAGCTCGAAGTAGCTGCTCTTGATGTCGAGCATCGACGTCGGCACCGCGTCGCTGCCGAGCTGCACGGCCTTGTTGAACGCGGCGAGCGACTCGGCCGGCTGCGTCACCCGCTCGGCGGTGAACTGCGCCAGGTCGCTGCCGGGCTCCGACGCCAGCGCCTGCAGGAGCAGCGGCGTCGCCGTGTTGACGTTGATCTTCGTCAGAAGCGGCAGCGCGCTCAGGTGCGGCGCCAGCTTGACGTACAGATCCGCGGTCATGCCGCGCACGCCGAGCAGTTCGCTGACCGACTGCAGCGGCTGGTTCGGCGCACGGCGCGGCGGGTCCATGCCCAGGTAGTCGGAGTCTTCCGCGCCGTCGCTGCCGGTTGGTTCGCTGTCGGTGTCGATGTAGTCGCGGATCGCGTCGGCCAGCAGTTCGCCCTGCGCGCTGTCGCCGCCGGTCGCCAGCACGTAGAGGCGGGCGAAACATTCCCTTTCGCTGGCGTAGCCGGTGGTGCTGCTCGTCGTGCTCGTGCTGCTGCTGGTCGTGCTCGTGCTGCTGGTCGTGCTCACCGTGCTGAGGCCGAGATTGTTGATGTTGAAGCGGCCCTGCAGATCGGTCACGGTGCCGCGCAGGCCGCCCTCATCGACCGGCAGGGCCGCCGGCATCGCCCAGATGTCGGCCAGCGAATCGTAATTGTTGATCTGCGCGTCGCGCTGCAGGATCGTTTTGACCCAGGCTTCGACGCCGTCCAGATACCACCAGCCGAGCTCGGAATCCTGCAGGTTCTGCGTGCGGTGGATCGCGAGATTGGCGGACGTCAGCAGCGCGCTCGCGGCGATAGCCCCGAGCGCGACGACGAGCACGGCGGTGATCAGCGCGTGCCGCGCTGACGATGCGGGGGCGGCCTCATGAACTGTCGTCCGTGCTGCTGCTACTGGTGGTGGTCGTGCTGTCGCTGCTCGTGGAGCTCGTCGACGTCGTATCCGCATCGAGCCCGAGCCGGAACAGGAACGTCAGCTCGCCAAGATCCTTGGTCCTCAGCGTGATCTCCAGGCCCAGCGGCGGCGCGACGCTCGCCGCCTGCGCGGCGGTCGCGCCGTTGCTCAGCGGCGGCCACTGCGTCTGCCACTCGCGCTGCGCATCGAGAAAGCGCCAGCGCAGATCGGTGACGTCCTTCAGCAGTACGACGTCGATCGCCCGGGTGTCCTGCGCACGGTCGAGCAGGCGCCAGTTCGAACGGATCAGCTGCCCGTCCTGGAGCCGGTAGGCGACGCGTTCGAGCGTCGCGCGTGGCAGGTGCAGCGGGTTGCGCCAGCCGCCGCGCGTGAACTCGACCGCGGCATTGTCGGCGCCGCGCAAGCCCGGCTGCTGGTCGCCGTAGTTGTCGCGGATCGGCCGGTTGCGGACCTGCTGGAAGTCGTCGCGCAGACGCACGTACGCCTTCTGCAGCTCGGCGAGCCGCAGCTGCGCGGTTTCGACCGATTTGCGCGTCTTCAGCACGGAGTCGAGGCCGCCGTAGGCCAGCGCCGCGAAAATCGCGAAGATCGCCACGACGATGATGATCTCCAGCAGCGTGAAGCCCCGGACGGATTTCCGGCCGCAGACCGACATCTGTCCCTCGCCCGCGCAGCGGAAGAGGGGGGAACCGTCTGCCGCGCAGACGGCGGGGTGAGGGCGGCGGCCGCGCATCATTTGCGCCCGGCATCGGACAGGAAGCCGGACAGCCTGGCGAGCGGCGGCGATTTGTCGAAGATGCTGCTGGTCGCCTTCGGGTCGACGAGACGGACACTGAGGTTGACGCGGCGCAAATGCGAGTCCTGGGTGTCGAGCACTTCGGCGTCCCAGCGCCACGTGGTACCGGCCATCTGCACCTCGCCGTTGCTCTTGCCGGTGTCGGGCAGGCCGTGCTGCAGTTCAAGCTCGGTCATGCGATTGTGCGCGACCCACAGCGCGATCGTCTTCTGGCGCAGATAGGCGGCGTTGCCGGCGTAGCGAGCCATGCCGGCGATGATCGCGCCCATCGCGATCGCCACGATGGCGACCGCCGCCAGCATCTCGATCAGCGTGAAGCCGCGAATCGACCGACGGCCAAAGGCCGACATCCGTCCCTCGCCCGCGCAGCCGGAGCGGATGGCGGGGTGAGGGCGGCGCCTCATCGTCCGCTCTCCAGCGGCGCCAGCGCACCGCGGCCGAGATTGTCGACGCTCAGGCGATAGCTGCGCGGCACGCCGGGTGCGCTGACGTCGATCTGGATCGCGGTCGCCTCACCGCTCGACAGGAACATGGCCTGCGGCTTGAGGATGGCGTTTTTCTTGTCGTCCTCTTTTTCGTCGTCGTCCTTGCTCTGGCTACCACCGAGCGCGGACAGGCCGCCCGAGGCGCCGTTGGCGAGTGCGGCGGCCGTCTTGCCGGCGTCTTCGTCGATCTTCGCCCGTTGCTTGTCGACGGTGGCCAGCGCGACTTTGCCGGCGGCGAGCAGATCGGCGAACGGCGTCGGCGCCACGGGCCGGCCTTCGACGCGCATCGAGACGGCGATCGGCGCCTGGACCGCGCGCGGCCGCAGCGGGCCGTCGACGATCGGCACCCAGCGGCCGGTCGGGGCGAGGGCGACGAAGGCGTAGCCCTGGTCGGTGTAGATGAAGCCGATCTCGGTGCCTTGCATCTCGGCGTCCTCGGCGGCCATCGCGAGCAGTTGCTGCAGCCGTTGCGCTTCATTCTCGAGCCGGTCCGACAGCGCGCGGTTGCCGATGGTCAGCGACGCGAACGTGACGAGGATGCCGATGATGACGACGACGACGAGAATCTCGATCAGCGTGAAGCCGCGCACGGGCTTGCGAGGCAGGGCATGGAAGCGGGAAGTCAGGATCATGCCCGGCCTTGGAGCGGGTCGTTCGGTCAGAAGTTCGATGAAAGGCTGCGGCGCGGATCGAGCGGGTCAAAGGCCCGGCCGGCGGAAGGCGGAAGTGTAGCGTGCGGCGGCCGCCAAAATGATGAAGGCCGCCGCGGGCGACGGGCGGCCCCGGCGATCGCGATCAGTAGGCGACGGTGAAGCGGCGGCGCGGATGCTTCGGCCGCTCGATCTCGTCGGCCATGGCGATCGCGTAGTCCTCCATCGAGATCCGGCTGTGGCCATCGGCGTCGACCAGCAGCCGGTCGCCACCGACGCGGTAATGGCCGGTACGCGTGCCGGGCTCGAACAGCGCCGCCGGCGACAGGAAGGTCCAGTCGACGTCGCTGACGGGGCGCAGCGCGTCTAGGAAATCGCGGCCGGCCAGCGCTTCCGGCTTGTACTCGGAAGGGAAGTTCGGCGTGTCGACGAGCGCCACGCCCGGCGCGACCTCGAGGCTGCCGGCCCCGCCGACGACGAGCAGGCGCGGCACCTTGGCCTGACGGACCGCGGCCAGCAGCGGCGCCGCCGGCGTGCTGGCGAAACGGCCGGCACTGACCACGGCGTCGTGGTCGGCGATCAGCGGCACCAGCGCGGCCGCATCCGTGGCGTCGCCGCGCACGACGCTCAGCCCCGGCCTGGCGAGCTGCCGGGCATCCCGGCGGGCGATGCCGGTGACGCTGTGGCCGCGCTGCAACAGCTCGCCGGCGAGGCGCGAGCCGACGCGGCCGCTGATACCGATGATGGCGATCTTCATGGGGACTCCTTGGGGAACGATGGGCATCCGGGTGGAGGGTTATACCGCCTGCAGGTCGTCGAAATAGGCGGGGCCGAACGGCTGGCCGCTCTGTCGCGCGATCCGGGCGAATCATAGGACTGCAGGAGGCGCCGGTACCGTCCGCAGAGCGCTGGGCCGGCGTCGCGCGTGCCGACAACGCAAAAGCCCGCCGGCCGGCGGGCTTTGCGCAGTGACGCGTCGGCGTGCGGTCAGCTGCCGAGATCCCAGTTGCCGATGTCGGCGTCGATACCTTCGCCGCCCGGCTTGCCGTCATGGCCGTACGAGAAGATATCGATCTCGTTGCGAGTCCCCGGGCTCAGGTACTGATACGGATTGCCCCAAGGGTCCTTCGGCAGCGTCTGGATGTAGCCGCCGGCCTTGTAATTCTTCGGCTCCGGATCGCCGCTCGGCCTGACGACGAGCGCCTCGAGGCCCTGCTGCGTCGACGGATAGTTGAAGTTGTCGAGCTTGTACAGGTTCAGCGCCGACTCCAGCGCCCGGATATCCTGCTTGGCCTTGACGACGCGAGCCTGATCGGGCTTGTCCATGATCTTCGGCACGACCATCGCGGCGAGAATGCCGAGGATGATGACGACGACCATGATTTCGATCAGGGTGAAACCACCTTGACGGGCGCCTTGACGCCGGCGGCGCGCGCGGAATGCATTCATTGGAGATAATGTGGTTATGTTGAGAGAGGCGAAGCGCCTTTCGTCCGGATGATAACAAAGTCGATCCTGCGCGCCCGTGACGTCTGGGCGTCGCCTCTGCTGCTGATGCTGCTGATGATCGTTGCCGAATGCTTCGGCGACGCCGGGCGCGCTGCGCTGCGCTTCGACCGCGCGCTGATCGCGCAAGGGCAATGGTGGCGCCTGCTGACCGGCAGCCTCGTGCATCTCGGCTGGTATCACCTGATGCTCAACGCGATCGGCATCGGCGTGCTCGTGCTGCTGTGCCCGCAGCGGCTGTCGCCGTGGATCTGGCTGCGCCGGCTGGCGCTGCTCGCGCTCGGCATGAGCCTGTGCCTGTACGCGTTCGTGCCGGGTTTGCAGACCTACGTCGGCATGTCCGGCGTCATCCACGGCCTGTTCGTGCTCGGCCTCGTGCCGCCGCTGCTCGGCCGCGCCGAAGACGGCCGCGTGCCCGACCGGTGCGATCGCCTGATCGCCGGCGCGTGCCTCGCGTATCTGCTCGGCAAGCTCGGCTGGGAGATCGTCACCGGCACCCCCGTTTCGGACGAGGCCGCGATCGGCGGTCATGTCGTCACCGAGTCGCATCTGTATGGCGCGCTCGCCGCTTTCGTTTACGGTCTTGTGTTTGGCAGCTTCAGCGGGCGCGAAGCCCGTGCCGACTTTCCCCAACCGCTACCGCAGGAATCGATCAAATGAGTTACGCCATGCTGTTCCCCGGCCAGGGCTCGCAGGCCGTCGGCATGCTGTCCGGCCTCGACGAGGCGCGCGTGCGCGCCACGTTCGACGAGGCCTCGCAGGCGCTCGGCTGGGATCTCGCCGGTCTCGTCGCGAACGGCCCGGTCGAATCGCTGAACCAGACGGCGCGCACGCAGCCGGCGCTGCTCGCGGCCGGCGTCGCGGTCTGGCGCCTGTGGCAGGCCCAAAGTGCCGGAGCGGGCCTGCCGGCGCCGATTGCGCTGGCCGGCCACAGCCTCGGCGAGTACACCGCCCTCGTGGCTGCGGGCAGCCTCGATTTCGGCGATGCGCTGCGTCTCGTCGAGCTGCGCGGCCAGCTGATGCAGGCGGCGGTGCCGGAAGGGATCGGCGGCATGGCGGCCGTCGTCGGCCTCGACGACGCGGCGGTCGAAGCGGTCTGCACGAAGTACGGAGGCGAGGGCGTGCTCGAGCCGGCCAACTACAACGCACCGGGGCAGGTCGTCGTCGCCGGCAACGTGCCGGCGCTCGAATGGCTGGAGCGTGAAGGCAAGGCCAGCGGTGCGCGCATGGTCGTGCGTCTGCCGATGTCGGTCCCCTCGCACTGCTCGCTGATGCGCGGCGCCGCCGACAGGCTCGCCGAGCGGCTTGCCGATACGCGCGTTAACACGCCCGCAATCCCGGTTCGCCACAATCTCGACGGCGCCGTGCATGCCGGTGCGGAGGGCATTCGCGCGGCTCTGCATCAGCAGCTGTTCAAGCCGGTGCGCTGGGCGGCGACGATCGCGCGACTCAGGAGCGAAGGGGTCGGAACGTTTGCCGAGTGCGGGCCGGGCAAGGTGCTGGTCGGCCTCAACAAGCGCATCGCCAAGGACGCGGTGTCGTTCGCGCTCGAGGATCGCGACGGCTTCGACAAAGCGGCGGCGGCTGTCAAGGCTTGACGCAGGCGGCGGGCGGCGGGCTAAATGCGCGCCGCCAGCCGATCGATATAAAGTGTTGCGGAGCAGCGAATCGCGTCTGACCCGTGACCCAACAAATCCAACCATCCGATGACTGATTCAGTTCGTGCTACCAGCGCCGACGGTGCGCCGCGCGAGGTCGCCTTGATCACCGGAGCCAGCCGTGGCATCGGCCAGGCCATCGCGCTGCGTCTGGCGCGCGACGGCGCCAAGGTGTACGGCACCGCGACCAGTGAAGCGGGCGCCGCCGCGATCGGCGAGACGCTCGCGCCGTTCGGCGGCGAAGGCCGCGTGCTCGACGTGCGCGATCCGGCCTCGATCGACGCACTGCTCGATTCGATCGGCGCGCTGACCATTCTCGTCAACAATGCCGGCGTCACGCGCGACACGCTGATGCTGCGCATGAAGGACGAGGACTGGGAGCAGGTGATCCAGACCGATCTGACGTCGGTGTTCCGCCTGTCGCGCGCGGTGCTGCGCGGCATGATGAAGGCGCGCTACGGCCGCATCATCAGCATCGGTTCGGTCGTCGGCAGCATGGGCAATCCGGGCCAGGCGAACTACGGCGCGGCCAAGGCGGGGTTGATCGGCTTCTCGAAGTCGCTGGCGCAGGAGATCGGCTCGCGCGGCATCACCGTCAACGTCGTCGCGCCAGGCTTCATCGATACCGACATGACCAAGTCGCTCAGCGACGACGTGCGCAAGGGGCTGATGGACCGCGTGCCGGTGCAGCGCCTCGGCGCGCCCGGCGACATCGCCGCCGCCGTCGCCTATCTGGCGTCGCGCGAGGCGGGTTACGTGACCGGCGCGACGCTGCACGTCAACGGCGGTCTGTACATGGATTGATGGGGATTGACGGGGGATTGACGGGTACTGCCGCCATGAAAGGCGTGCAAAGCGCTTGCGCATACGCCGGCGTATGTTTTCTGATGTGGTGCGCAGTGGAACAAGGCACTGAATTTGCGTGGTTTTGCTGCGGCTGTGTCCCTCTCGGCGTTTGTCTACAATACGCCGGCTTCACATATCGACAACAGTGGTTCCCAGGAGTAATGCATGAGTACGTTGGAAGAGAAGGTCAAGAAGATCATCGCTGAGCAGCTGTCGGTCAGCGAAGATCAGATCACGCCGGAGGCCTCATTCGTCGAAGATCTCGGTGCCGACTCTCTGGATACCGTCGAGCTCGTGATGGCGCTCGAGGAAGAGTTCGAGATCGACATCCCGGATGAAGAAGCCGAGAAGATCGTGACGTTCAACGACGTGCTGACCTACATCAAGGCGCACGCTCCGCAGCAGGGCTGATTGCGCCTGCCATCCCCCGACACAATCAGGTAATCGCTGATGAGCCGTAGGCGCGTCGTCGTCACCGGCCTGGGCATCGTGTCCCCCGTGGGCAACGATATCGCCACGGCCTGGGACAATATCCTCGCGGGGAAATCCGGTATCGGGCCGATCACGTACTACGACGTGTCGGCCTATACCACCCGGTTCGGTGGCATGGTCAAGGACTTCAAGGCGGGCGACTGGCTCAGCGTGAAGGACGTTAAGCGCACCGATCCGTTCATTCACTACGGCGTCGCGGCAGCCAAGCAGGCCGTGCGCGATGCCGGCCTCGAAGTCACCGACGAGAACCGCGAGCGCATCGGCATCTGCGTGGGCTCGGGCATCGGCGGCATCGGCAGTATCGAAGATGAGTGCCGTGCGCTCCACAACGGCGGCCCGAAGAAGGTCTCGCCGTTCTTCGTGCCGAGCTCGATCATCAACATGATCTCGGGCTACATCTCGATCGATCTCGGCATCACCGGCCCGAACATCGCCACCGTCACCGCCTGCACGACGGCGACGCACGCGATCGGCGTCGGCGCACGCCTGATCCAGGCGGGCGACGCCGATGTGTTCATCGTCGGCGCCGGCGAAGCGGGTTCGGCGCCGGCCGGTCTGGCGGGTTTCTGCCAGGCGCGCGCGCTGTCGACGCGCAACGACGATCCCGAACGCGCCAGCCGTCCCTGGGACAAGGACCGCGACGGCTTCGTGCTCGGCGACGGCGCCGGCGTGCTGGTGATCGAGGATCTCGAGCATGCGAAGAAGCGCGGCGCGAAGATCTACGCCGAGCTGATCGGCTTCGGCATGTCGGGCGACGCGCACCACATCACGCTGCCCGGCAACAACGGCGCGCGCCGCTGCATGCAGAACACGCTGCGCGACGCCGGCATCGATCCGGAGCAGGTCGATTACGTCAACGCGCACGGCACGTCGACGCCGCCCGGCGACATCGGCGAATCGAACGCGATCAAGGAAGTGTTCGGTGAGCACGCCTACCAGCTGTCGGTCAGCTCGACGAAGTCGATGACCGGGCATCTGCTCGGCGCCGCCGGCGGCATCGAGGCGATCTTCTCGGTGCTGGCACTGCGCGATCAGGTCGTGCCGCCGACGATCAACCTCGACCATCCCGACGAGGGCTGCGATCTCGATTACACGGCGCACACCGCGAAGCAGAAGAAGCTGGAAATCGCGATCTCCAACTCGTTCGGCTTCGGCGGCACCAACGGCTGCGTCGCCTTCAAGCGCTTCAGCTGAAGGTTTGCCGGCGCCATGTGGCGCGCGGACCTGACTCAAGCCGTGGACCTGCTGGCCTTGCATCGCCGGCATCCACGGTTTTTTCCTTTCCTGTTGCAAAGCGTCGCGGCGCATCCTCAATCGGGGCGCTGGGATCTGCTGTTCGCGTTTCCGCAGGACGCGCTGAGCCTGACGCGCGAGGGCTTGCACGGCGCGGCAGCGCCATCGCCGTCGAGCGATTTCTTCTCTGCGCTCGATCGCTGGGTGCAAAGCGAAGGAAGCACCGAACGCGACGAATTGCCGTTCTGCGGCGGCTGGTTTCTCTATCTGGGTTACGAAGCCGTGCGGCATGTCGAGCCGGGCCTGAGCCTGCCGCAAGCGCCTTTCGATCTGCCCGATGCGCTGGCCGTGCGCTGTCCGGCGGCGATCGTGCATGACCGCGAACGCGGACGGAGCACCGCCGTCGCCGAAACGCCGGAGCAGCTCGATCGCCTGCTCGCGCTGGCGCTTCACGCTACGCCGGTGCAGACGCCGGTCGTGCGCGCGGCAGCGGTGCGCGAAGAAGAAGCGACGCGCTATCTCGACGGCGTCGCGCGCGTGCTCGACTACCTGAGGGCCGGCGACGTGTTCCAGGTCAATCTGTCGCGGCGCTGGGACGCGCAGCTCGATCGCGCGCTCGACGCCGCCGACCTGTACGCGGCCCTGCAGCGGCGCAATCCGGCGCCGTTCGCCGGCCTGATGCGCTGGGGCGACACGGCCGTGATCAGCTCGTCGCCGGAGCGGCTGATCCGCATCGACGATGGTCTTGCGCAGACGCGGCCGATCGCCGGCACGCGCCGCCGCGGTGTCGATGCCGAAGAAGACGTACAACTCAAGACGATGCTGCGCGAGAACCTCAAGGAGCGCGCCGAACACGTCATGCTGCTCGATCTCGAACGCAACGATCTCGGCCGCGTCTGCGTGCCGGGCACCATCGAGGTCAACGAGCTGATGACGCTCGAAAGCTATGCGCACGTGCATCACATCGTCTCGAACGTGCGCGGCCGCCTGCGCGACGGCGTCGGCCCCGGCGCGGCATTGCGCGCGGTGTTTCCCGGCGGCACGATCACCGGCTGCCCGAAGGTGCGCGTGATGGAAGTGATCGCCGAGCTCGAAGGCGAGGGCCGCGGGCCGTATACCGGCGCGATCGGCTATCTGTCGCGCGACGGCCGCCTCGATACGAACATCCTGATCCGCACGATGGTCTGGCAGCCGGGCCGCGTGTCGTTCCGCGCCGGCGCCGGCATCGTCGCCGACTCGCAGCCGCAGGCCGAGCTGCAGGAGACGCGGGCCAAGGCGCGCGGCCTGCTGCTGGCGCTCGGGGCCGAAGCGTGAAGGCGCTGATTGACGGCGAGGTCGGCGACGCGCTCGCCGTCGACAACCGCGGTCTGGCCTATGGCGACGGCGTGTTTCGCACCCTGCTGGTCGCCGACGGCGCGGCGCTGCACGTCGACGATCACCTCGCCGCGCTGCGCGCCGATGCCGCGCGCCTCGCGCTCGACGTGCCGGACGAAAACGCGCTGCGCCGCGAAACCGCGATGCTCGCCGCCGCGCAGGCGCGCGCCGTCATCAAGTGGCTGCTGGTGCGCCGCAGCGCCGGTCGCGGCTATGCGGTGGGCACGCGCGGCGCGACGCGCATCGTGCTGCGCACGGCCGCGCCGCGCTATGCCGGAACGCACTGGACGCACGGCATCGCGGCGCGTATCGCGGCGCTGCGCCTCGCCGCGCAGCCGGCGCTCGCCGGCGTCAAGCATCTGAACCGTCTCGAACAGGTGCTGGCGTCGCATGAGCTGGCCGACGGCATCGACGAACTGTTGATGTGCGATCATCACGGCCGCCTCGTCGGCGGTCTGCGCAGCAATCTGTTCTGGGTCCGCGACGGAGGTCTGTGCACGCCAGCGCTGCAGCGCTGCGGTGTCGCGGGCACGATGCGCGGGCGCGTGCTGCGCACCGCCGCGTCGCTCGGCATCGCGCACGAAGAGGTCGACGCCGATGCCGGCGTTCTCGAACGGGCTGACGAAGCGTTCGTCACCAATGCGCTGATCGGCATCTGGCCGCTGCGGCGCATCGACGGGCGCGAGCGGCCGGCGCCTGGCGCGCTGACGCGCCGTCTGCAAATAGAACTGCGGCATCCTTTGCTGTATTAGAAAAGACAAGACCACGACATGCGTGTGTTCCGCCTCCTGAGCCGCGTGCTGCTGCCGTCCGCGCTGATCGCGGCCGGTCTGGCCTTCGACGCCTACCGCCAGCTGCACGAGCCCTTGCGCGTCGACGGCGGGCAGACGATCGAGATTCCCGCCGGCGGCACGCTGTCGGGCACCCTCGCCGACATGCAGGCGCGCGGCTGGCTGC
This sequence comes from Solimonas sp., assembly GCA_047605265.1. Taxonomy (GTDB): domain Bacteria; phylum Pseudomonadota; class Gammaproteobacteria; order Nevskiales; family Nevskiaceae; genus Solimonas. The sequence goes on from JASGFY010000003.1 coordinate 92,382, forward strand.
CGAGCGCGCGCGCGGCGCTCTACCTGCGGCTCTACGTGCGCTGGCACGCTGTCGGCGCGCGCGTCCGCAGCGGCGAGTACGGGCTCGAGGCGCAGCAGACGCTGCTCGACGCGCTGGCGCTGTTCATGTCCGGCCGCACGATCGTCCACGAGCTGCGCATCGTCGAGGGCTGGACGTTCGCCCAGGCGCTGCAGGCGATGCGCGCCGACGCGATGATCCAGCAGACCCTGGCCGCCGACGCGACGCCGCAGGCCGTCATGGAGGCCATCGGCCAGCCCGGCGCGCCAGCCGAAGGCCGTTTCTTCCCGGACACCTATCGCTTTGCGAAGAACACCAGCGATGTCGTGCTGCTGCGGCAGGCCTATGCACAGATGCAGAAGGTGCTGGACGCGGAATGGGAGCAGCGCGTCGCCGACCTGCCGTATGCATCGGCGGACGACGCCCTGATCCTGGCGTCGATCGTCGAGAAGGAGACCGGCGCGCCGGTCGAGCGGCCGCAGATCGCCGGCGTCTTCGTGCGCCGTCTGCAGCTCGGCATGCGCCTGCAGACCGACCCGACGGTGATCTACGGTCTCGGCAGCGCCTTCGACGGCAATCTGCGCCGCGCGGATCTCAATGCCGACACGCCGTACAACAGCTACACGCGCGGCGGTTTGCCGCCTACGCCGATCAGTCTGCCAGGCCGCGCGGCGATCCACGCCGCTTTGCATCCGGACGACGGCAAGGCGCTATTCTTCGTCTCGAAGGGTGACGGCACGCATCAGTTCTCCGAGACGCTCGAGCAGCACGAGGCGGCCGTGCGGCAGTACCAGCTGTCGGCGCCACGGCCGCGGGCCGAGCCGCCGCCGGCGCCTCAGCCGAAATCGCAGGGCCGCTCCCGGACGAAAAAACACAGGCATTCATGACGACACGCGGACGCTTCATCACGCTCGAAGGCGGCGAGGGCGCCGGCAAATCGACGCAGGCGCGCTTCGTGCGCGACTGGCTCGAGGTGCGCGGCTGCCAAGTCCTGCTGACGCGCGAGCCCGGTGGCTCGCCGCTGGCCGAGGCCGTCCGCCACCTCGTGCTCGGCGACTGGGCCGAAGGCATCGCGCCGTCGACGGAAACGCTGCTGATGTTCGCCGCGCGCGCCGCGCACTGGAACACGACGATCAAGCCGGCGCTCGCCGCCGGCCGCGACGTGGTCAGCGACCGCTTCGTCGATTCGAGCTACGCCTACCAGGGCGGCCGCAAGGGCATCACCGAGCGCCGCCTGCGCACGCTCGAGCGCATGGTGCTGGGCAAGCGCAAGCCCGATCTCACGCTGCTGTTCGACATCGATCCCGAACTCGGCCTGCAGCGCGCACGTGAACGCGGCGCCGACAACAACCGCTTCGAGCACGAGGCGCTGGCCTTCCAGCAGCGGGTGCGCGAGGCTTTTCTGGCCCGCGCGCAGGCCGAGCCGGAGCGCTTCGTGGTGATCGACGCCGCGCGCGAACCCGAGGCGGTGAGCGCCGCGGTCGCCGAGGCGCTGGCGGCGAGGCTCGGCGGCGTCGAACACGCGTCCGCATGAACGCCGCGCTGTGGCGTCCGCTGCCGTGGCAGCAGGAACTGTGGCTCGAGCAGACCGCGCTGATCCTGCAGCAGCGCCTGCCGCACGCGCTGCTGATGGTCGGCGGCGCCGGTATCGGCAAGCGCTGGTTCGCGCGCGCGCTGATCGCGTTCGCGCTGTGCGAGCGGCGCAGCGGATACGCCTGCGGCGAGTGCCGCAGCTGCGTGCAGCTCGCGGCGGGCACGCATCCGGACGCGTCGACGCTCGGCGTCGACGGCCATCGCGGACTGGCATTGACCGACGATGGTCATGCCCAGCTCGGCCTCGCGCACTGGGAGCCGGACGAAGATCGCAAGCGTCGCGACATCGCCATCGATGGCGCGCGCAGCCTGATCGGCAAGTTGAGCTTGTCGAGCCATTACGGCCGCGACCGTTATGCGCTGATCGAACCGGCCGATCTGCTCAACGCCAGCAGCGCCAACGCCTTGCTGAAGACGATCGAAGAGCCGCCGGCCGGCACGCATCTGCTGCTCGTCACCGAGCGCCCGCAGGCGCTGCTGCCGACGCTGCGCAGCCGCTGCCAGCGCCTGCGCTTCGCGTCACCCGATGCCGCCGCCGCGCTGGCCTGGATGGCGGAGCACGGCGGGGCCGACGAGGACGCGCTGAGCCTGTCGCTCGGGGCGCCGCTGCGCGCGCTAGCGCTGCGCGGCGAGGGCGTCGCCGTGCGCCGGCAATGGGCCGAGCTGTGGGCGAACGTCGGCAGCGGCCGCAAGGATCCGCTGACCGCCGCCGCGGCGGTCGACAAGGAGTCTCTGGCCGAACATCTGCAATGGGCGCAGCAGTGGCTGACCGGGCAGCTTCGTGCGCGGCTGGACGAGCGCGCCGACGCACCGCGCCGCGAAGCGCTCGCGCAGATGATGCAGGACGTGTTCGACGCGCAGCGCCGTGCGGCCGGCAACGCGCAGCCGCAGTTGCTGATGGAGTCGCTGTTCGCGCGCTGGCTGCGCCTGAGTCGCACGGCTTCGTCCACGGCGCGCTGAGGGCGCTGACGATGGGAAGCGGGGACATGAGCGCGCCGCCGGGCGCCCCGACGCTGCACCGCTCGAAGGCCGTCTATGTGTGCGCGCTATGAGAAGCTCGAACGCGGCTTCATGGCGCTCAGCCACCTCGCGGCAGCCATCATCGCGTTTCGCAGGGTGACGATAACTAGTAACGTGATTTACGGATGAATCCTGAGGCTGGGTGGGTTGTCCAGCGATGTCTAAAGAATCTATCTGGATCGCTTGTAGAACCATGACAACGCTCGCCCAACCTGGTGATAATCGGGCGAATGGAGAGCCCTCTCGGGGTATCCGCGTCCGCCGGATGCTCTATCCCCTGATTCTAAAAAGGCGTGATTTGATGTCCAAGCCCCTGCGATTGCACGAAGACCGTTTGTTCCCGGCCGAAGCCGGCACGCGCGAGATCGCTCGCCGCCTGTATGCGGAGGTCAAGCATCTCCCCATCATCAGCCCGCACGGCCACACCGATCCGTCGTGGTTCTCGAACAACGAGAAATGGGTGAACGCCACCGAGCTGCTGCTGGTGCCGGATCACTATGTCTTCCGCATGCTGTACAGCCAGGGCGTGGACCTGGAGACGCTGGGCATTCCCGAGCGCGGCGGCTTCCGCCCGAAGGTGGATCCGCGTGAAGCCTGGCGCGTGTTCGCCAAGCATTTCTACCTGTTCCGCGGCACGCCGTCGTGGATCTGGCTGAACCACACCTTCACCACGGTGTTCGGTATCGACAAACGTCTGGAAGCCGAAACCTCCGACTACTACTACGACACCATCACCGCTGCGCTGCAGACGGACGCCTACCGTCCGCGCGCGCTGTTCGAGCGCTTCAACATCGAGCTGATCGCCACCACCGAAGGCCCGACGGACACGCTGGAGCACCACGAGAAGGTGCAGGCCAGCGGCTGGACCGGCGGCAAGGTGATTACGGCGTATCGCCCCGACGCGGTGATCGACCCCGAGCACGAGGCCTTCAAGCCCGCGCTGGAGCAGTTCGCGCAGATCACGGGCGAAGACGTGTACACCTGGAAGGGCTACCTCAACGCGCACCGCAAGCGCCGCCAGGACTTCATCAAGGTGGGCGCCACCTCCACCGACCACGGCCACGCCAGCGCCAGCACCGCGAACCTGTCGCCGGCCGAGGCCGAAGCGCTGTTCGCCAAGGTGCTCAAGGGGCCGGTGTCGGCGGCCGAGGCCGAGCAGTTCCGCGGCCAGCTGCTGACCGAAATGGCCGGCATGAGCATCGAAGATGGCCTGGTGATGCAAATTCACCCGGGCGCCTACCGCAACCACAACCGCTACATCTTTGAGCACTACGGTCGCGACAAGGGGGCGGACATGCCCAGCCAGACCGAGTACGTGCGCGCGCTACAGCCGCTGCTGGACAAGCACGGCACCGACAAGCGCCTGTCGATCATCCTGTTTACGCTGGACGAGACCAGCTACGCGCGTGAACTCGCGCCGCTGGCCGGCCATTACCCGACGCTGAGACTGGGCCCCGCCTGGTGGTTCCACGACAGCCCGGAAGGCATGCGCCGCTTCCGCGAGCAGACGACGGAAACCGCTGGCTTTTACAACACGGTGGGCTTCAACGACGATACGCGCGCTTTCTTCTCCATCCCTGCCCGCCACGATGTGGCGCGCCGTGTGGATTGCGCCTTCCTCGCAGGACTGGTCGCCCAGCATCGGATGGATGAAGACGAAGCCCGCGAAGTCGTCATCGACCTCACGTACGACTCGCCCAAGCGCGCCTACAAGCTCACCTGAGCCCGGGTCGCCTCACGCCCCGAAATTCCCGCTAACAAGCTAAGAGCGTCTTTACGATTTTCTGAGTATCAGCGCCAAGAAAGCCCCTGCGCGAACGGCAAACTAATGCCTGCCCTGTGTCATCGGGGCGGCGGGCGCGCCGTTTCAAATGAGCATCCGCGCTGATGGCGCAGGATGTTCAAGCTGGACATCGCTTCATCAATCGCTGGACCTGAGAACCTCTGGAGGAGAGACCATGTTTTCCCCTAACACGCTTTGCCACCGGGGCACCATCGGAGGCAAGGCATGACCGAAGCGACCTCTACGGCGCAGTTTCCACCGCTCAAGAGCACCGGCCGCTATCGCTGGATCGTCTGCGCGCTGCTGTTCACCGCCATCGTCATCAACTATATCGATCGCCAGATGCTGGGCATTCTCAAGCCCGTGCTGTCGACGGAAATGGGCTGGAGCGAAAGCGACTACGCCAACATTGTCTTCTGGTTCCAGGCGGCCTATGCCATCGCCTATGTGGTGTTCGGGCGGTTCATAGACCGCATCGGGGCGCGCTGGGGTTATGCCATCGCCTTCAGCATCTGGCAGTTGGCGCATATCGCGCATGCCGGTGCGCGTGAGATCGGCCACTTCATCTTTGCGCGCGTGGCGCTGGGCATCGGTGAGGCGGGCAGCTTCCCTGCCAGCCTCAAGGCCGTCACCGAATGGTTCCCCAAGAAGGAGCGTGCCTTCGCCACCGGCCTGTTCAATGCCGGCTCCAACATCGGCGCCATCCTCACGCCGCTGATCATCCCCACCATCACGCTGGCCTGGGGCTGGCAGATGGCCTTCATCGTCACCGGCCTGGGCAGCTTCATCTGGCTGGCGATCTGGCTGCTGGTGTATCGCGCGCCGCGCCGGCACAAGCGCGTCAGCGAAGGTGAGCTGGCCTACATCGAGCAGGACCCGGCCGACCCGGACGTGGGCAAGAGGACCGGCTGGGGTGTGCTGCTGCGCCGTCGTGAAACCTGGGCCTTCGCCCTGGGCAAGTTCCTGATCGACCCGGTGTGGTGGATGTTCCTGTTCTGGCTGCCGGACTTCTTCTTCAAGACCTACAACCTCAACCTCAAGAGCTTCGGCCCGCCGCTGGTGGTGGTGTACATCCTCTCCGACATCGGCAGCATCGCCGGTGGCTGGTTCTCCTCGCGGCTGATCCACAGCGGCAAGAGCATCAACTTCTCGCGCAAGACCGCCATGTTCGTCTGCGGCCTGCTGGCCCTACCGGTGATCTTCGCTTCCAACGTCAGCAACCTCTGGCTGGCCGTGCTGATCGTGGGCATCGCCACCGCCGCGCACCAGGGCTTCAGCGCCAACCTGCTCACGCTGCCGGGCGACGTCTTGCCGCGTCGCGCGGTGGGCTCGGTGATCGGCATCGGCGGCATGTTCGGCGCCATCGGCGGCATGGCCATGGCCAAGTACGCCGGCTATGTGCTGGAGAAGATCGGGACTTACCAGCCCATCTTCTTCGTCGCGGGCTTCGCCTACCTGCTGGCGCTGGTGGTGATCCACCTGCTGACGCCGCGCATGGAGCCGGTGAAGGTTTGATGCGGTTGATGCAGTAACGAAAAGGCGGCGCTTCGGCGCCGCCTTTTGGTGCACGCAGGCTTTTGCTGACTCAGCTCAAAGACTCCGCTTGTATGGCGTAAGCCTAGTCCAGTGTGGCAGGCAGCGGGCCGGGAGACTCGGGTAGTGCTCAGCGCGACAGCGCGCTCAGCACGGCCTCGCGCGAGCCATCACCCAGCTTGGCATAGGCGCTGATCAGTGCCTTGCGGAACGCAGGTTCGCCGGCGAGTTCCGGCGGGAATACGTTGTCCAGCGCCAGGAAGCGCTCCACGTCAGCGGTCGCATCGCCCGTGGCGGCGCCGGCCACGGCCAGCAGGCGGTCGGCCAGCGGGTCGGTGAGCTTGTCGCCGGTGCGGGCTTTGCCGCGCAGGAAGTGGAACCAGGCCGCCAGCGGCAGCGCCAGATCGTCCAGTGGTGTGCCGTTGAGCAGCGCGTCGGACACCGTGCCCAGCAGGCGGAACGGCAGCTTCTGCGAGCCGTCCCAGGCGATCTGCGCCAGCAGGTGGCGGATGGCGGGGTTGCGGAAGCGCTTGAGGATGGCCTGCGAATAGGCCGCGAGGTCGAAGCCCTTGGGCGGCACCACCGTGGGCAGAATGCTCTTCGTCACCAGGCGTTCGAGGAAGGCGGCCAGCGCGGGTTCGCGCATGGCGTCGTTCACCGTCACCAGGCCCAGCAGCGAGCCCAGGTAGGCCAGCGTGGAATGCGGGCCGTTGAGCAGGCGCAGCTTGGCGCGGTCGAACGCGCCCACGTCGTCGGTGAGCTGCACGCCGACACTGGCGAAGTCCGGGCGACCGTTGCAGAACTTGTCTTCGATCACCCACTGCGTGAACGCCTCGCGCTGGATCGGCCAGGTATCGCGCAGGCCGATGGCATCGGCCGCGCGCGCGCGCAGGGCGTCATCGGTGGCGGGGGTGATGCTGTCGATCATGGTGGAGGGGAAGGCGGCTTCGGCTTCGATCCAGCGCGCCAGATCCTTGTCGCCCAGGGCTTCGGCGTACTGCACCACGGCGCGGCCGAGCTTGTGGCCGTTGTCGACGAGGTTGTCGCAGCTGACCACCGTGTATGGCTTGAGCTTGGCGGCGCGGCGCAGGCGGAAGCCTTCGACGATGTAGCCGACCACGCTCACCGGATCACGCGGATTGCCGAGGTCGCGGATGATGTCGGCGTGCTTGAAGTCCAGGTCGTCTCCAGCCAGGCAGTAGCCCTTTTCCGTCACCGTGCTGCTGACGATGCGCGTGGCCGGGTTGGCGAGGCGCGCGAACACGGCGGCCTGCTCGTCCTTGGCGCACAGGACTTCGCGGATGGAGCCGATGATGCGGTAGCCGATCTCCTCGTCCAGCTGGGCGAGCGTGTACAGCCCGTCCTGCGGCACGAGCGCATCGCGCACGTCCGGGTTGCGCAGCGAGACGCCGCTGATGGCCCAGTCGCCGCCCTGCGGCAGCACGTCGTCCACGAACACGGCCTGGTGCGCGCGGTGAAACGCGCCGGGGCCGAAGTGCAGGATGCCGATGCCGGCCTGGCTGCGGTCGTAGCGCGGCTTCGCGGTTTGAGCAGAGACCTGCGCAAGCGTCGTGTTCGAAAGACCAGCCAACGTCACAGGGTGACTCCGTTTTTCCAGAGCGCGATTTCGCGTTGTCCATTGAGTTCGTTACGGGCGGGTTTGCCCGAAGCGGTTTCCACGATGAGGTCCAGCAGATTCTGCGCGGCCTGGTCGGGCGAGGTGCCGCTGAGCAGGGTGCCGGCGTCGAAGTCGATCCAGTTCGGCTTGCGCTCGGCCAGGCCGGAGTTGGAGGCCAGCTTCAGCGTCGGCACCGGGAAGCCCAGCGGCGTGCCACGGCCGGTGGTGAAGAGAATCATCGTCGCGCCCGCCGCGGTGAGCGCGGTGGACGATACGGCATCGTTGCCCGGCGCTTCCAGCAGCGCGAGGCCCGGCTTGTTGGCAACGCGCTCGCCGTAGCGCAGCACTTGCGTCACCGGCGCATGGCCGCCCTTCTGCACGGCGCCCAGGCTCTTTTCTTCCAGCGTGGTAATGCCGCCCAGCACATTGCCAGGCGAGGGGTTTTCGTAGATCGGCTGGTGGTGGTCGATGAAGTACTGCTTGAAGTCGTTGACCACGCTGACGATGCCGTCGAACACCTCCTTGTTCTCCGCGCGCTCCATCAGCAGCAGCTCGGCGCCGAACACTTCGGGGATTTCCGTCAGCACCGGGATGCCACCGGCGGCGGCCAGCACATCGGCCATGGTGCCGACGAGCGGGTTGGCGGTGAGGCCGGAGAAGCCGTCGGAGCCGCCGCACTTCAGGCCCAGCACCAGGGATGACAGCGGGCAGAACTCGCGCTGGTCCCGCTCGGCGATCTTCACCAGCTCTTCCACGGCGGCCAGGCCGTCTTCGATCTCGTCCGCGGTCTTCTGCGCGGCGAAGGCGCGCAGGCGTTCGGCCGGCACGTCCTTGATCTCGGCCAGCAGCTTGTCGAGCTGGTTGTTCTCGCAGCCCAGGCCGAGGATCAGCACGCCGCCGGCATTGGGGTGCTGCGCCAGGCCGGCGATGAGGCGGCGCGTGTGCGACAGGTCATCGCCCAGCTGCGAGCAGCCGAACTGGTGGGTAAAGGCATGCACGCCGTCCACGCGGCCCTTGTAGCGCTCCGAGGCCATGCGCGCGATCTGCTCCGCCGTGCGGCCCACGCAGCCCACGGTGCAGAGAATCCAGATTTCGTTGCGCGTCCCGACGCGGCCATTGGCGCGGCGGTAGCCCATGAAGCCGTCCGCACCCACGCCTTTCGGCGCGCCGCCGGCCTGACCGGGGTGGTACTCGTAGCTCAGCGTGCCGGACAGGCCGGTGCCGATGTTGTGCACGTGCGCGTGCTCGCCGGGCGCGATGTCCGCCTTGGCGATGCCGATGGGGAAGCCGTACTTGAGCACCGGCGCGCCGGCCTTCACCGCGCGCACCGCCACCTTGTGGCCCTTGGGCACATCCTGGGCGACGGTGATGAGCGTGCCGTCGATATCCACGGTTTCGCCGGCGGCGAGCGGGCGGACGGCGGTGGCCACGTCGTCGTTGGCCGTGATGCGGTGTAGCGGGGAGAGATCAGGCATAGGGGTGTCCACGGGCTGATGCAATGGCGCGAGTTTAGCGGCTGTGTGCCGTGGTGGCGGCAGCGGTGTCATGCAAGGTTGGGGACAATCGCGAGACATTCCAGGGCCGGCGTGGTCTGTTGCCCAGCACCCAGCCCATTCCACATCCCGGCCAGCCCGCTCGGCGCGGTACCGCACGGGCGGCGCTGCGCTTAAGATGCGGCCTCGGGGATCGCACCAACCAGCCAGCAGCATGAGCACACCACCACGGGCCGGCGGCGCGCCGCCCGGTATCCTGACCTTGCACATCAAGGACAAGTCGGCGCTGTACGTCGCCTACATGCCGTTCGTGAAGAACGGCGGCCTGTTCATTCCCACCAACAAGGACTACCGCCTCGGCGACGAGGTATTCATGCTGCTCACGCTGATGGAGAACCCGGAACGCCTGCCGGTGGCCGGCAAGGTCGTCTGGGTGACGCCCAAAAGCGCGCAGAACAAGCGCGTGCAGGGCATCGGCGTGCAGTTCAGCGTGCAGGACGGCGGCGCCACGCAGAAGAAGATCGAAGCGCATCTGGCCGGCGCGCTCGGCGCCGACCGGCCGACGCATACGATGTGAGGCGGCTCAGAACGCGCCCGCCGCGCCCGGAAACACCACCGGGCTCTCGAAGCCTTCCGCCGACACGCTGCTGACGCCGAAGAACTGATCGTCGACGACGACGTTCTTCAGCACGAGGCTCGTCGCCTGCGCGTCGGCGTCGCGGCTGTGCTGCCACTGCGCGGCGGCGGTGTCCCGCCACCAGACGCGATATCCGTCGGCGCCAGGCACGGCGTTCCATTTCACGATCGTGTCGGTGCCGAGCGCGCCGTCGACGTCGACGCCGCTCGGCGGCGCCGGCGCCCAGGCCATCTGCGCCATGGTGATGGCGTTGAGGCGCGCGACGTTGGCCAGATACGCGAAGTCGACGCCGTCGATGGTGTCGCCGTAGCGGACACCGTTCTCGCTGCGCAGGTCCTGGTGCTGGCGCGTGTAGTTCTCGTGCGCCTCGGTGACGCGTACGGCCGGGTAGCCGGCTTCGAGGAAAGGCACTTGATCGCCGCTGCGGCCGTAGCGGTCGGTGCGGTAGACCATGCGCACGCCGAAGTTGGGCAGGTAGCGCTCGGCGAGCGCCGCCATGCAGCGCGCGATGTTGCGCGAGGGTGAATCGACTTCGCCGCCGTGGTAGCGGCGGACCTTCGCCTCGTCGGGCGTCTCGTTGCTCTTCGTGCCCTCGGAGAAGACGCGCACGACGGTCGTCTCGCGCGTGCCGTCCTGGCCCTCGCTGTTGCCGACGATGTCATTGTTGAGGTCGGCCTCGACCTGCCAGCCCTGCGCGCCGGCGTAGCCGGCGAGCACCTTGCCGCCGTAGAGGCCCTGCTCCTCGCCGGACAGCGCGGCGTAGACCAGCGTGGCGCGGAAGCGGTACCGGGACAGCACGCGCGCGGCTTCGACGACAGCGGCGACACCGGAGGCATCGTCGTTGGCGCCCGGCGCGTCGTCCGTCGCATCCATGACGTCGCCCGCACGCGAATCGAGATGGCCGGTGACGATGACGACGCGCTGTGGATCGCCGCTGCCGCGCTGGATGGCGACGACGTCCATCACTTCGGCCGGCTGCGGGATGCGCTTGCCGGTGAAAGTCTGCGCCGGCGTCACGACGCTGAGGCAGCCGCCGCAGTCTCTGGCGATCGCCTCGAAGCGCGCCTGCACCCAGCGCCGGGCGGTGCCGATACCGCGCGTCGCCGATTGCGTGTCGGACAGCGTGTGGCGCGTGCCGAAGCCGACCAGCGCCTCGATCGTCGCGCGCAGCCGCGCCGCATCGACGGCGTCGGCGATGGCGAACAGCGCCGGCGGCCCCGGCGTCGCCGGATTCTTCGGCACGGCAGCGGCGGCGGCGAAGGCGAGGGCACCCAGCGCCAGGACGGCGGACCAGCGGATCATCTTGGACACTCCGGAGCAGGCGGCGATCCACAATGGTCGCTTGCGCCGCGGATCGCAACGCGGAAATCCCTTCAGCCCCGCGGCACGAGGCTCTGTTCGAGCGCGTAAGCGTCGTAGCCCTTCTGCGTCAGCACGTAAGCGCCGACGGCGCTGCGCCGCAAGGTGTCGCAGCAGACGATCCAGGTGAGGCGCGGATCGAGCGTCGCCAGCCTCGGGCGCAGCATGTGCAGCGGCAGATTCAGCGCGCCGGGCAGGTGATGGTTCCGGAATTCGCCCGGCAGGCGCACGTCGAGCCAGCGCGCGTGGCCGGTGTCGACGAGCTCCTGCGCATGGGCGAGGCTGATGCGCCGCTCGAGCGGCTCGTTGAGCAGCGTGCGGAAGTCCGACTTGGCAAGCCGCATCAGGCTCGCGCGCGTCAGCGCCGTGATCGTGGCGTTGCGCCGCTCCTCGGAGATCAGCGCTTCTTCACCGAAGCACGCGCCCGGCTCCAGCTCGGCGAGGCGCACCGGCCTGGCGCCGGCCCGCTCGCGCGTGACGATGCACTTGCCGTCGACGATCACGTAGAAGTAATCGCCGGCGTCGCCCTGCCGGACGATGACCTGGCTGGGTTCGGCGGCGAGCTTGCGCAGGCGCATGAACATGGCTTGAAGTTTCACCGGCGGCACGAGCTGGAAGGCGCGCATCTGCAGCAGGCGCGTCATCCAGTCGCCGGCGGCGTCGCTGGCGGGATCGCCGACGACGAGCGGCCCGGTCTGGGCCCGGATCGACCTGGAATCGACGGCTGCCGGATTCATGGCGCTGCAAGGCCTCGCTTCCCTCGACGCGGGCGATGCTAGCACGCGGGCTTTCCGGCACTTCGTGAACTGCGTCCACCCGCCGTGCTGCGGCGCAGATCAGGCGCCGGCTTCGAGCGCCTCGAGCTTCTCGGTCGCCGCCAGCCATTCGTCCTCGGCGGCCGCGAGCTGCTGACGCAGCGTGGCCTGACGGGCCAGCCGGTCGCGCAGCTCGGCGCTGCGCGCGGCTTCGTAGATCGCCGGATCGCCGAGCTGGCCGTCGAGCGTCGCCAGTTCGCCGTTCAGCCTCGCCATCTGCCTGTCGAGCCGGCCGATGGCGTCGCGCAGCGGTTTGGCCAGCGCGCGCTGCCCGGCGGCGTCGCGGCGCGCGGTGCTCGCCGATCGGTCGACGGCGGCCTTCATCGCCGGCGGCGCGCTGTCGCGGCCGCGCAACCAGCGCGTGTAGTCGTCGAGATCGCCGTCGAACGGCTGTGCGTCGCCGTCGGCGACCAGCCAGAAGTTCTCGCAGGTGCTGGTCAGCAGATGGCGGTCGTGCGAGACGACGACCAGCGCGCCGGGATAGTCGAGCAGGGCGTTCTCGAGCGCGTGGCGCATGTCGAGATCGAGGTGGTTGGTCGGCTCGTCGAGCAGCAGCAGGTTCGGCTTCCGGTAGACGACCAGCGCCAGTGCCAGGCGTGCCTTCTCGCCGCCGGAGAACGGCTCGATCTTTTCCATCGCGCGGTCGCCGCGGAAGTTGAAGCTGCCGAGGAAGTTGCGCAGGTTCTGTTCGCTGGCCCGCGGATCGAGCCGCTTCAGGTGCAGGAAGGCCGAGGCCTGCGGATCGAGGCTGTCGGTCGTGTGCTGGGCGAAGTAGCCGACGCGCAGGTGCGGATCGCGCATCGCGTCGCCGGACAGCGGCGGCAGCTCGCCGGCCAGCGTGCGCACCAGCGTCGATTTGCCGGCGCCGTTCGGGCCGAGCAGGCCGACGCGGTCGCCGGGACCGACGAGCAGCTTGAGCCCGGACAGGATCTTCTTCTCGCCGTAGCCGGCATTGACCTTGTCGAAACGGATCAGCGGCGCCGGCAGTTTCTCGGGCTCGGGGAAAGCGAACGAGAACTCGGAATCGGCATGCACCGCGGCGACCAGTTCCATGCGCTCCAGCGCCTTGACGCGGCTCTGCGCCTGCGTGGCCTTGCTGGCCTTGGCCTTGAAGCGTCGGATGAAGTTCTGCAGGTGCGCGATCTCGCGCTGCTGCTTCTCGTACTGCGCCGCCTGCAACGTCAGCTTCTCGGCGCGCTGGCGCTCGAACTGCGAGTAGTTGCCGGAATAGAGCGTGGCCCTTTGGTTTTCGAGATGCAGCGTCTGCGTGGTCACCGCGTCGAGGAATTCACGATCGTGCGAGATCAGCAGCAGCGTACCCGGATACGCGACCAGCCAGTCCTGCAGCCAGATCACGGCGTCGAGATCGAGGTGGTTGGTCGGCTCGTCGAGCAGCAGCAGGTCCGAGCGGCACATCAGCGCGCGCGCGAGGTTGAGGCGCATGCGCCAGCCGCCGGAGAAGCTGGCGACCGGCCGCTGTCCGGTCTCGTGCGCGAAGCCGAGGCCGTGCATCAGCGTCGCCGCGCGGGCGCGGGCCGCGTAGCCGCCGATCGCGTTGAGGCGTTCGTGGATCGCGGCGATGCGCTCGACGTCGTGTTCGTCCTCGGCTTTCACCAGCCGCGCTTCGAGGCGGCGCAACTCGACGTCGCCGTCGAGCACGAACTCGATCGCCAGGTCCGGCAGCGACGGCGTTTCCTGGGCGACCGCGGCGATCGCGGTGTCCCTGGGCACCGACAGCGAGCCCCGGTCGGCGTCGAGTTCGCCCTTGATCGCCGCGAACAGCGTCGACTTGCCGGTGCCGTTGCGGCCGACGACGCCGACGCGCCAGCCGGGATGGATCGTCAGCGACGCGTCTTCGAGCAGCGCGCGGGCACCGCGGCGCAGCGTCAGCGATTGCAGGGAAATCATGGGCGCGCAGTGTACGTCACGCCGCGTGCGGTTCAGTCGCTGAAATCGAGATGCGGCCGACGGATCGCATCGCTGGCCGGCGTCTCGCCCATCAGCCGCAGGCCGTTGTCGAACGGCGCTAGGCGAGCGCGGTCGCGGCCTTCGGACTTGGCGCAATACAGCAGCAGGTCGGCGCTGTGCAGCACGTCTTCGGGACGCGTCTGCTCGGTCGGCACCAGCCAGCACAGGCCGATGCTGGCCGTGACGCGCACGCGCGGGCCGCCGGCCGGATCGGCGAACGGCAGGATGCGGATGCGGTCGAGCACCGCTTCGACGAGGCCGACCAGCGCCTCCGGGCGCACGTCGTACCAGACGATCGCCATTTCCTCGCCGCCGTAGCGGGCGCGCAGGTCGAGCGGCCGCCGCGCGACCTCGCTGCGCAGCAGGGCGCCGATCTCGCGCAGCACGCGGTCGCCGAACAGGTGGCCATAGCGGTCGTTGATCGACTTGAAATGGTCGAGATCGAGCAGGGCGACGCCGACCGTGCGCCGCTCGCGAGACGCCTGCGCCAGCACGCGTTCGAGAGAACGGTGGAATTCGTGGTGGTTGGCGAGTCCGGTGAGGCCGTCGGTGGCCGCCAGCACCTCGCCGTGCAGGCGATTCAGCCACATCAGCCGCGACATCAGCTCCTGCGTGAAGGCGCCGGCCAGCGCCATCCCGAACATGATCACCAGTGCGTAGATCTGCAGGCCGGCGTGCGAATCGGCCGTCGCGTAGTATGCTTCGATGCCGATCGACAGCGCCGCGGACAGCAGCGTGCCGACGACGACGCGCGGCCACGAATAGCCGCCGAACAGCGCGAGGGCGATCATCACCACGCCGGCCAGCTGGCTCGGGTAGTGCCACGCGCCCTGCAGTGACAGCCAGCGCAGGCCGAGCACGCTGCTCCCCAGCGTCAGCGCGGCGGCGGTTTGCAGCGCGCGGCTCACCCCCGGCTGCGGCAGCAGGCTGGCCGCCGCGCCGATGAGCGCCATCGGCAGCATCAGCTGCCAGTGGATCAGGCGCAGCAGCGGCTGCGCATCGGCGCCGGCGTCGAACAGGCGGCCGAAGAACGGCGTGATCAGCGCGGCGGCCGCGAACAGCGCGAACTGCAGCGCGCGTGTCACGCGGTAGCGCCGCCGCTGCCAGCCGCGGAACTGCTCCTCGAAGCCAGGCGTGGCGAAGCGCAGGCGATAAAGCCGCGAAGGCCGGCGCTCGCTGCGCAAGGCGGCCAGACGATCCATGATCCTCCCGGGATGCGGACGATTGCCCAGAATGCCGGGCTGACCACGCACGCGAAAGCGATAATACTCACTATGCAGTTTCGTGTGCGGCGTGCCGGAGACACGCTGGCCTGATCCGTGCATCCGCTTGCGCAGCCGCAAAGAACCACAAGGATCGCCCTGGTGACGACGACACTGACACTCGAAACCCGCCCGCACATTCCCGCCGCGCTGCACCGCCTCGAGGAGCTGGCCGGCAATCTCGCCTACGCCTGGGACCGCGACATCCGCCGCGTGTTCTGGCGGCTCGATCCGAAGCTGTGGCTGAGCTGCGAGAACAATCCCAAGCTGGTGCTGCGGCGCATCCCGCAGGACGTGCTCGACCAGTTCGCCGAAGACCGCGACTTCCTCGAGGACTACAGCCGCGCGCTGTCGTCGTTCGACTCGTACATGGCCGGCGGCAGCCGCCCGGACATCGACAGGCACCTGCAGCCGGATCGCGACCTGGTGGCCTATTTCTGCGCCGAGTTCGGCCTGCACGAGAGCCTGCCGATCTATTCCGGCGGCCTGGGCATCCTCGCCGGCGACCACTGCAAGGCGATCAGCGACCTCGGCGTGCCGTTCGTGGCGATCGGCCTGCTGTACCGGCAGGGCTATTTCACGCAGACGATCGACGCGCAGGGTCGCCAGCAGGCCAACGCGCACACGGTCGATTTCGACGAGCTGCCGATCGCGCTGTGTCGCGACGCCGGCGGCGGCGAGATCCGCGTCAGCGTCGAGATCGCCGATCGCGACGTACAGCTGCGCGTCTGGGAGGCGAAGATTGGCCACGTCTCGCTGTTCCTGCTCGACAGCGACGTGCCCGAGAACGCCGCCGCCGACCGGGCGATCACCGACCAGCTCTACGGCGGCGACAGCGACACGCGCATCCAGCAGGAAACCGTGCTCGGCGTCGGCGGCGTGCGCGCGCTGCGCGTGCTCGGCCGGCGGCCGGACGCCGCGCCCGCGCTCGCGCGCGGGCCGACGGTCTGGCATATCAACGAGGGCCACGCCGCGTTCCAGATCCTCGAGCGCGTGCGCGAAGGCGTCGCCGCCGGCCTCGATTTCGAGAGCAGCCTCGAAGCGGTCGCCGCCGGCACCGTGTTCACCACGCACACGCCGGTGCCGGCCGGCCACGACATCTTCAACAACGCGCAGCTGCGCTGGTTCCTCGGCCGCCTGCTCGCGCAGCTCGGCACCGACGAAGGCACGCTGCTCGCGCTCGGCGCCGACCAGCACGGCGGCGACCGCTTCAACATGACCTCGCTGGCGCTGCGCGGCAGCCGCTTCCACAACGGCGTGTCGAAGATCCACGGCGGCGTCGCCAGCCGCATGGAGAGCTATCTGTGGCCGCAGGTGGCGCCGGAGGAGAACCCGATCGGCTACGTCACCAACGGCGTGCACATGCACACTTTCGTCGCCCGCGCCTGGACGCGGCTGTTCCACGACAGCTTCCGCGCCTGGCGGCGCGGGCTGCTCGACGAGGATTTCTGGCGCTGCATCGACGGCATTCCCTACGACCGCTACGTCGCCGTGCGCCGCCAGCTCAAGCGCGACCTGCTGACCGACGTCGCCGCCCGCCTGCGCCGCCAGCTTGAGCGCAACGGTGTGCCGGAAACGATCATCGCGCGCGCCACGCGCTACGTCGGCGACGGCAACAGCAAGGCGCTGGTGCTCGGCTTCGCGCGGCGCTTCGCGACCTACAAGCGCGCCACGCTGATCCTCTCCGACGAGGCGCGCCTGGCGCGCCTGCTGGGCGACCCGCAGCGTCCGGCGATCCTGATCTTCGCCGGCAAGGCGCACCCGAAGGACCAGCCCGGTCAGGCGCTGATCCAGAAGCTCTACGAGACGAGCATGAAGCCGCCCTTCATCGGCCGCCTGATCATGGTCGAGGGCTACGACATGCTGCTCGCGCGCAATCTCGTGCAGGGCTGCGACGTCTGGCTCAACAACCCCGAGTATCCGCAGGAGGCCAGCGGCACGTCGGGCGAGAAGGCCGGCATCAACGGCGTCGTCAACGTCTCCGTGCTCGACGGCTGGTGGGACGAA
The DNA here is from genome assembly GCA_047605265.1 of Solimonas sp. Lineage (GTDB taxonomy): Bacteria > Pseudomonadota > Gammaproteobacteria > Nevskiales > Nevskiaceae > Solimonas. Next base: position 109,488 of record JASGFY010000003.1, read on the forward strand.
GGCTACGTGGCCGACGGCCCGAACGGACCGAACGGCTTCGCGATCGAGCCCATCGATCCGCGCTACTGGTACGCGCTGCTCGGCGACGAAGTCGCGCGCAGGAAGCGCGACGAGGAAGAGGCGCTACAGCTGCTCGACATCCTCGAGCAGCAGGTCGTGCCGCTGTACTGGGGCGCCGACAACGAGGCGTACGCGCCGGAATGGGTGCGCATCAGCAAGAACGCGATGAAGACCCTGATCCCGCGCTTCAACTCGGCGCGCATGGTGATGGACTACGTGCGCGGCTTCTACGGCCCCGCCGCCGGGCAGACCGCGCGCTTCGGCGCCGGCGGCCACGCGCTGGCGCGCGAATACGCCGCGTGGAAG
>JASGFY010000004.1:0-98234 GCA_047605265.1 Solimonas sp.
CCGCCGCCAGCCGATGCGCGGCGCCGGCCGCCGTTGCGCCGCCGGTAGCACGGCGTACGCCCGCAAGGCGCCGTCGAGCAGCGGGCTGGCCATCTGCGCGCGCACGCTGCGGTAGGCGCGGCCATGGTCGGGATGCGCGGCCAGCCAGGCCTGGAACGCCTGCGCGTGCGCCGGGCTCGCGTCGTCGTCGGCCTCCAGCCATTCGGCGGCCTGTTCGATGATGTGAGGATCGATATCTCGGGTGCTGCTGTTCACTTGCCGTTCCTGTGCGGCCGCCCGCTCAATCGTTCCAGCCGCGCGCGGTCATGGCCGCGGTGACGTCGACGATCGCGCGGCTGATGTGCTTCTTGACCGCCTCGACGGACAGATCCATGGCTCTGGCGATTTCCTCGCGCGATTGGTCGTGCAGGCGGCGGCGGACGAAGGCCTCGCGGCGCTGCGGCGGCATCGCCGCGAGAATCTGCTGCAGATCGGCGAAGCGCTGCGCCTGCGACTGCACGTCTTCCGGCGACGGCGTGTCGGCCGCCTGCTCGACGGGCGGTTCCTCGACCGACGGGTCGCGCCGCTCGCGGTGCCAGTGGTCGACGATGACGGTCTTGGCGACCTGCACCGCGTAGGCCGACGCGTTGCCGACCTTGCTGCGATCGGCGCTGCGCAGTGTGCGCAGCAGCGTCTCCTGCACGAGGTCGTCGACGGCCTGATGGTCGCTGACCTTGGCGAGGATGAAGCGCCGGATGCTCGTGCGGCTCTGCACCAGATCGCGTTCGAATGAGCCTGGAAACGTGTTTTCGTGATCGGCGTTGGACATGGAGCTGCCGGCGGCACGGTTCTGCCGGCGGCCTGTCGGGGATACCGTCGTCGAGCTTAGTCGCATCAGGTTTCAGCGATTTGAAGGCGCGCATCGAGCGTCCGCCGCCCGGTCGACGCCCGGCCGGACCGCGCCGGCCGGGCGTCGCGCGTCTCACTGGCTGGCTTCGACGTCGTCGTCGGTGAACGTGGGGTAGCCGTCCGGCAGTCCCTTGAGGATCTGCGCGAGGAAGCGCGTGTCGTTGACTTCGGCGTTGGCGTCGCCGTAGTCGAAGCTGTCGAGCGCCGAGCGCATCTCGGCGTTCGTCACGCCGTCGCCGCTCATCTCGTACCAGCTGGCGATGATCGGCGTCACCCAGTAGCCGTAGTCGTTCTCCGCCGTCTCGCCGGTCTTGGCCCAGCGCATGCAGTGCGAGCCGACGCCGTCCTTGTGATAGACCGCCTTGACGTGGCCGCTCTCGGTTTCGAGATCGCCGATCGCGGACGTCGACACGTTGCCGTGCGTGCTGTACGAGGCGTGCGTGATGGTGCCGTCCGTCGTCCACACGATCACGTATTCGAAGTCGTGCCGGTGGCCGCTCTTGACGTTCGCGACCAGCTGGTCCTTGAGGAAGTACAGCGCGTACAGATGACCGCAGTAGCTGCTGCCGTCACTGGTCTGGCAGACGTAGCGATGGTAGGTGTTTGACGTCGTCAGGAAGGTCGACGAGCGGCAGCTGCCGCCGAGCGCGCCGGTCGGACTCAGGCCGCCGTTCTGCTCGCCGGTGCGGCTGATCGCCGCGCTCGGATAGCAGCCGTCGGTATCGAAGTCGAAGACCGGCGCGATGCTTTCGGCGTCGACGGCCGTCGGCAGCGCCTGATCGAGCGCGGCGAAATCATCCGCGTACGCCGCCGTCGACAGCGCCGCGGCGATGAGGGCACTCACAATCTGCATCTTGCACATGAAGCTCTCCATGATTTGTTGCAGCAGGATCGGGAATCGGTGTGGACGGAAATCACAGTGACGTGGCGGCGACGCCGCAGCATCCTGCGCTTCCGCAGATGAAGACTGCGGCGCGATGCGGGCGGGGACAGTGTCCCGAAAAATTCATCTTGGCCGGCTGGCGGTGAAACGGCGTGGACGCGGACTCGGGGCCGCAGGCCGGTATTGCGTCGCGCGACCCGCTAAGATTCGCCCCCGAACTTCTGCGGGGGGAGCAGTCATGAACGAGACAAAGCCGGTGCGGCGGCGCAAGGGCATTTATCTGGTGCCGAACCTGCTGACGACCGGCACGCTGTTCGGCGGCTTCTACGCCATCGTCATGGCCATGGCGGGGTGCTTCGAGGCGGCGGTGTTCGGCATCTTCGGCGCGATGGTCGCCGACGGCCTCGACGGCCGCGTCGCGCGCCTGACCAATACGCAGACCGATTTCGGCAAGGAATACGATTCGCTGTGCGACATGGTCGCGTTCGGCATCGCGCCGGCGATCCTGATCTACGCGTTCTCGCTGCACGAGCTCGCCGACTATCCGTGGATCGGCGGCAAGCTCGGCTGGGTCATCGCCTTCGCGTACGCCGCCTGCGCGGCGCTGCGCCTCGCGCGCTTCAACGTGCTGGCGGCGATCGCCACGTCGAACAAGGATTTCTACGGCGTGCCGAGCCCGGCAGCGGCGGCGGTGGTGACGTTCTTCGTCTGGAGCTGCGTCGACACGAGCAAGTCCTTGTTCGCCTGGGTATCCGGCCACGTGCCGCTGGCCGGCAGCGAAGTGCTCGGCTTCGCCGCGCCGCTGACGCTGGCGGTCGCGCTGTCGATGGTGTCGAGCATCCGCTACAACAGCTTCAAGAAGCTGAACCTGAAGGCCCGGGTGCGTTTCCTGTCGCTAGCGGCGCTGATCGGCGTGTTCGCACTGGTGCTGATCGATCCGCCGCGCATCCTGTTCCTGGTGTTCTTCGCCTACGCGCTGTCCGGTCCGGCCGTCGTGCTGTGGCGGCGCGCGCGCCGCAAGCCGGCGGTGTGACCGGCGGCTTGAAGGGTTTTCCCGGGCCGCGAATTGGTCTACAGTTACGGCCCTATGAACGGCGCCCGTCATCCTGACACCGCGAACCGCACGCTTCGTGCGGCGCCGGCGCTCGCGTTCTCGCTTCTTCTCGGTCTCGCGCTTCTGCCGTAAGGCAGACCATTACGACCGCGCCGGTACGGGGCCGAAACCGTGCAAACCGACTCCAAGCTTCAATCCGAATCCCGCCAGGACATGTGCTGATGCCGTGTCCGGCCCCGGCCAGGAATGCCGCCATGCCCATGCTGAAAGACCCGTCGACCAAGTACCGTCCGTTCAAACCCATCCATCTGCGCGACCGGCAGTGGCCGGACGCCGTGCTCACCCGCGCGCCGATCTGGCTGTCGACCGATCTTCGCGACGGCAACCAGGCGCTGATCGAGCCGATGAACGTCGAGCGCAAGCTGCGCATGTTCCGCGAGCTGATCCGCATCGGCTTCAAGGAGATCGAGATCGGCTTCCCGAGCGCCTCGCAGACCGAGTTCGATTTCGTGCGCCAGTTGATCGAGCAGAGGCTGATTCCGGACGACGTCACCATCCAGGCGCTGACGCCGGCGCGCGAGGAGCTGATCCGCCGCACCTTCGAGTCGCTGAAGGGCGCCAAGCAGGCCATCGTCCATGTCTACAACGCCGTGGCGCCGGTGATGCGCCGCGTGGTCTTCAACATGACGAAGGAGCAGGTGCTGAACGAACTGGCGGTGAAGCACGCGCGTCTGGCGCGCGAGCTGGCCGAAGCCAATCCCGGCACCGACTGGCGTTTCGAGTACTCGCCGGAAATGTTCTCCGGCACCGAGCTGGAATTCTCCAAGCAGGTCGTCGACGCCGTCGTCGAAGCGTTCGGCGCCACATCGGCGCAGCCGCTGATCGTCAACCTGCCGTCGACGGTCGAGCATTCGACGCCGAACATCTTCGCCGACATGATCGAGTGGATGCACCGCAACGTGGCGAAGCGCGAGGCCATCATCCTCTCGGTGCATCCGCACAACGATCGCGGTACCGGCACTGCCGCTGGCGAGTTCGCGCTGATGGCCGGCGCCGACCGCATCGAGGGCTGCCTGTTCGGCAACGGCGAGCGCACCGGCAACTTCGACGTCGTCAATCTGGCGCTGAACCTGTACTCGCAGGGCGTCGATCCGCAGCTGGATTTCTCGGACATCGACGAGGTGCGCCGCGTCGTCGAGTACTGCAACCAGCTGCCGGTGCATCCGCGCCATCCGTACGTGGGCGACCTGGTCTACACCTCGTTCTCCGGCTCTCATCAGGACGCCATCAAGAAGGCGTTCGCGGCGCGCAAGGAAACGGACATCTGGGAGATGCCCTACCTGCCGCTGGACCCGAAGGATCTGGGCCGCAGCTACGAGGCGGTGATCCGCGTCAACTCGCAGTCCGGCAAGGGCGGCATTTCGTATCTGCTCGAGCACGAATACGGCCTGGCGTTGCCGCGCCGCCTGCAGATCGAGTTCTCGCAAGTCGTGCAGGAGGCGATGGACGAGAGTGGCAAGGAGATGACGGCCGAGGACATCGGCGGCATCTTCACGCGCGAGTATTTCGACGCGCGGCAGCCGTACGGCTACGTCTCGCACCATCTGGTCGAGGACTCGACGCGCAGCGAAGTCGAGCTGGCGACCGAGATCACGGTCGACGGCCGCGCCCAGAAGCTGGCCGGCCGCGGCAATGGCCCGATCGACGCGTTCATTGCCGGTCTCTCGCAGCAGATCGGCGAGAAGGTGACGGTGGTCGACTACCACGAGCACGCGGTCACCGGCGGCGCCGATTCGGCGGCGGTGGCGTACATCGAGCTCAAGATCGGCGATGGCAAGGCGCTGTTCGGCGCGGCGCGCGATCCGAACATCGTCACCGCGTCGCTGAAGGCGATTCTTTCCGGCGTCAACCGCGCGCTGGCGCTGCGCCGGCCGCAGGCGGAGCGCCGCGTCGCGTAAGTCGGCCGGAGTGGGTCTGCGCCGCTGCCGGCGCGTCGGTGTCCCCCGCTAGAATAGCCGCATGGACGCCATGCGCCGGCAGCGCTATCTCAAACTTCTGGGCATCGACGCCTGGCGCCAGCGTGGCGTCGAGCCGGACGTCGTCGAAGCCGAGCCGGCCGCAGTCCTTGCGGAAGCGCCGTCTTCGCCAGCGCCTGCGGCACGGCGCGAACCTCCGCATCCGCCGTCGTCTCGTCCGCGGCCGGCGATGCGGATTGCCGAACCCGCAGTGCCCGTCCAGGTGCATGACGCGATGCCGGCCGCCGCACCGTGCAGGCCCGCCGTCGAAGTGCCGGCCGACTGGGCCGGCCTGCGCGCGACGGTCAAGGACTGCCAATCCTGCAAGCTGTGCGCGACGCGCACCCACACGGTGTTCGGCGTCGGCGCCGAGGACGCGCCGCTGATGGTCGTCGGCGAAGGGCCGGGCGCCGACGAGGACGCGCGCGGCGAGCCTTTCGTCGGCCGCGCCGGCCAGCTGCTCGACGAGATGCTCAAGGCGATTGGCCGCTCGCGGAAGAACGACGACGCGGCGTCGGCGGTGTTCATCGCCAACGTCGTCAAGTGCCGGCCGCCTGGCAACCGCGATCCGGAAGCCGACGAGGTCGAGGCCTGCCGGCCCTATCTCGATCGCCAGATCGGACTGGTCAAGCCGAAGCTGATCGTCGCGCTCGGCCGCGTCGCCGCGCAGCGTCTGCTCAATACCGACGCACCGCTGTCGCGGTTGCGCGGACCGCTGTACCAGTACGGCCCCGACCGGACGCCGCTCCTGATCACCTACCACCCGGCCTATCTGCTGCGCAGCCCGCGCGAGAAGGCCAAGAGTTGGGAAGACCTCAAGAAGATTCATCAATTCCTGAAGGCCCGTGCATGAGCGCGCAGGCGCAATCGATGTGGCGGCTGTATCCAATGCATCCCTCGCATCTGCCGCAGGTCCTGGAGATCGAGCGTGTCGCGTACACGCATCCGTGGACCGAGGGCATCTTCAACGACTGCCTGCGCGTCGGCTACAGCGCCTGGGTCGTCACCAACACGATCGGCGAGGTGCAGGCCTACGCGCTGATGAGCATGGCGGTCGGCGAAGCGCACATCCTCAACATCTGCGTCGCGCCGGAACAGCAGCGCACGGGTCTCGCCACGTTCCTGATGAAGCATCTGCTGATGGTCGCGCGCGCCGCCGGCGTGACGCTGATGCTGCTCGAGGTGCGCAAGTCGAACAAAGGGGCGCAGAAGCTTTACGACGGCTTCGGCTTCAAGAAGATCGGCGAGCGTCGCGCGTACTATCCGGCGGCCGACGGGCGCGAGGATGCGCTGGTGCTGGCGCTGGAACTGACCGGCGCCTGATGGCTCAGGCCCGACACAGATCTCAATCGTCAGTGCGAGGAGCACAGCGACGAAGCAATCCAGTGGCGCCGCTCGATTGCGCCGAACGGCTGGATTGCTTCACTGTGCTCGCAATCACGGATCTGTGCCGCGATTCTTGAAACGTCCGCCACCGCCGTCTTTCGTGTCACAGGAAAACGCAATGCAGAGCGATCGCCGCGCCCGCTGGTCCTGGGCCTTCTACGACTGGGCCAACTCCTCGTTCGCGACGACGGTGATGGCCGGCTTCTTTCCGCTGTTCTTCGCCAATTACTGGGCGCGCGATCTCGAGCCCGGCGCGCGCACGTTCTGGCTCGGCATCGCCAGCTCGGCCGCCAGCGTCGTCGTCATGATCATGGCGCCGCTGCTCGGCGGGCTCGCCGACCGCAAGGGTTACAAGAAACGCTTCCTGTTCCTGGCCACGGTGCTCGGCGCCGTATCGACGGCGGCGATGTTCTGGGTCGCCGGGGGCGACTGGACCGTCGCGCTGGCGCTGTTCACGCTCGGCTCGATCGGTTTCTTCGCCGGCACCTCGTTCTACGACTCGCTGATCGTCGCCGTCGCCGAGCCGGAGCAGATGGACTTCACCTCCGGCCTCGGCTACGGCCTCGGCTATCTGGGCGGCGGCCTGCTGTTCGCGCTGAACGTCGTCATGTTCCAGAAGCCGCAACTGTTCGGCCTCGCCGACGGCGCGCAGGCGGTGCTGTGGTCGTTCCTGATGGTCGGCGTCTGGTGGATGCTGTTCTCGCTGCCGCTGTTCCGTTGGGTACGCGAGGCGCCGATGCAGGATCAGGCGGGCTCCGACTGGCGGGCACTGGCGCGGACCTTCCGGCAGGTGCTGACCATGAAGCCGGTGCTGCTGTTCCTCGCCGCGTACTGGCTGTACATCGACGCCGTCGACACCATCATCCGCATGGCGGTTGATTACGGCGTCAAGCTCGGTTTCGAGCCGTCCGCGCTGATCAAGGCGCTGCTGATGGTGCAGTTCATCGGCTTTCCTGCGGCCGTCGCCTACGGCTGGCTCGCCGACCGTTTCGGCGCCCGGCGCATGATCTACGTCGCGCTCGTCGTCTACGGCGCCGTCACCATCGGCTCGTACTGGCTCGAAACCGAGCGGGATTTCTACGTGCTGGCCGCCGCGATCGGCCTCGTGCAGGGCGGCATCCAGTCGCTGTCGCGCTCGTACTATGCGCGGCTGATCCCGGCCGAACAGTCCGGCCAGTTCTTCGGCTTCTACAACATGATCGGCAAGTTCTCGGCCGTGCTCGGGCCGCTGGTCGTCGGCTTCACCGCCGGCGTCGTCACGAACCAGCGCCTGCCGATCCTCACGCTGCTGCCGTTCTTCGTGATCGGCGGCTGGCTGCTGGCGAAGGTGCGAGAACCGGCACGCGTCTAGGCCCTTTTGTCCATCCGGCACGAGATGCGCATCCTGATTGCCGGACAAGCCCGTGCGCGCGATCTGATACTGATCTTCCGCCCCCGCTGGTAACACCCGTAATGGCAAGCGCGGGGAGGCGCTGAAGAGTGACTTCGGCGAGCTGCCGATCGAGTTGAATTTCCCCCTTCCCCAAAATGGATCGGTCAGCAAGCCGATCTGAAGCAGATGAACGGTAGCGGGAGGGGGGTATGTCAAGCTGAGATCATTGCGTTTTGCTGACGGCAGCACCGGAGCGGATAAAAATCTTCCCAGTTTCACAGTCGGGAACGCTCATGAAAAACATCACGCTCGCCGTGGATGACGCCACCTACCGTCGCGCGCGCCGCCATGCGATGGAGCGGGGTACGTCGGTCAGCGGTCTGGTGCGTGAGCTGCTGCAGACGCTGGATGCGGTGCCGGCTTCGGCTGAAGAAGCGTCGAAAAACCTGTTCGCGGCAATGGACAAGGTGAAGGGCTATTCGGCCGCCGGGCGGCTGAGCCGCAAGCAGGTTCATGAGCGTGCACTGTTTCGTTGATACCAACGTCCTGCTGTATGCGCTTTCCGACCAGGCGGCGGAGCGAGCCAAGCGCCGTAAGGCACGGGCGTGCTGGCGGCGGAGCCGTTCGGCCTTTCGGTGCAGGTCTTGCAGGAGTTCTATGTCAATGCGCGCAAGGGCGGCGTAGAGCCGGACGCATTGGACGCGGTACTGGCGCAGTTGCGTCGCGTGCCGATGGCGGAGAGCAGTCTGTCACTGTTCGACAATGCGGTGACCGTGCATCGCCGCTACGGTGTTTCGCATTGGGACGCCGCCATCGCCGCCCCGCGCAGGAACTGGGGGCGGAGGCGCTGTATTCGGAAGACCTTTCGCACGGGCAGCGCTACGGTTCGGTGCGGGTGATCAATCCGTTTGTGTAGCCGCTTGGCTGCACCGGGCTGATGGTAAAATCGGCCGATGCCTTCCTTCGATTGGACCTTTCTCCCGCCCGACCGGGAGCGAACGCGCGTGCGGCTTGAGGCCGCTGCCGCGTACGTCAATAACAAATAAACGACTTTGTTCCCTCTCCCCACGGGTGTGGGGAGAGGGGGAGATTTAAAGAATCATGTCCATTCAAATCACTTTCCCGGACGGCAACGTCAAGTCGTTCGACGCGCCCGTCACCGGCCTTGCCATCGCCCAAGGCATCTCGCCGGGCCTCGCCAAGAAGGCGGCGGTCGTGTCCGTTGACGGCGAACTTTGGGATCTGACGCGGCCGATCGGCCGCGATGCATCGATCAGCATCGTCACGCGCGACAAGCCCGAGGCGCTCGAAGTGATCCGCCACGATGCGGCGCACATTCTTGCGCAGGCGGTGCAGGAGCTGTTCCCCGGCACGCAGATTACGTTCGGCCCGGCGACCGAGACGGGTTTCTACTACGACTTCGCGCGCGAAGTTCCCTTCACCGACGCCGATCTCGAAAGCATCGAGGCGAAGATGCGCGAGATCGTCAAGCGCGATCTGCCGATCACTCGCGAAGTGTGGCCGCGGGAGCGGGTCATCGCCTTCTTCGACGAGCACGGCGAGGCGTTCAAGTCCGAGTGGGTCAAGGAAGGCATCGCGCCGGACGAGGAAATCACCATCTACAGGCAGGGTCCAGGCTGGCTCGACATGTGCCTCGGTCCGCATCTGCCGTCGACCGGCAGGCTCGGCACCGCGTTCAAGCTGACGCGCGTCGGCGGCGTCTACTGGCGCGGCGACGCGAACAACGCGCAGTTGCAGCGCATCTATGGCGTCGCGTTTGCGACCGACGACGAGCTGAAGGCCTATCTCAAGCAGGTCGAGGAAGCCGAGAAGCGAGATCACCGCAAGCTTGCCAAGCAGCTCGATCTATTCCATCAGCAGGAAGAAGCGCCGGGCATGGTGTTCTGGCACCCGAAGGGCTGGGCGATCTGGCAGGCCGTCGAGCAGTACGTGCGCGGCGTCTACCGCAAGTCCGGCTACCAGGAAGTGCGCGGCCCGCAGATCATGGACGTGAGCCTGTGGAAGAAGTCCGGCCACTGGGACAACTACCACGAGAACATGTTCTTCACCGAGTCCGAGAAGCGGACCTACGCGGTGAAGCCGATGAACTGCCCCGGCCACGTGCAGATCTACAACGCCGGCTTGCATTCGTACCGCGATCTGCCGATCCGCTACGCCGAGTTCGGCGGCTGCCATCGCAACGAGCCGAGCGGTGCGCTGCACGGCATCATGCGTGTGCGCGCGTTCACGCAGGACGACGGCCACATCTTCTGCACGCCGGAACAGGTCGAAGGCGAGGTGACCGCGTTCCATCAGCAGGCGATGGTGGTCTACGCCGATTTCGGTTTCGACAAGATCGACGTCAAGCTCGCGCTGCGTCCGGACAAGCGGCTCGGCACCGACGAGGCTTGGGATCGCGCCGAGAACGCGCTGCGCGCCGCGCTGTGTGCCGCCGGCGTCGAATGGACGGAGCTGCCGGGCGAGGGGGCGTTCTACGGGCCGAAGATCGAATATCACCTCAAGGATTCGATCGGTCGCGCCTGGCAGGTCGGCACCATGCAGTTCGACCCGATGATGCCCGAGCGCCTCGACGCCTCGTACATCGACGAGAATTCGCAGCGCCAGCGGCCGATCATGCTGCATCGCGCGATCGTCGGTTCGATGGAGCGCTTCATCGGCATCCTTCTCGAACACCACGCCGGCTCGCTGCCCTTCTGGCTGTCGCCGGTGCAGGCCGTCGTCGCGCCGATCGTCTCCGACGCCGACGGCTACGCGACGCAAGTCTGCGAGGCGTTCAAGGATGCTGGCCTGCGTGCCGAGACCGATCTGCGCAACGAGAAGATCAACTACAAGATCCGCGAGCACGCGCTGCAGAAGATTCCGGTCATCGCCGTCGTCGGCCGCAAAGAAGCCGAGGAGCGCACGGTGACGCTGCGTTTCCGCGGTGAGGAGAAGCAGGAAACGCTGCCGCTCGCCGATGCGCTGCAGCGCCTGCGCGACCTGCGCTAGTCTTTGCCGGAAGACCCGACCGCCGAACGCGATTGCCGATGAAACAGATGCTCGGATCTGCGCTGCGCTGCGCGATGCTGGTCTCGTTCGTTTGCTGGGCCGCAGCGGCCGGCGCGGCGACTTTTACGGATGCTCCGGCGCCGGGCGTCGAACTGCGCGGCACCTGGGAGCAGGGCGCCGTGCTCTATGGCCGAGCCCCACCAGCCAGCAAGGTCTGGTTCGGTGAGCGCGCGCTCAAGCTGACGCCGGACGGCGATTTCGTGATCGGTCTGGATCGCGATGCGCCGGCCACCGCGACGCTGAAGGTCCAGCTGCCCGGAGAGGCGCCACGCGCGCGGCAATACACGGTCGCCAAACGCAAGTACGACATCCAGCGCATTCAGGGCCTGCCGCCGAAGATGGTGACGCCGCCGGCCGACGTGCTCGAGCGTATCAAGGCCGACCAGCGCGAAGTCGCCGCCGCGCGCAAGCTCGACAACGGCGGCCTCGGGTTCTTGCAGCGCTTCATCTGGCCGGCGACCGGCCGCATCTCCGGCGTGTTCGGCAGCCAGCGCATCCTCAACGGCGAGCCGAAGCAGCCGCACTACGGCGTCGACGTCGCCGTGCCGATCGGCACCGAAGTTCGCGCGCCGGCCGACGGCGTCGTCGTGCTCGCCGAGCCGGACCTGTACTACACCGGTGGCACGCTGGTGCTCGATCATGGTTACGGCCTGCAGTCGGCATTCCTCCATCTGTCCAGGCTGCTGGTCGGCAAAGGCCAGGCGGTGAGGCAGGGCGACGTCATCGCCCTGTCGGGCATGACCGGCCGCGCGACCGGTCCGCATCTCGACTGGCGCATGAACTGGTACGACGCGCGCATCGATGCCCAGAAGCTGGTGCCGGCCATGCCGTGATGAAACGGCCGAGCCAATGAATTCCACCCGGCTTATATTGATAACGATTATCAGATAGAATCCCATCGTTTCCGACGGCACGAACCCAAGGCAGGCGCTTCAGGCAGCGCGGGCGGAAGAAAGCGCGGCAAATGCGCCGCCTCGAGAAGATTCAGGGGACAGTGCCGCATGACCCTTCGCTGCCGTCCGATTGCCGTCGCCGACCGTACGCTGCCTGGCGCCGGGCACCAGCGGCTGCGCCGCGGGGCTGAGGGCTGACATGGCGGCGTACGCGGCGGTTCCCGGCTATCTGCGGTCGCGGCACGGTTTCGATCTGCGCCGCTCGATCACATTCATCGCCATCGGCCTCCTGCACCTTGGCGCGCTCGCGGCGTTGCTCGCGTCGCGCGATGTCGATCGGCCGCCGCAGCCGATACAGCCGATGACGGTGACGTTCATCGCGGAGACGCCGCCGGAGCCGGTTCCGCCGCCGCCGGAGCCGGCCAAGCCACAGCCGCAGCCGCAGCCGCAGCCGAAGATGGTCGCGACGCCGAAGCCGACACCGTCGGCGATGACGGCCCCGCCGCTCGAGAAGCCAACGGCCGATGAGAAGCCGGCGGAGGCCGCGCCACCGTCGCCTCCCGCGCCTGCCGCGCGGTCGGAGCCGATTCCACCGAATTTCATGGCGGCCTATCTGAACAATCCGGGGCCGAAGTATCCGCAGCTGTCGATCAAGCTGCGCGAGCAGGGGACGGTGATGCTGCTCGTGCTCGTCAATGAGCAAGGACGCGCCGAAAAAGCGCTGGTCGAAATCAGCAGCGGGCATTCGCGTCTCGACGAGGCGGCGGTCGAGGTCGTCGAGCGCTCATGGCGCTTCGTGCCGGCCAAGCAAGGCGACCAGGCGGTGTCGGCCTGGGTCAGGATCCCGATGAACTTCCATCTCAATCAGCGCTGAACGGCGCTGCGCAAAACGGTAGCAAACGTATGGACGCAATACAGGAGCTTGGCTTCGGCCATTTCTTGGCGCAGGCCGATGCCATCGCCAGGACGATTCTGCTGATCATGCTGCTGGCTTCGGTGACGAGCTGGTATCTGATCGTCACCAAGGCTGTTTCGAACTGGCGCTCGTGCCGCCGCAGCGAGCGTTTCCTCGATTTTTTCTGGAACGCGCCGTCGCTCAAGGAGGTGGCCGTGCATCTGGAAATCCATCACCCCGAGGAGCCGTTCTCGCATCTGGCGTATCACGGCATCCTCGCCAGCCGCCATCACGAGCGCCACGGCATCAACCGCCTCAACGAGGCTGGCAGCTCCAGCGATTTCGTGACGCGCACGTTGCGCAAGACGATCGACGAGGAAACGGCGAAGATGGAGTCGGGACTGACGATCCTCGCCTCGGTCGGTTCGACCGCACCGTTCTTGGGGCTGTTCGGCACGGTCTGGGGCATCTACCACGCGCTGATGGCGATCGGCATGTCCGGCGCCGGCACGCTCGACAAGGTGGCCGGCCCGGTCGGCGAAGCGCTGATCATGACGGCGATCGGTCTGGCCGTCGCCATTCCGGCGGTGCTCGGCTACAACTTCATCGTGCGGTCGAACCGCGTCACGCTGGCGCAGCTCGATGCCTTCGCGCACGACCTGTTCGCGTTCCTGGCGACCGGCGCGAAGATCGATGTGGCGACGTCGGCGCAGGTCACGCCGCTCAAGCCGGCCGCGCAGCGGAGCTGAGCGGATGGCCCTCGGAACTTTCAGCGGCAACCGCAGCAGCACGCCGATGGCGGAGATCAACGTGATCCCGCTGGTGGACATCATGCTGGTGCTGCTCGTCATCTTCATCATCACCGCGCCGCTGCTGACGAACGCGGTCAAGATCGACCTGCCCAAGGCGTCGAGTGAACCGAATGTCACCAGGGCCGAGACGATCCAGTTGGCGATCGACGCCGGCGGCGAGCTGTACTGGGACGGCGAGAAGCTCGATCGCGCGGCGATCATCGAGCGCTTTCGTGCCGCGGCCCGGAACGAACCGGCCCCGGAGCTGCACCTGCACGCCGACCGCAACACGCGTTACGAGGTCATCGCCGATGTCATGAGCGAAGCAGGCAAGGCGGGTCTGACGAAGATCGGCTTCGTCACCGATCCGTCGCACCCCGCCGCGCCTTGACGGACGGCGCCGCCGCGTCAGCGCGGCGTGCTGATTGATCCGCCGCGCGTCGGGGGATTCGGAAGGCCTAGCCCGGCGGCCACTTGAACGGGCGCCCCGCCAGGATGTGCAGGTGCAGGTGGAATACCGACTGCCCGACCGCCGCGCCGTTGTTGATTGCCAGGCGGAACGCATCGCCATAGCCCTGCGCGGCGGCGATCTTCGGCGCCGTCAGCAGCAGATGGCCGAGCAGGGCCTGGTCGCCGGCATCGGCCTGGCTGAGCATCGCGATCGGCTTGCGCGGCACGAGCTGGATATGCACCGGGGCCTGCGGATGGATGTCCTTGAACGCCACGCAGAGTTCGTCCTCGTAGACGATGTCGGCGGGGATTTCGCGATCGCAGATTTTCTCGAACAGCGTCTTGCTCATGGTCTGCCGGCCGGTTCAGGTGCGGAGAAGATGGTCTTGATAGCATATCGGCACTATCAAAATCGACCTAAATGGCTAAATCCTCACTGGACCGCGACGCCTGGCCGACGTACCGTCGTCTGCTCGGCTATTCCCTGCCGCACTGGCGCGTCATGCTGCTGGCGGCGATCGCGACCGCGGCGCTGGCGGCCGTCGATACGAAGTTCGTGACCCTGATCAAGCCGCTGCTCGACGGTGCGTTCGTGCAGAAGGATCGGGATTACATCCGCCTGCTGCCGTTTTACATCATTGGCCTGTTCGTGCTGCGCGGCTTCGCGTCGTTCGCCTCGGTCTACGGCATGGCCTGGGTGGCGCGCCGCGTCGTCAAGGACATGCGCGAGCGTGTGTTCAACAAGCTGCTGCTGCTGCCGTCGCGCTATTACGACCGCACGAACTCGGCGTCATTGGTCTCGCGCCTGACGTACTTCGTCGAGCAGATCGCCGAAGCGACCACGACGGTACTGACGAGCACCCTGAAGGACTCGCTGACCGTGGTGTTCTACATCGGCTCCATGTTCCTGCTGAGCTGGCAGCTGACGTCGTTCACTCTGGTGGTGATGCCGCTGATCGCGCTGATCATCAACTATGTGACGAAGCGCTTCCGGTACATAAGCGTGCGCATCCAGGACAGCGTGACGAACGTGACCGAGGCGGTCGACGAAGCCGTGCTCGGCCAGCGCATCGTCAAGATCTACAACGCGCAGGAGTTCGAGCGCGAGTATTTCGAGCGCGTCAACGAGAATAACCGCTGGCTCAGCATGAAGGTCGTGGCGACGAAAGCCGGCAGTTCGGCGCTGATCCAGTTCATCGCCGCCTGGGCGGTCGCGGCGATCGTTTATTTCGCGACGCAGCCGCACATGCTCGAACGGATGACGCCGGGCACCTTCGGTGCGTTCATGACGCTGATGCTGTCGCTGACCCAGCCGCTGAAGAGCATGGGCGGCGTCAACGAGAAGCTGCAGCGCGGCATCACCGCCGGCATGGCGCTGTTCAAGGTGCTCGACGAACCCGTCGAGCCGGCGGACGGCAGGCGCGAACTGGCGCATGCCCGCGGCGCGATCGAGTTCCGCGACGTGCGCTTCCGCTACGATGGACAGACGCAGGACGCGCTGCGCGGCGTCGATCTGCGCATCGAGCCGGGCCAGACGGTCGCGTTCGTCGGCAAGTCGGGCAGCGGCAAGTCGACGCTGCTGGCGATGCTGCCGCGCTTTTATGATGTCGGCAGCGGCGGGATCCTGCTCGACGGGCACGATCTGCGCGACTACCGGCTGCGCGACCTGCGCCAGCAGATCGCGCTCGTCGACCAGCAGGTGCGCCTGTTCAACGCCAGCGTGGCCGAGAACATCGCCTACGGACTCGAACCGATGCCGGACACGGCGCAGATCGAGCAGGCCGCGCGTCTTGCGCATGCCTGGGAATTCATCGAGAAGCTGCCGGATGGCCTGCAGAGCTCGATCGGCCAGAACGGTTCCCAGCTGTCGGGCGGCCAGCGCCAGCGGCTGGCGATCGCGCGCGCGCTGCTGAAGAATGCGCCGATCCTGATTCTCGACGAGGCGACGTCGGCGCTGGACACCGAATCGGAGCGCGCGATCCAGGCCGCGCTCGAAAAGCTCGTCGAAGGCCGCACGACGCTGGTGATCGCGCATCGCCTGTCGACCATCCAGAAGGCCGATCTGATCGCCGTCATGCAGGACGGCCGCATCGCCGAGACCGGCACCCACGACACGCTGCTGGCCGCCAACGGCCTGTACGCGGCGCTGTACCGCATGCAGTTCGACGACGAAAGCAAGGACGCGGCTTGAAGGCCTGGCTCGAGCGCCGCTGGTATGCAGAGAAGCCGGCGCCGCTGTTCCTGCGCCCGTTCGCGGCGCTCTACGGCGTCATCGGCGGTCTGCGCGCCGGGCACCTGCGGGCGTCGGCGCAGCGTGTCGGCGTGCCGGTCGTCGTCGTCGGCAACATCAGCGTCGGCGGCACCGGCAAGACGCCGTTCGCGATCTGGCTCGTCGAACGCTTGCGCGAGTGGGGGTGGCGGCCCGGCGTCGTCAGCCGCGGTTACGGCGGACGGGCGCCGCACTATCCGTACGACGTCGATCCGCGGGATACGTCCGCCCGCTGCGGCGACGAGCCGCTGCTGATCGGGCAGCGCAGCGGTGCGCCGGTCGTCGTCGCGCCGGACCGCGTCGCCGCCGCGCGCCACCTGATCGATCGGTACGGAGTCGACATCGTCGTCAGCGACGATGGCCTGCAGCATCATCGCCTAGCGCGCGATCTGGAGATTTGTCTCGTCGACGGCCGGCGCGGCCTCGGCAACGGCGCGCTGCTGCCGGCCGGTCCGCTGCGCGAGCGCGCGAGCCGGCTGGCGAGCGTCGATCTGGTCATCGTCAACGGCGACGGCTGGACGCGCGCGGGCGCGCTGCGCATGCAGTTGCAGACCGGGGCGCCGCGCCGCCTGACCGACGGCGCGAGGCGGGTCTTGTCCGCGTTCTGCGGGCAGCGCGCACACGCCGTCGCCGGCATCGGCGATCCATCGCGCTTCTTCGCGAGCCTGCGTTGCGCCGGCCTGGAGGTGATTCCGCATGCGTTCGCCGACCACCACACCTATCGGCGCGCCGATCTCGATTTCGGCGACGACGCGCCGGTGCTGATGACCGAAAAGGATGCCGTGAAGTGCGTGGCGTTCGCCGACCCGCGGCTGTGGACGGTGCCGGTGGCAGCGACCTTGTCCGAGCGCGACGGCGCGCGTGTGCGACAATGCATTGACATGCTGCGCCAGACGGCGGCGGGGAAGAACTGATGGACAAACGATTGCTCGACATCCTGGTGTGCCCGGTCAGCAAGGCGCCGCTGGAATGGCGCGCCGAACAGCAGGAACTGTGGTGCCGCGCGTCGCGCCTCGCTTATCCGGTGCGGGACGGCGTGCCAGTGATGCTCGAGGACGAAGCGCGCACGCTCGGTGACGAGGAACTGCAGGCGTGAGCGCCGATTCGCGGGCGAGCGGCTTCAAGGTCGTCATTCCGGCACGGCTCGGCTCGACGCGTCTGCCGCGCAAGGTGCTGCGCGACGTCGGCGGCAGGCCGGTCGTGCAGTACGTCTGGGAAGCGGCTCAGAAGGCCGGTGCCGACGAGGTCGTCATCGCCACCGATTCGGACGAGGTCGCCAAGGCTTGCGTCGCCTTCGGCGCCGATGTGCGCATGACGGCGGCCACGCACAATTCCGGCACCGATCGCGCGAACGAGATCGCGCGCCAGGCCGGCTGGGACGCGGCGACGATCGTCGTCAACCTGCAGGGCGACGAGCCGCTGATGCCACCCGCGCTGGTGCGCCAGGCGGCCGAGCTGCTCGCCGATGATCCGGGTGCCGACATCGCCTCGCTGTGCCATCCCGTGCACGCGCTCGACGATTGGCTCAACCCGAATGTCGTCAAGCTGGTGATGGACCGTCGCGGTTACGCGCTGTATTTCTCGCGCGCGCCGATTCCGTGGCGGCGCGAAGGCTCGACACGCGAAGCGCCACGTCTGCCGGATGGCCTCGCGTTCCGTCACATCGGGCTCTACGCCTATCGCGTCGCCGCGCTGTCGGAGTTCAGCGCGCTGCCAGCCGCGCCGCTCGAAGACTGTGAAGCGCTCGAGCAGTTGCGCGCACTGACGCATGGCCTGCGCATCAAGATGGGCATCACCGACACGCCGCCGCCGCGCGGTGTGGATACCGACGACGATCTGCAGGCGGTCGCGCGCTTGCTCGCCGGCGGCTGAGTTTTGCGCGCGGCGCTCTTGCGAGCCCTGTTCCGCGGGCGCGGCGCAGCGAAAAAGGCGACCCGAAGGTCGCCTTTTTTCGTTGGCTGCCGCTTGATCAGGCCGGCTTGTGGTCCTCTTCGGCCTTGTCGACGTCGGCCGGCTTCGGCACCGCCTGCTGCTGCGTGGCGTTCTCGAACAACTTGAAGTAGTCGGCCGCCGGCGCGGTCTCACGGAACTGCGGCTTGTCGGCCGGGGTGCTTGCGTCGTGGGCATGGGGGGCGCGCGGGTCCGCGGCGACCTCGGCGGTCGCCGGCTCGATGGCGGGCGCTGCGACGGCCGGCTCGCCTGCGACCGACGGCGCCTCTGCGGGGGATGTCTCGGCCTGCGGCACTGCGATGGGCTGCGCGACTTCGACGACGGATGCTTCGATCGACGCGGCCGGCACTTCGACCATCGCCATCGTAGTCGTCGGCGCCTCGGTTTCCGTGGCGCCGGCGACTTCATCCGTTGCGACCGGCGCCGGTGTTTCCGCGACGGCGGGCTCGCGCGGCGCCTCGGCGACCGTTTCGTTCGCCGCCGCAGCCGGGACGGCCGGCGTCCCGTCGTCGGCGCGCGAAACCTCGCGCAGCAGCGGCAGTTGCGTCTCGATGCGCTCGCGGCGGGGTGCGGCTTCTCCGGCCGCCGGAGTCACAGCCTGTTCGACGGCGTCATCGCCATCGACGCTTGGCGTCGTCACCGCGTCGGTTTCCATCTCGGCCATCGTTTCGCCGGCGATCACGCCACCCGCGGCAGCGGTGGCACGCGCGGCTTCGCGTTCGCGACGATCGCGACCCCCGCGGCGACGGCGGCGGCCGGTGCGCGCCGGCTGCTCGCCAGCAGCGCCGCCTTCGGCCGCTGCGGCCGTCGCGTCGTTCTCGGCCACTTCGGCGCCTTCGACGGCGGCCGGCGTGGCCGGCGCCGGCACGGTTTCCGGACGCGGCTGTGCCGGACCCTGGCTCTGGCGCGACGGCGGCTGGATGTTCGCCGCAGCCGCATGGGCATTGCCCTGCTGCGCGCCTCGCTGCTGCGGCTGTTGCTGTTGTCCGCCGCGCTGTTGCGCGTTGTCGCGCGGCTGCTGCGGTTGGCGTTGCGGCTGCTGTTGCTGGCCGCGCTGCTCCTGAGGGTTGTTGCGTGGCGGGTTCTGTTGACCGCCGCGCTGCGGATTGCGCGGCTGGCCGCCCTGGCGCTCGCCACGCTCACGGCCGCCGCGGTCGCCGCGACGCTGCGGGTCGCGGCCGCCACGACGATCGTCGCGACGCTCGTCACGGCGTCCGTCGCGACGCTCGTCACGGCGTCCGCCGTCGCGACGCTGCGGCTGTGCCGGCGCCGCGATCGGCTGCGCGGCGCCGCCGCCGAAGCCGAGCAAGCGTAGCAGGCGCTTCCAGAAACCTTCGCCGCTGTCGGCCGTGACCGGCTGCACGACGACCTGCACCGGCTGCTGGATGACGACCGGCGCCGGCGTCGAGGGCAGGATCTGCTTGACGGCCGGCTCGGCCAGCGCGCGCTGCACCGTCGCCGTCTTGCCGAGCTCTTCCTGCGCTTTGGCGTCGAAGTCCTGCACGAGCTGGTAGCTGGTGCTGTCGTTGTTGTCCTGCTGCAGGTGATCGGCGCGGACGCGCTTGATTTCGTAGTTTGGCGTGTGCAGCGTCGGATTCGGCACCAGCGTGATGTAGGTGCGGTAGCGCGCTTCGACCTCGCGCACGGCGAGACGTTTTTCGTTGAGCAGGAAGGTGCCGACGTCGACCGGCACCTGCGCGATGACGCGGCCGGTGCGGTCCTTCATCGCTTCTTCTTCGATCAGGCGCAGGATCGACAGTGCCAGTGATTCGACGCTGCGGATATGGCCGCGGCCGCTGCAGCGCGGACAGGCGATCTGCGTGTGCTCGCCGAGGCTCGGGCGCAGGCGCTGGCGTGACAGCTCCAGCAGGCCGAAGCGCGAGATCTTGCCGAGCTGGATGCGCGCGCGGTCCATCTCGACGGCCTGCTCCAGGCGCTTCTCGACCTCGCGCTGGTTCTTCGACGCGTTCATGTCGATAAAGTCGATGACGATCAGGCCGCCGAGGTCGCGCAGGCGCAGCTGGCGTGCGATCTCGTCAGCGGCTTCCAGATTCGTGTTGAACGCCGTGTCCTCGATGTTGCCGCCGCCGGTCGCCTTCGCCGAGTTGATGTCGATCGCGGTCAGCGCTTCGGACGGGTCGATGACGATCGAGCCGCCCGACGGCAGGCGCACGGTGCGCTCGTGCGCCGATTCGATCTGCGATTCGATCTGGAAGCGCGAGAACAGCGGGATCTCGTCCTTGTACAGTTTCAGGCGCGCGAGATTCTGCGGCGACACGTGCTCCATGTGTGTGTGCGCCTGCTCGTAGATTTCGGCGTTGTCGATGACGACTTCGCCGATGTCCGCCCGCAGGTAGTCGCGCAGCGCGCGCAGGATGATGTTGTTTTCCTGGTAGATCAGGAAGGCGCCCTGCTTTTCGGTGGCGGCCTTCTCGATCGCGCCCCAGATTTCGGCGAGATAGTTGGCGTCCCACTGCAGTTCGTCGACCGTGCGGCCGACGCCGTTGCTGCGGATGATGACGCCCATGCCGTCCGGAATCTCGAGTTTCTCGAGCGCTTCCTTGGCCTCCTCGCGCTCGTCGCCCTCGGCGCGGCGCGAGACGCCGCCGGCCTTCGGGTTGTTCGGCATCAGCACGAGGTAGCGGCCGGCCAGCGAGACGAAGGTCGTCAGCGCGGCGCCCTTGTTGCCGCGTTCTTCCTTCTCGACCTGGACGATGATCTCCTGGCCTTCCTGCAACTGCTCGCGCAGGTTGCCGCCGGACTTGCCGTCCTTGAAATAATTCCTGGCGATTTCCTTGACTGGCAGGAAACCGTGACGTTCGGCGCCGTAGTCGATGAAGCAGGCTTCGAGCGACGGCTCGACGCGCGTGATGCGGCCCTTGTAGACGTTCCCCTTTTTCTGTTCGCGGGTGGCGGTTTCGATATCAAGGTCTTGGAGCTTCTGCCCGTCGACGATCGCCACGCGCAGCTCTTCGCGCTGCGTGGCATTGATCAAGATGCGCTTCATGTGAAAAGTCCTGTGAGGCGCAGCAGCAAGCGGCGGCGGACTCGTCCCGGATCCGGCGCCAGATCTGGCGTGGCTCGCGAATCGTCATGGAGTCTCCCGGCGCGTTCTGCGCGCGATCGATATGGTTCAACTGTCGCCGCTGGCGCCTTGGCGCGGCTGCGGCTTGAATTCGGAGCGGATGCCGGGCTGATACAATGTCGAACCGCCCCGCATCTCATTTTTCTTCCGTAACCGTCGATCCGGGAACGGAATTTCGTTCCTGAATCCACGGAAGTCGCTATTTTGACACAAGATCGTCCACAAGTCAGATATGTCACGGCGGGCGCCAACGACACGGGCCAGCGTATAGATAATTTCCTCTTGAAACAATTGCCTGGCGTGCCGAAGTCGCATGTCTACCGGCTCCTCCGGTCCGGCCAGGTGCGCGTCAACGGCGGGCGCGTGAAGGCCGAGCGCAAGCTGTCGTCCGGCGATGAAATCCGCATTCCGCCGGTCCGTGCCGCCGATAAGGAACAAATCGCCCGCGCGCCGGACGCCGTGCTGAACCGCCTGCGCGACGCGATCGTCCACGAGGACGAGCATTACCTGGCGATCTCCAAGCCCGCCGGTCTCGCCGCGCATGCCGGCAGCGGCGTGCCGTACGGCGTCATCGAAGCCGTGCGCGCGTGGAACCGGTACGACTTCATCGAGCTCGCGCATCGCCTCGATCGCGATACCAGCGGCGTGCTGCTGCTGGCGAAGTCGCGGCCGGCGCTGCTGCGCGCGCAGCGTGCCCTGAAGAACGGCGAAGCCGAAAAGCGCTATTTCGCGCTCCTGATCGGCAAGTGGCGCGGCGAGGATCGCGACGTCGACGCGGCGCTGGTCAAGAGCCGCCTCGCGTCCGGCGAGCGGCGCATGAAGGTCGACGAGGACGACGGCAAGCCGTCGAAGTCGCGCTTCTCGCCGAAGCAGCGTTACCGTGACGCGACGCTCTGCGAGGTTCAGATCTTCTCCGGCCGCACGCACCAGATCCGCGTGCACGCGCTCGCGCTCGGCCATCCGGTGGCCGGCGACACCAAGTACGGCGAGCGCGAAGACAACAAGCCGCTGCGCGCGCTTGGCCTGAAGCGCATGTTCCTGCATTCGCACTTTCTGAAATTCAATGCCGAAGGCGAATTCGGCAAGCTGATCGTCAACGCGCCGCTGCCGGACGAGCTGCACGAGGTGCTCGATCATCTGCCGCGGTCGAGGTAGACAAAAGCGAACCGCAGATTTCACGGAAGGCGCAGGAAAACGCTGCGCGTTCCTTGCTCGAATCAGCGGAATCTGCGGTCAGCGTTTCTCATGCAACCGATCAAGCTCATTATCTTCGACTGGGACGGAACCCTTGCGGATTCCGCCGCCATGATCGTCGGCGCCATGCAGCGCGCCATCGCCGGCTTGCGGCTTCCGCCGTGCCCGGACGAAGCGCTCCGCGAGCTGATCGGGCTCAGCCTCGACGACGGGCTGCGGCGGCTTTATCCGGACGCGGACGTCGGATACATCCGCAGTCTGCTCGATCGCCACCGCGCGCAGTGGCTCACCGAAGGTGCGGAAGAAGCGCCGCTGTTCGCCGGCGGACTCGATGCGCTGCGTGCGCTGCACGGCGAAGCGCTGCGCCTGGCGGTCGCTACGGGCAAAAGCCGGCGCGGGCTCGATCGTTCGCTCGCCTATCATCTCGATGTGCGCGATCTGCTCGTCAACTCGCGCACCGCCGACGAGACGGCTGCGAAGCCTGATCCGCGGATGCTGATCGAACTGCTCGCCGACGAAGGCTTGCGCGCCGAAGAGGCGCTGATGGTCGGCGACACGGAATACGACGTGGCGATGGCGCGCGCGATCGGCATGCCGGCGATCGGCGTGACCTGCGGCGTCCATGCGCCGCGGCGCCTGCATGCGGCCGGCGCGCATGCCTTGCTCGAAAGCGTCGCCGATCTGCCGGCCTGGCTGCGTGCCGCGCGGCGAGTGGCGGTCTAGGGCAGGGCGATTCCGGCCTCGGCGAGCAGGCGGCGCACGCCGATCAGCGGCAGGCCGATCAGTGCCGTGGGATCGCGGCTGTCGATCGTCTCGAACAGCGTGATGCCGTAGCCCTCGCATTTGAAACTGCCGGCGCAGTCGAGCACGTCCTCGACTTCCAGATAGCGGGCGATCTCCTCGTCGCCGAGCCTGCGAAAGCGCACCGTCGTGACGTCGACGGTCGTCAGGCATTGCGCGCCCCGCAGCAGCGCGACGGCGGTCAGGAAGCGGACTTCGCGACCGCTGCAAAGCGCGAGTTGCGCATGGGCGTGGTCCCGCGTGCCGGGCTTGCCGAGGATCGCGTTGTCGACGGCCGCTGCCTGATCGGAGCCGAGAATCCAGCATTCAGGGTGATCGGCCGACAGGGCCGCGGCCTTGGCGCGCGCGAGGCGCCGCACCAGCGTGGCTGGTGATTCGGCGGCCAGCGGCGTCTCGTCGACGTGCGAGGCCCGGGCGAGGAACGGGATGCGGAGCCGGGACAGCAATTCGGCGCGGTACCGCGAGCCCGACGCGAGAATCAGCGGACGGACGTCGTCGATGAGAGCGGCCGCGGCTTTTGAGGCGGATTTAAGCATTGGAATTCTTTGACTTTTGGGCAGTGCCTGATATGATTCGCGCCCTTTTTCGGGACCGGGGCTTCCATGCCGATTCCGCAGACCGTCCGGGCATCGACCGCCGCCACGCAGAGCCAAGCGTATCGCGGTGAGCTGGCGGTGCGCAGCTTCGAACGTCTGCTGCCTTCGCTGGCGAACGGCGAAGGGCAGCTGCGGGTCGAGCTGCGCGCCCGCAAGGCGCATGGCCATGCGGTGCTCGACGGTACGGTCGACGGCGCGCTGTCGCTGCGCTGCCTGCGTTGCGACCGGGCCTATGCCTGGCCGGTACGGATCGACGTGGCCTTGCGTCTGGTCGATACCGAAGAGGAAGAGCAGGCCGTCTTGCACGAGGCGGACCCGTATCTGGTGCAGGACGACCAGTTGCCCTTGCGCGAGATCGTCGAGGACGAACTCCTGCTGGCGCTGCCGATGCTGCCGCGCTGTGAATCGTGCGAAAATATCGTCCGGGCCGGGGCCGCCGAGGCATCGCCGGAAACGCAGACGCAGGATGGCGCCGCGCACGGAAGGGAAAATCCGTTCGCGGCCCTGAAAGGGCGGCTGGGTATACAGAGCAAAGAGTGAAGGGCATCGGCCCGACGGAGTTGAACCATGGCAGTCCAAGATTCCAAGAAATCCCGCGCGAAGAGCGGCCACCGCTACGCGCACTGGAAGAACAAGGCGCAGGCTCCGGCCCTGTCGACCGATCCGACCTCGGGCGAGACGCATCGCCGTCACCACGTGACCGCCGACGGCTACTACCGCGGCAAGAAGGTCATCGACACGGCTCCGGCCGCGGTTGACGCCGGCGAATAAGCCTTGGTGCCGTCGGGCGTGCCCGTGACGGCTCCTGTCGTTTTGGCGATCGACGCCATGGGCGGCGATCACGGTCTGCAGATGACCGTGGACGCCGCTCTTTTGGCGTTGGCCGAACACGAGAGCCTGCAACTGATCCTGGTTGGCGACGAAGCCCAGGTCGAGGCGGCGCTGCGAGCGCGCAAACCGGCGCCGGCGCTGCGCGCGCGCGTTTCGTTGCGGCATGCCTCCGAAGTCGTCGGCATGGACGAATCGCCGTCGAAGGCGCTGCGCGGCAAGAAGGATTCGTCGCTGCGCGTGGCGATCGACCTCGTGCGCGACCGCCGGGCGCAGGCCATCGTCTCGGCTGGCAATACCGGCGCGCTGATGGCGACCGCCAAGTTCGTGCTGAAGACGCTGCCGGGCATCGACAGGCCGGCGATGATCTCGCCGATCCCGTCGATGAACGGCCACGTGCACATGCTCGATCTCGGCGCCAATGCCGAGTGCACGGCCGAACAGCTGTTCCAGTTCGCGGTAATGGGCTCGGCCCTGGTGACGGCGATCCACGGCATCGCCCGGCCGCGCGTCGCGCTGCTGAACATCGGCGAAGAAGAGATCAAGGGCCATGACATCATCAAGCAGGCCTCGCAGCTGCTGCAGGCTTCGCAGCTGAACTACGCCGGCTTCGTCGAGGGCGACGGCGTCTTTCTGCGCGATTTCGACGTCGTGGTCTGCGACGGCTTCACCGGCAACATCGCGTTGAAGACCGGCGAGGGCGTCGCCAGGCTGATCTATCACTACATCAAGCAGGAATTCACCCGCTCGATGTTCACCAGGCTCGCCGCGCTGGCGGCGATGCCGGCGCTCAAGGCGCTTGGCAAGCGCATGGATCCGCGCAACTACAACGGCGCGAGCTTCGTCGGCCTGAACGGCATCGTCATCAAGTCGCACGGCAGCGCCGACGCGCAGGCTTTCGCGACGGCGATCCGCGTCGCCGTGCGCGAGGTGCAGAACGATGTACCGGCACGCATCTCGCGCCTGCTGGCGGCGACGCTGCCGCTGCAGCCGAAAGTCGCGAGCGGCGGCTGAATCCGGGCGGCGCAGCCTTCGAAGCGTCCGAGCGCGGCCGGTCGCATGGGACCGCCGGCGAGTCCTAGAATGACGGACTCGATCCCAGCGGAATCGTCCGAGACTGTCATGGCTGCGACATCCGAGCTGCCGTTTCTCGTCGCCGATATCGGCGGCACCAATGCCCGCTTCGCGCTGGCGACGATCGACGGGCAACATCGTCCCGCGCTCGACCGGATCCGCGAACTGCCTGCGGCCGACTACGCGTCGCTGGGCGACGCCGCGCGCCACTATCTGCGGCTGAGCGGCGCGGCGGTCGAGGAGGCCGTGTTCGCCGTGGCCTCACCGGTGACCGGCGATTCGATCAAGATCACCAACAATCCCTGGACGTTCTCGGCGCAGGCGCTACGCGCCGAATTGGGCCTGCGCGCGCTGAAGCTGATCAACGACTTCGCGGCGATCGGCTACGCAGTTTCGCATCTCGGGCCCGGCGATGTGCGCGCCATCGGCTTCATGCCCGAGCGTCTCGCGCGCGATCGTGCCGACGGGCACTACTCGGTGCTCGGACCCGGCACGGGGCTTGGCGTCGGTCGCGTGCTGTTGCGCAAGGGCGAGCCGATCATTATCGAAACGGAAGGCGGACACGTGGGTTTTGCACCGGGCAACCCTTATGAACTGAGGATCCTGGAGGCCGTGATGCGAAAGTTCCCGCGCGTGTCCGCCGAGCGTCTGCTGTGCGGGCCGGGATTGCTGAATCTCTACCACGCTGTCGGCGAAATCGAGGGGCTGACCGGCGATGCGGATACGCCGGCGCAGGTCAGCGAGCAGGCGAACGCGCGGCCCGATGGTCTGGCCGGCCGAACGGTCGCGCTGTTCTGCGAGCTGCTCGGTAGCTTCGCCGGCGACACCGTGCTCGCGCACGGCGCCTGGGATGGCGTCTATCTGGCCGGCGGCATCACGCAAAGGCTGCTGCCGTGGCTGGAGCACGGCGCGCTGCGGCAACGCTTCGAGCGCAAGGGGCGTTTCGAGTCCTTGTTGAAAACGATTCCGACGCTGGCGATCACGCATCCGCACGTCGGCCTGCTCGGCGCTGCGGCCTGCGCGCTCGGCCTGCACGAGCGCCGCGCCGGCACGGGCGGCTGATCGAGCCGCCGGCCGCCGGCCGCTCGCTGTCGCGGCCAGCGACCCGCGCCCCGCAGCGCGGAAGAGGGGCGCGGATTACTTGACGAGCTGGTTCAGATCGAAGATTGGCACGAGGATCGCGAGCACGATCAGCAGCACGATGCCGCCCATCACGACGATCAACGCCGGCTCGAAGATGCTGACCGTGGTCTGCACGAGCAGCTCGACCTCGCGTTCCTGATTCTCGGCCGAACGATCGAGCATTTCGTCGAGGCGGCCCGACGATTCGCCGCTGGCGATCAGGTGCACGGTGATCGGCGGGAACAGCTTGCTGGCGGCCAGCGAGCGGCTGAGCGTCGCGCCTTCGCGGACTTTCAGCGCGGCGGCGTCGATCGCCTCGCGCATCGGCAGGTTGCTGACGACCTGCGTGCCGATGCGCATCGCGTCGAGGATCGGTACGCCGGAGCCGAACAGGATGCCGAGCGTGCGCGTGAAGCGGCCGGTATTGGTGCCGCGCGTCAGGCGGCCGATCAAGGGCACGCGCAGCAGGAATCCGTGCACGCGGCGCCGGAACGGCACCGCGCGCATCATGCGCGTGAACACGAAGGCGCCGGCGCCGATCACGATCAGCAGGTAGATGCCCCATTCGCGCAGGAAGTCGGAAGTGGCGATCAGCGCGCGCGTCAGCAGCGGCAGCTGGGCGCCGATGCTGTCGAACACGCCGACGACCTGCGGCACGACGTAGGTCAGCAGCGCGACGACGACGCCGATCGCGACCACGGTGAGGATCACCGGATAGATCAGCGCGAGGCTGATCTTCGAATTCAGCACCTGACGCCGCTCGACGTAATCGGCGAGCCGTTCGAGGATGTAGTCGAGCTTGCCGGACTGTTCGCCGGCCTCGACCGTCGCGCGGAACAGCGGCGGGAAGGCATTCGGGAACTGGTTCAGCGAATGGGCGAGCGCATTGCCTTCGACGACGCCGGCGCGCACGCCGAGCGCGATGCGCTTGACGCGCTTGCTCTCGCTCTGCTCGCTGACGGCGGTCAGCGCCTCGTCGAGCGGCAGGCCGGAGCGTACGAGGATCGCCAGCTGGCGCGTGAACAGCGCGAGTTCGGCGGTCGTGATGCTGCCGCCGCCGCCGAATGGCGAACTGCTCCGTGTCTTGCTTTCCGAGACGTGACTGACGTCGAGCGGCGTCAGGCCGCGCTCGCGCAGAAGCTGGCGCGCGTGGCGCGGCGTGTCGCCTTCGATCAGACCCTTTTTCGGGCGGCCCTGCGCATCGAGCGCGCTGTATTCATAGGCGGCCAAGACTCACCCGCGGCGGAAGGCCGCTCCGATGTCTCTCGCCCGTGCAGCGGGAGCGAACGGTGGAGTGAGGGCCGGCATGGAGGTCATTCTTCGATCGTCACGCGCAGCACTTCGCGCAGCGTGGTCTGGCCGGCGACCACTTTGTCGCGACCGGACTGCAGGATGCCGGGGCTCTGCGTGCGCGCGTACGCCTCGAGCTGCTGCTCGGAGACGTTGTCGTGGATCATCGCTTCGAGCTTGCGGTCGACTTCGATGACTTCGTGAATGCCGGTGCGGCCGAGATAGCCGGTGTGGCGGCAGGCGGGGCAGCCGACCGGCTTGTAAAGCTGCAGCGTCCGCGACGGATCGAAACCGAGCTGCTCCTTTTCGGCGGCCGAAGCGTCGTACGGCTGCTTGCAACTCCGGCACAGCCGGCGCACGAGACGCTGCGCCATCAGGCCGATCAGCGAGCTCGACAGCTGGTACGGCTCGACGCCCATGTCGCGCAGGCGCGTCACGGCTCCGACGGCGGTGTTCGTGTGCAGGGTCGACAGCACGAGGTGGCCGGTCTGCGAGGCCTGCACGGCGATCTGTGCCGTCTCGAGGTCGCGGATTTCGCCGACCATCACCACGTCCGGGTCCTGGCGCAGGATCGCGCGCAGGCCGCGCGCGAACGTCATCTCGACCTTGGTGTTGACCTGCGTCTGGCCGACGCCGTCGATGTAGTACTCGATCGGATCCTCGACCGTCATGATGTTGCGTGAACGGTCGTTGAGCACCGACAGCGCCGAGTACAGCGTCGTCGTCTTGCCCGAACCGGTCGGGCCGGTGACGAGCAGGATGCCGTACGGATGATGGATGATGCGCTTGAGCGCGCCGATCGAATGCTCGTCGAGGCCGAGCTGCTCGAGATCGAGCTTCTCGGCCTGCTTGTCGAGGATACGCATCACGACGCGCTCGAGGTTGACGCCGGTCGGGATCGTCGATACGCGCACGTCGACCTTGCGGCCGCCGAACGCGCGCGAGATGCGGCCGTCCTGCGGCAGGCGCTTCTCGGCGATGTCGAGCTTGGCCATGACCTTGATGCGCGAGACCAGGCGCGGCGCGAGCTGTTTCGGCGGTGCCATGACTTCGCGCAGCACGCCGTCGACGCGGAAGCGGATCTGCAGACGCGACTCGAAGCTTTCGATGTGGATGTCGGAGGCGTTTTCGCGAATCGCCTCGACCAGCAGGCCGTTGATGAACTTGATGACCGGCGCGTCGTCGTCCGATTCGAGGAGGTCCTGGCTGTCCTGCAGGGCCTGCGCGAGCGCGTCGAGATCGGCTTCCTCATCCTGCAGGCGGTCCATCAGACTGGCGGTCGCCGACGTCTGGCCTTCGTAGGTGCGCGACAGCAGCGCGTCGAACTCGACCGACGTGACCGACTGCAGTTTCAGCGGGCGGCCGACGAAGCGGCGCGTCTCCTGCACGGCGTCGATGGCGATGCCGGGTCGCGCGACCGCGACGACGTGGTCGCCGTGATCTTCGGTAACGATCAGACCGTGCCGTTTCGCGAAGGTGAACGGCGGCCGTTTCAGCGTGACGTCCATGGCTTCAGTTCTGCGGCGGCGGATTCGGCGTCGACTCGATCGCGCCGGGCGCTGTCTGCGGACTCGTCGTCGCAGCCGGCGGCGGCGCTTCGGCGTTGCCCGACGGCAGTGGCGGGACCGTCGCCGGGGCTGGCGGATTGTCGTTCAGAAGCTCGTCGTAAGGCCGCAGCAGCGGGTTGCCCTTGCCGCCGGCCGCATTGGCGGCGTCGATCAGGCTCTGCTGCACGCTCGAATACTTCTTGCGCGAGTAGTAGTCGATCTCATTGGCCTTGCGCAGGATCGACGGGCGGATGAACAGCATGAGGTTCTGCTTGGTCGTCTTGACCGACGAGCTGCGGAACAGCGCGCCGAAGAAGGGAATGTCGGCGAGGAAGGGGATCGCCGTCTGCGAGGTCTGGATCTGGTCGTCGATGAGACCGCCGATGACGAGGATCTGGCCGCTCTCCATGCCGACGACGTTGCTCAGCGTGCGCTTGTTGGTGATCAGGTTCGACGAGCCGGCGGTGCCGCTGGCGATGCCGGAAATCTCGAGGCTCAGCTTGAGCTTGACGGTATTGCCTTCGCCGCTGATCTGCGGCGTCACCGACAGCGTGGTGCCGACGTCCTTGCGGTCGATCGTCTGGAACGGGTTGACCGTGCCGGTGGTGGTGGTCGTGCCGGTATTCGCGTAGCTGCCGGACAGGAACGGCACTTCCTGACCGACCGAGAATTTCGCTTCCTCGTTGTCGAGCGTCACGAGGGTTGGCGTCGACAGCACGTTGGTATTGCCGTCGCCGCGCAGCGCCTGCAGCAGCACGCCGAAGATCGTGTTGCCGGTCGAAGAGCCGGCGACGAGATTGACGCCGGAGCTCAGCGCGGTCGCCGCGGAGGCCACTTCGCCGGTCGACGCGTAGTTGCTCAGCGCGGTCGACACCGAGTCGGTGAGGATGCCGGCGCCGGCGATGCTGTTCGGATTGTAGACGGCCCAGTTGACGCCGATGTCGCGCTGCTTGTTGGCGCTGACTTCGGCGATGATGCCTTCGACGAGCACCTGCGCGCGCTGGATGTCGAGCTGGGCGATGACGTCGCGAATCTGCCGCATCGTCTTTGGCGGTGCGGTGATGATCAGCGAGTTGGTGTCCTTGTCGGACAGCACGCGCGTGTCGCCGTTGCCGCCACTGCTGCTGCCGTTCGAGCTGACCACCGGCGCTGTGCCGGAGGTCGTCGTTGCTCCGCCGGTGCTGCCCTTCTGCGCCGTCTGCTTGGCCTGCTGCGCGTAGCCTTCGAGGATGGGTGCGAGGTTTTCGGCGCTGGCATAGCGCAGATAGACGACCTGCGTGCTGCCGCCGTCCGGCAGTTCGATGTCGAGCTGGCGGACGATGGCGATCAGACGCGCCCGGTCGGCCTTGTCGCCGCCGATCAGGATATTGTTGCTGCGCTCGTCGGCGATGATCGTCGCCGGCTTGCTGGCCGCATCGGCCGTTTTGTCCTGCTGCACCATCGTTGTCAGCGTGCGCACGACTTCCGGCGCCGAGGCGTACCGCAGATGGATGTTTTCGATGTCGCGATCGCCGGCCTGGTCCATCTGCGCGATCAGCGCGCCGATGCGGGCGACGTTGGCGGCGCGGTCGGCGACGATCAGCGTGTTGTTGGCCTGGTAGGCGGCCAGGTGCGCCCATTGCGGCATCAGCGGCCGTAGGATCGGCACCAGCTGCGCGGCGCTGACGTTCTGCAGCTGGAACACGTGCGTGACGATCTCGTCGCGCGCCAGATGCGTGCCGTCCGAGTTATAGGCGCCGCCTTCCCATTTGACGTTGGCGTCCGGGATGATCTTGATCGCGCCGCCCGACGGAACCGCAGCATAGCCGTTGACCTGCAGCACCGCGAGAAAGGTCTCGTAGAGGCTGTTCGAGTTTATCGGCGACGCCGAGATCACGGTGACCTTGCCCTTGACGCGGCTGTCGACGATGAAGTTCTTGCCGGTGACGTCGCTGACGGTCGCGATCAGCGTGCTGATGTCGGCGTCCTTGAGGTTCAGGGTGATGTCCGCATGGGCGGGCGCAGCCGATAGCCAGATGAGCGCCGCCATCGCGCAAACGAGAGGTCTGCGGTGCTTCATAGGGATCAATTCAGATTCACGGTCAAAGTCTGGGTCTGCTTGCCGCGTTCGACGGTGACGGTCACGCTGCTGGCCTGCGCGAGGTCGGTCAGCGTCTGGATGGCTTTTTGTGTATCGTCGAGCTGCACGCCGTTGACCGACGTTACCAGATCGCCAGGATGCAGGCCCAACTGATTGAAGGCGCCGCGTTCGCGGCCCGGATAGACGCGGAAACCCTTGAGCTCGCCGTTGACGTTGGCCGGCTGTACGCGAATGTACTGCGATGCCTTGCTCGGATCGGTAAGGATCTCGTTGCGGATGCGCGCGACCTCCGAAGCGTCGGGACCGGGCGCGCGGGGCGTCTCGGCAGCGGTATCGATACTCGGCGCATCCTTGGCGAGGCGCAGCGTCTCGAGCCGGCCGTTGCGCGACAGCACCACGCGGTCGGGAAAGATCGCCTGCAGGCTGACGCCGCGGACGACGTCGTCGCCGACCGCATACGGTTTTTCGTCGCCGTCGCCGCCGCCGATCAGGGCGCGCGAATCGCGTTCGGTGGTCGCCGCGAGGATGCCGAGCAGGGTCAGCGACAGCCGCGTGTCCGGCGCATCCGCCGGAGCGCCGCCCGGTCGATAGGCGCCGAACAGATGCGCATCGGCCAGTGTCGCGATGCTCGGTTCGTGTCGGGCGTTCGATGCCGGTGCGAGCGCCGGGGCTTGCCAGCGCGCCGACTCGGGAACCGGCATCAGGGCCCAAACCAGCTGGGCCGTCAGGTAGGCGATGATGGCGATCAGCAGCAGAGTGACCGCGGGTGGCAGCCGGCGGCCGTGCCGCTCGTACAGGCGGCCGAGCGTTTGCAGGGAGACACTAGGGTTCATGGGCGGCGATCATACCTGCGCAGCATGAAAGTAAATAGCGGATTTTCGCGAGGGAATCCGCCCGCGTGGGGCAGCTTTGCCGACACGGCCCGCGCCGCCATTCACGCGAATCGTCCCTTCGGGACGTCCGGTCGCCGGCAACTGCCGGACGTGCGCTTGAGTTTGCGCGCCGACGTCCCCAGATGGGGACGACGACGGTAAACTGAGGCCATGAGCAACGACGTCAAACGAGGTGATTCCGGGCAGGGGCTGGCGGTCGAAGAAGCCAAGCCCAAGCTGGCGCCACCGCCGCTGTACAAGGTCATCATGATCAACGATGACTATACGCCGATGGAGTTCGTGGTCCAGGTCTTGCAGCAGTTTTTCCGTCATTCCCGCGAAAAGGCGGTACAGATCATGCTGGAGATTCATACGGCGGGCCGTGGCGTCGCCGGCGTGTTTCCGGCGGAGATCGCCGAAACGAAGACGGCGCTGGTCAATGCGTACGCGCGCAAGAACCAGCACCCTTTGTTGACGGTGATGGAAAAGGCCTGAAGAAAGGCCTGAAGCGCATCGTGCGTTTGCACGGCGCTCAAGGTAAGGTGTGGGGGTGATGGAAATCGATCATCGTGGTATCGCGCTCGCGCGCGGAGGTCGCTGATGCTGAGCGAAGAACTGCAGAAGGCGCTGGACGCGGCTTTTGTTTCAGCCAGGATGGAAGGCCATGAGCTGTTGACGGTCGAGCACTTGCTGCTTGCCCTGCTGTCGGATACGCATGTCGCCGAAGCGCTCAATGCGAGCGGTGCCGACACCGACAAGCTCGAGACGGCGCTGAAGGACTACATCCGCAATCACATCCAGTCGATCAAGGATGTCGAGAAGCACGAGGTGCAGCCGACGCTGTCGTTCCAGCGCGTGCTGCAGCGCGCGATCTATCACGTGCAGGCCGCCGGCAAGAAGCAGGTGTCGACGCTGAACGTGCTGGTCGCGATCTTCTCGGAGAAGGACACGCATGCCGTCTATCTGCTCGGCGAGCAGGGCGTGTCGCGCCTCGACATCGTCAACTTCATCTCGCACGGTATCGCCAAGAACGGCTCGTCGCAGCCGGAGAAGGCGCAGGAGTCCGAAGCGAGCGAGGAAGGCGGCGAGAAGGGCCAGGTGCAGAGCGCGCTGGAGCAATACGCCGTCAACCTCAACGAGCGCGCCGCCGACGGCCGCATCGATCCGCTGATCGGCCGCGATCTGGAGATCGAGCGCGTCATGCAGACGCTGTGCCGCCGCCGCAAGAACAATCCGCTGCTGGTCGGCGAGGCCGGCGTCGGCAAGACGGCGATCGCCGAGGGCCTGGCTTGGCTGGTCGTCGAAGGCAAGGTGCCGGATCTGCTGAAGAACGCGGTCGTCTACAGCCTCGACCTCGGCGCGCTGATCGCCGGGACCAAGTACCGTGGCGATTTCGAGAAGCGCTTCAAGGCCGTCATCAGCGAGCTGCAGAAGCGGCCGGGTTCGATCGTCTTCATCGACGAGATCCACATGATCATCGGCGCCGGCGCGGCGAGCGGCGGCGTGATGGATGCCTCGAACCTGCTCAAGCCGCTGCTCGCCTCGGGCGAGCTGCGCTGCATGGGCTCCACCACGTACCAGGAGTACCGCGGCATCTTCGAGAAGGACCGTGCGCTGGCGCGGCGCTTCCAGAAGATCGACGTTGGCGAGCCGAGCGTCGACGACGCCGTGAAGATTCTCGAGGGCCTGCGCGCCCGCTTCGAGGAGCACCATCAGGTGCAGTTCACGCGCGGCGCGCTGCGCACCGCTGTTGAACTATCGGCGCGGCACATCACGGACCGCCACCTGCCGGACAAGGCGATCGACGTCATCGACGAGGCGGCGGCGCGCCTGCGCCTGCTGCCGGAATCGAAGCGCCGCAAGACCGTGCAGGTCCGCGACATCGAGGAAACGGTCGCGCGCATCGCGCGCATCCCGCCGAAGAGCGTGTCGAGCAACGACCGCGACAAGCTGGCGACACTGGAGCGCGACCTGAAGCTGGTGATCTTCGGCCAGGATGCCGCGATCGAGCAGCTGACGGCCTGCATCAAGCTGTCGCGCTCCGGTCTCGGCAGCCCGGACAAGCCGATCGGCAACTTCCTGCTCGCCGGCCCGACCGGCGTCGGCAAGACCGAGGTCACGCGCCAGCTCGCGCAGCTGCTCGGCATCGAACTGATCCGCTTCGACATGTCCGAGTACATGGAGCGCCACACCGTGTCGCGCCTGATCGGCGCGCCGCCGGGCTACGTCGGCTTCGACCAGGGCGGCCTTTTGACCGAGGCGGTCATCAAGCATCCACACGCCGTCGTGCTGCTCGACGAGATCGAGAAGGCGCACCCGGACGTCTTCAACCTGCTGCTGCAGGTCATGGACCACGGCACCCTGACCGACAACAACGGCCGCAAGGCGGACTTCCGCAACATCATTCTCGTGATGACGACCAATGCCGGTGCCGAGGAATCGTCGCGCCGTTCGGTCGGCTTCTCGGAGCAGAACCACACGACGGACGCGATGGAAGTGATGCGCCGGATGTTCACGCCGGAATTCCGCAACCGCCTCGATGCGATCGTGCAGTTCGCGCCGCTCGAGCGTCGCGAGATCCTGCGCGTCGTCGACAAGTTCCTGCTGCAGCTCGAGGAGCAGCTGGCGGCGAAAAACGTGCAGCTCGACGTCGATGAGTCGGCGAAGCTGTGGATCGCCGACCGCGGCTACGACGCGAAGATGGGCGCGCGGCCGATGGCGCGCGTGATTCAGGAGAACGTCAAGCGCCCGCTCGCCGAGGAACTGCTGTTCGGCAAGCTCGTCAACGGCGGCCGCGTCCATGTGCTGCTCGGCGAGAACGACCAGCTGTCGTTTGAACTGGAAGCGCGAGAGAAGCCGACCCAGCTGGAGCCGGTGTGAGCGTTGTGCCCTGAAACGAAAAATGCCAGTCAGACGGGTCTGACTGGCATTGTGTCACGGGCCAGCTTTTTCGCGACGCGGCGCAGCGATCAGAAGCGGTAACCGACGAAGAGACCGGCGGTCCACGGGTCGAGCCTGATGTCGAGCGTCTGGCCGGTGCTCAGCGAGGTGCTGGTCTTCAGGAAGGTCTTGGCGACCATCGCCTCGGCAAACCAGTGGTCGTTGATCTGCCAGTCGAGGCCGAGCTGCGGCGTCGGCGCGAACTTCGAGTCGATGTCCATTTTCGTCGAGCCGCCCGGATCGGTGAGACCGCTCAGCGTACCGTTGCCGGTGACGTCGTAGAAGTACGCGTACGTCATGCCGACCCCGACGTACGGCCGCAGCGTGGCGTCGGCGTCGAGGAAGTGGTACTGCACGAACAGCGTCACCGGCAGGACTTTGGTCTCGCCGAGTTTGCCGGTGCCGGCGATCGTGCCGGCGCCTTTGATGTCGAAGCTGAAGGGCACGGCCAGCGGCAGTTCTACCGACCAGTGATCGGTGAACATGTAGGTGATGCCGCCGGCCGGGCGCGTGCTGCTCGACGAGGTGTCGACCTGGGTGCCGGACTGGCTCGGCGCCGACAGATTCTCGCTCTTGACGTCCGGCACGATCGACATCACGCCGCCCTTGATCAGCCAGGAGCCGGCGGTCTGGGCCTGCGCCGAGAACGCGCCCATCAGGATCGCGGCGGCAGCCGCAATGGCAGTCTTTTTCATGTCTTTCTCCTCTCGCTCAGAGCCAGCCGGCCTTGGCCAGGGTGTCGGTGACCGACTCGGCCAGCAGCTGGTGACCGTACGGTGTCGGGTGGAAGCTGTTGGCGAACAGGTAGGAACGCCAGTCCGGCAGGTAGGTGTCGAGCATCGTGTCGGTGCAGGTGCTCAGCTCGTCGGGGCTCGACGAGCCGAGCGCCGTCTGCACGGCGTAGCAGACCGGCGTCGTCACGTCGGTCAGCGCGTACTGCGTCGGATTGGCGATGTCCTTGTTGAAGTACGTATAGAAATCGGAGACGACCACGCGCGAGTCATCGCCCAGCTGGGCGGCGAGCTCGGTGTTGTACGCGGTCAGCCAGGCATCGACGACGGCCTCGACCTCGGCCGCGGTGGTCGAGTCGAGGGCCGCGAGAATCGTCTGGAACTTCGGCGTCTTGGAGACGTCGAGCGTGTTCTGCACGACGACGTGCGTGGCGCCCGCTTCGAGCACGGTGGACTGCACGGTCGCCGCCAGCGTGTCGGCGAGCGCGATCATGTAGTAGTAGCCGGCGGTCGCCAGGTCACTGTCGTTGAGCGCGGTGGCGGCGGCCGTATAGGCGTCGCTGTCGGACGACAGGATGCTCAGCACGCGGTTGGCGAAGTGCTGCGCGTAGGTGGTGCTGCCGTTCGTGGCGTAGTACAGATAGGTCAGCATCGCCGCGATGTCGTTGGCGCCGCTGTCGCCGCCGACCAGGATCAGGTCTTTGCTGGTGAAGCCGCCGTCGTCGGTGGCGCGCTCCGCGGCGGCGGTGAGCTGCTCGAGGATGGAGAGAGGCGAGGTATTGTCGACGCTGTCGTCGCTCGGATCGCTGGCCGCGGTGAAGTTCTGGATCACCGAGCCGCCGATCGCGTAATTGCGGCAGCCGGTGCTCGCCGAATTGTCGGTGAAGGTGGTCGAGGAGGTCGCCGTATAGACGGCGCAAGTATCGTCGACGCCGTATGCCTCTGCGACGCGTTCGTTCCACAGCAGGTAGGTTTCGCCTTCGTCCGGCTGTACGGTGAACTTGTAGCCGAAGGTGCCGCTGTCGGTCAGGCTGGCGCCGAACGATGTGACCGTCGTGAACGACAGCTTGGTGGCGCCGCTGTTGCCGCCGTTGCTGCCGCCGCAAGCGGCCAGCACCAACGCGGACAGGGCGAGCGCAATGAGAGATCTCCTCATGGTGTTGCTCCTCGTAGTTGTGATGCGAAACAGATGACCTGCGACGGGTCCGTGTCAGAGAGTAAGCAAAAGCTTACAATTTATCGAGATTCGTCCCGACGTGTCGGGCGCGAATCC
Source organism: Solimonas sp. (assembly GCA_047605265.1). Lineage (GTDB taxonomy): Bacteria > Pseudomonadota > Gammaproteobacteria > Nevskiales > Nevskiaceae > Solimonas. The sequence goes on from JASGFY010000004.1 coordinate 37,349, forward strand.
TAAGGAGCAAGGATGCGTTCCCCACTGGCCGCGAAGGCCAATCGGCTGGCCCGGGAGGCCACGCGCATTGCCAATGCAACAGAACATGCCGTCCGTCGGCATAACGATGGCGTCGGTCGCCGCGAATGACGAAAGCGGGGTGACGGTCTCCGCGGCCTGGCTCAACGGCGTCGCCGCCGTGCTCGACGCGCGCGGTCTCGATGCGGCGACGCTGTTCGCGGCCGCCGGCATCGACGCGGCCGCGCTGTGCGAGGCCGACGCGCGCTTCGACAGTGCCGCGGTCGACCGCCTGTGGACGCTGGCCGTCGCGCGCAGCGGTGATGCCGCGCTCGGCCTGGCGCGGGCGGAGCTGGCGAAGCCGGCCAGCTTCGACATCGTCACGTATACCGTCGTCTCCTGCCCGAGCCTGCGAATCGGGCTGCAGCGGCTCGGCCGCTACCTCGACATCGCCAGCGCGGCGTTCGCGATGCGCGTCGAGCCCGGCGCACAGACGTATCGCTTCGCCGCGCAGCCGCGCCTGTGGCGGACCGCACCGCGTGCGCGCATCGATTACGGATTCGCCACGGTCATCGCGCTGTGCCGCTGGGCGGTCGGCCACCGCATCGAGCCGCTGCGCTGCGAATTTCCGTACCCGACGCCGGAAGATCTGGCGCCGTATCGCGCCCTGGTCGCCGGCGAGCTGTGCTTCGGCGCCGAGACGGCGGCGCTGGTGTTCGCCAGCGCCGATCTCGAGCTGCCGCTGCAGCTGTCGAATCCGCAGATGCACGACATGCACGAGCGCATCGCGACGGAGAAACTGGCGCGCCTCGCGCAGCCGCAGCTGACGCGGCGCGTGAAGAGCGAGATCGCCCGGCGCTTGCGCGACAGCGACATCAGCTGTCCGGCGATCGCCGCCGCGCTGCGCATGAGCGAGCGCACACTGCGCCGCCGCCTGCACGAGGAGGGCACGACCTATCAGGGCGCCGTCGACGTCACGCGCCGCGAGCTCGCGCAGCGCTATCTGCGCGATGCGCAGCTGTCGATGGCGCACGTCGCGTTCCTGCTCGGCTTCTCCGACCAGAGCAATTTCTTCCGGGCGTGCCGGCGCTGGTTCGCCGCGCCGCCGATGCAGGTGCGCGCGCGCCTGCAACCCAGCGGCGGTTTGCAGACGCAGCCGGCCTGAGCGTCTTCAGGAGGCCGCGGCGGCGCCGAGCACCGACTGCGCGAACGGCAGGGTCAGACGGCGCTTTTCCCTCAGGGACGCGCGGTCGAGCGCGTCGAGCGCGTCGAGCAGCGCGCCGGTCGTGCGCGTCTGCGTGTGCAGCAGCCAGCGCACGACGTCGTCGGACAGCGTCAGGCCGCGGGCCTGCGCGCGTTCCTTGAGCAGCGTGGCGCGCTCGGCGTCGCCGAGCGCCTGCAGGCCGAGCACGACGCAGGCGGCGAGGCGGGTGCGCAGATCGGGCAACGCGAGCGGCAGGCGATCGGGCGGCGCAGCGGCGCTGGCGATGAAGCGCCGGCCGCCGGCGCGGCGGCGATCGATCAGCCGCGCGAGCGCGAGCGCCCAGGCGCGTCCGTCGGCGCTGCCGGCGGACGCGACGGCGTCGACGTCGTCGAGCGCGAGCAGTGCGCTGCCGTCGAAGCCGTCCAGTGCTTCCGGACCGTAGCCAGCGATCTCGCGCAACGGCAGGTAGGCGCCGCGGTGCTCGCGGCAGGCCGCCTGCAGCAAATGCGTGCGGCCCGATTGCGGCGGGCCGTAGAGCAGGACGGGGTCGCGCAGTTCGCGCAGCGCGGCGACGACGTCGGCATTGCCGCCGGCCCAATAGCTCGCGAAGCTCGCCGTGTCGCGCAGTTGCACGGCGAGCGTCAGTTGACGGCCTTTCATGCGTCCGGCGGGGTTTCGTCGGGCGCCGGCGCGCCGTAGCGGTACAGCGGGCTGAGCAGCCACTGTTCCTTGGCGTAGCGCAGCAGCACGGCGATGACGGCCGACACCGGCAGCGCGACCAGCACGCCGATGAAGCCGAACAGCTGGCCGCCCGCCATCACCGCGAAGATCACCGCGACCGGATGCATGCCGATCTTGTCGCCGACCAGGATCGGCGTCAGGAACGCGCTTTCGGCGATCTGCCCGATGCCGAACACCAGGCATACCCAGAGCAGCGGCATCCACTCGTGCGTCTGCACGAGCATGGCGACCAGCGCCGCGCCGAAGCCGACGACGAAGCCGAGATACGGCACGAAGCTGAGCAGGCCGGCGATCATGCCGATGATCAGGCCGAGCTTGAGGCCGATCAACGTCAGGCCGGTCGAATAGATCGCCGCCAGCGCCGCCATCACCAGCAGCTGGCCGCGAATGAAGGAGCCGAGCACGGCGTCGGCCTCGTACGCGAAATGCATGGCCTGCGGCAGCAGGCGCGGCGGGATCAGCGTGCGGATCCACGCCACGAGGCGGTCCCAGTCGCGCATCAGGTAGAAGCCGACGATCGGGATCATCAGCAGGTTCGCGGCCGTCGTCACGAACGCCTTGCCGGACTCGGAAAAGCGCAGCCACAGCGACTTGGCGATGTCGCCCGCTTCTGCCCAGTGCTCGCTGACGATCTGCTGCAGGGCGCCGGCGTCGAGGCGCGTGCCGACGTGGATGCCCAGCTTCGGCAGGCCGGTGTCGAGAATCCAGTTGACCCAGTCGGGAATGTTGTGGACCAGCGCCACGCTCTGCTCGTACAGCATCGGCGCGAGCAGCAGCAGCAGCGTCAGCAGGATCAGCACGAACCCCGTGAAGACGATGGTCACCGACAGCGTGCGCGACAGCCCCGCCTTTTCCAGGCGGTCGGCGAGCGGATCGCCCATGTAGGCGATGCCGGCGCCGATCACGAACGGCGACAGGATCGGCGTCAGTAACCACAGCAGCGCCAGCGTGCCGAGCGCGCCGGCATACCAGGGCCAGTGACGCTTGACCGATGCTTCGGTGTCGTCGAGCGGGTTCATCGCAGCAGACGCAGCTTCAGCGCGCCGCCGTCGGCGGCGAGCGTGCGGTTGCCGGCGAGCGCGCTGCCGATCCGCGCGGCGCCGCCCTCCGCGCGCAGGCTCAGCTGCAGCTGGTCGGCATCGGCGCCGAGCACGGCCACGCTCTGGACGCCCGGCACCGCGCGCAGTGCGCTCAGCGCCCTGGCATAGTCGGCGCCGCTGCGGACGCCGCCGACGGTCAGCGGGAGATCTTCGGCTGGCGCCACGCTGTAGCCCCAGATCGGCAGGCCGAGCGCGCGCAGCTGGCCGTCAACGGCGCTCTGGTCGAAGCTGGCGACGAACTGCAGACCGCTGGCACCGTCCTGCGTGAAGCCGTAGCGCTGCACGAACTGCGTGGCGCGGCTGATCAGCGGTGCGGCGGCGGCGACCGAGCCCTGGCCGCTGACGCGGGCGACGACCTGGGCGAGCGCTTCGCGCAGGCTCTGATCGCGGGTCGCCGCGCTCTGGTCGCTGACGTTGACGCGGCCTTCGTACGGGCTGGCGGTGCCGGCCGCCGGCGTCTGCGCCGCGACGGGAGCGACGACGGCGGTGGCCGACAGAACAGCGAGGGAGAGCAAGGCGGCGGAGAGGATGCGCATGGACGAAATTATCGGGGCCGTGCCGCTAAAATAACAGCATCGCGCCGGCTTCCCGCCGGCGCCATTCTTTCCGATGGTCAAGGCATATCCAATGAAGAAGGACGGCGGGCTCAGCTACCGCGACGCGGGTGTCGACATCGATGCCGGCGACGCGCTGGTCGACGACATCAAGAAGATCGTCAAGTCGACGCGGCGGCCCGAGGTGCTGGCGGGCGTCGGTGGCTTCGGCGCGCTGGTCGGCCTGCCGAAGAAGTACAAGAAGCCGGTGCTCGTGTCCGGCACCGACGGCGTCGGCACCAAGCTGCGTCTCGGCATCGACACCGGCCGCGTGCAGGGGCTGGGGCAGGACCTCGTCGGCATGTGCGTCAACGACGTGCTCGTTTCCGGCGCCGAGCCGCTGTTCTTCCTCGACTACTACGCGACCGGCAAGCTCGACAACAGGACCGCCGCGCAGGTCATCAAGGGCATCGCCCGGGGCTGCCGGCTGGCCGGCTGCGCGCTGGTCGGCGGCGAAACCGCCGAAATGCCGGGCATGTACCACGGCGGCGACTTCGACCTCGCCGGTTTCTGCGTGGCCGTCGCCGAGCAGAGCAGGATCATCGACGGCAGCAGGATCAAGGCCGGCGACGTGCTGATCGGTTTGCCGTCGTCGGGCCCGCATTCGAACGGCTACTCGCTGATCCGCAAGATCGTCGAAGTCAGCAAGAGCGACGTCAACGCGCCGTTCGAGAAGGGCACGCTCGCCGACGCGCTGCTCGCGCCGACGACGATTTACGTCAAGCCGGTGCTGAAGCTGCTCGAACAGGGCATCAAGGTGCGCGGCATGTCGCACATCACCGGCGGCGGCATCACCGGCAACCTGCCGCGCTGCTTCCCCAAGGGCGTCGCCGCCGTGGTCGACACGCAGGCCTGGACGCGTCCGGCGATCTTCGACTGGCTGCAGGAGAAAGGCGGCGTCGAACAGGACGAGATGTGGCGCGTGTTCAACAACGGCGTCGGCTTCATCCTCGTCGTGCCGCGCCTCGAAGCGGACGCGGCGCTGAAGTCGCTGAAGCAGTCCGGTGCCAGACCGTTCCTGATGGGCGAGATCGTCAAGGGCAGGCAGGACGTGCGCTTTGCCTGAAGCCAAGGCGCGCATCGCCGTCCTGATCTCGGGCGAGGGCCGCAATCTGCAGGCGATCATCGACGCCTGCGCTGACGGCCGCATCGACGGCGGGATCGTCGTCGTGCTCAGCAACCGGCCCGATGCCGGTGGCATCGCCCGCGCGCGGCGCGCCGGCATTCCCGTCGAAGTGCTGTCGCACCGCGACCACGCGAGCCGCGAGGACTTCGACGCGGCGATGGTCGCCCGCCTCGCGGCATACCGTCCCGACATCGTCGTGCTCGCCGGTTTCATGCGCATCCTGACGCCGGTCTTCATCGGCGCTTTCGCGGGCCGCATGCTCAACATCCACCCCTCGCTGCTGCCGCGCCATCCCGGCCTGCGCACGCACGCGGCGGCGCTTGCGGCCGGCGACGCCGCGCACGGCGCGACGGTGCATTTCGTCACCGAAGAACTCGATGGCGGCGCCGCGATCATTCAGGGGCAATTCATGATTCGGCCGGACGATACAGCGCAAACGCTGGCCGCGCGCACGATGTCCGAAATCGAACTGAAGATCTATCCGCAGGCGGTGGCGTGGATGGCGCGCGGCGAGCTGGCACTCGGTCCCGGCGTCGTCGTCCTGCAGGGCCGGACGCTGACCCTGCCCGTAGGTCTGGAAGCGCTCGAGGAGGGTTTTCGATGAAGATGCCAAGGCCGGCGCCCGTCCGGACCCGCGGTCCGGCTGTTTTCGGGGCGCTTCTGCTTGCGGCGATGGTCTGTGCGCCCGCGTTCGCTGCCGGCGAGGTCGGCGCGCGCGCGGCGGCGGCGCTGCCCGAGGGATTCTGGGCGGCCCGCGCCGACCGCTACAGCGTCGAATGGGGCAGCGTCTCGCTCGGCGACGGCACGATCGCGTTGACGCCCGCCGGCGACGGCTGCTTCGATTACCGGTCGAGCACCAGTCCGGTCGCCGTCGTGCGCTGGACCTACGGCTCGCCGAGCGAAGCCAGCCGCTTCTGCGTGCAGGACGGCCTCGTGCGACCGCAGCACTTCCAGTACAGCAACGACAAGCGCAGCGGCGACGATTTCTCGATCGACTTCGATGCCCGGATGCAGCGCGCGAAACTGATCAAGGGCGGCGTGGTCGCCGAGATCAAGGCGCCGGACCCGAGCTACGATCGCTTCTCGATCCGCGAAGCCGTGCGCCTGTGGGTGGCGCAGAATGCCGGCCAGATCGGTGCCGAGAAGGATTTCGACTTCATCGACGAGGACAAGCTGCGCACGTACCGCTTCCGCATCGAGGCGCACGAGACCGTGCAGGTGCCGGCCGGCAAGTTCGATGCCTTGCGCGTCGTGCGCATCGACAACCCGAAGAAGTCCTACCGCTACTGGCTGGCGCCGTCGCGCGATTACGTGCCGGTGAAGATCGAGCACATCAACAAGGGCAAGACCGAACTGCGGATGGCGCTGCTCGGCGCCGGCTGAGCCGGGTCTTCAGTCTGCATCCGCAGCGCCGCATGCAGCGGCTGGCGGCCGGGTACGCCTTTGAGTTTCCGCGTGACGGCGTCGCGGAAAGCGATTCCGGCGCCGATCACCATATCCCCCGTGCACGCCGAGCCATCGAAGCTGGCGGAGAAGCCGTCGACCGAGATATCGATCCCGCCGCCGCGATGTCGGTGAACAGCGCGGTCGCCAGCACGCGGTGCCGACCGCAGCAAGGATCGTGTTCACTATCGAATCTGTCTCCTCGTGCGAACACGATGAAAGACGCCATCGCGCCGCCGGGCTAGGACTTCAGCGCTCGCATGGCGATCGTCACCGGCGGCGGCATCGGCGCGGCGACGGGGGCTCTCCGACTGGTCGGTCAGGATCCCGGCTACGAGGAGGCGCGGCGCTGGGCCGGGCACGCGCTCGGCGACGGCCGTGATGCGTACTCGTTCTCCAAGGAGGCGATCATCGTCTGTCGCCTCAGAACGAACGAAAGACCGAGCTAAGCCGCCGCGCCGTCGAGCACGCCTTCGGCGCGCAGCTTGTCGAGATGGCTTTCGATATTCATGCGCGCCAGGCCGAGCAGGCGCGGGTCGACGTCGGCGTAGATCACGCGGAGCATCGATTCGAGATCGCGGCCCTCGCGCCACAGGCTCAGCACCTGCTGCTCGCGCAGGCGGCGGTGCTTCAGCGTTTCCTCGAGCCGGTAGACGGTGCCGAGCGCCGTGCCGTGCGAGGGCACGATGGCGCGCGGATTGATTTCGATCAGCCGTTCGAGCGTCGCGAAATACTTGCGCATGTCGCCCTCGGGCTTGGCGATGACCACGGTGCCGATGCCCTGGATCAGGTCGCCGACGATGCACCAGGCGCGGTTGTCCGGCATCAGCGCGAGATGGCCTTCGTCGTGGCCCGGCACTTCGAGCACCTGCACCGGGCGGTTCCGCCAGCGGCACAGCACGTCGCCTTCGCGATAATGATGGACGACGAGGCCGTGGAAGTAGTCCCGGCCCTTCTTCTCGTGCAGGCGCTGCTGCGTGTCAGCCGACATGCCGATCGGCACGCCGAAGCGGCGCGCGAGGTCCGGCGCGCGCTCGTGATGATCCGGATGGTGATGTGTCAGGAATACTTCGTGGATGCCCAAGCGCTCGACGAGCCGGCACAGCTTGTCCAGTTCTCCGTCGTCGGCCGGCGACGGGTCGACGAGCACGCGGTGCGACTGCGAGTCGCCGAGCAGGAAGCAGTTGGTGTTTTCGGCCGGCGGCAGCGTGTGCGAGCGCACGAGGATGTTGCGCACGCCGTGGATCGGTTCGATCAGCGGCAGCTCGAAGTCGATGCGCGTGCGGAAATCGAAGCCGGGAATCTCGCTGGCGGCGATGTCCGCGGCCAGCGCCTCGACGACGGCGCGCGTCGGCGGCGCCATCAGCGCTTCGCCGCTCCGGTAGCGCGCGAGCCATTCGGCCGGCTGCGCCCAGTCGGCGCGGCCGATCTCGTTGAGGTCCACCGTGATCTGCGGCTTGTGCGGCAGGGCGACCAGAAAGAAATGCGTGTTGAAACGCACCGCCATGTTCGGCGGCGTCAGGGCGGCGCCGAGCGCGCGCAGCGTGATCGTCTCGTACTGCGCAAGGTCAACACCCAGTTCCTCCTGCAGTTCGCGCATCAGGCCGCGCAGCAGGCGCGGTTCGTGGCCGTCGCAGAAGGCCGGCAGCGCCGCGCCGTCGCTATCGGCGGCGTCGATCTTGCCGCCGGGAAAGGCGTGGTAGCCGGGGAAGGCCTTGAGGAACGGCTGGCGGTACACCATCAACAGTTCATCGCCGCAGGTCAGGGCGATGGTGACGGCGTCGACGATCTTGCTCATGGCGGTTCGGGCGACAAGGAGCGTGCATTATCGCGCCGGTGGCCGGCACGGCAATATCGTCTGTCCTGGCGAAATCTTCAGGCGGAGTGGTCCATGAGCGAGCGCAGTCCGGATGAGGTGCTGGCCGACGCCGAGCGGCAGTTGCAGCAGGCGGTGGCGTCGCCGTCGCGGCGGCGTCTCGGCGTCTTGCGCCAGCTCGGGCCGTTCATCGCGCCGTATCGCGGCCGCATGGGCGTCGCTTTCCTGCTGCTGCTGGTCGGCTCCGGCGCGTTTCTCGGCGTGCCGCTGGCGTTCCGCGGCCTGATCGATCACGGCTTCGGCGGCGGCGGTGGCGCGATCGGCCCGCGCTTCCTCGGCCTGCTCGGCCTCGCGCTGGTCTGGGGCGCGGCGTCGGCCGGCCGCTTCTACCAGGTCAGCTGGATCGGCGAGCGCATCACCGCCGATCTGCGCAGCGCGGTCTACCGCCGCATGCTCGCGCAGTCGCCGCAATACTTCGAGACGACGCAGACCGGCGAGGTGCTGTCGCGCCTGACCGGCGACACGACGCTGGTGCAAACCGTCGTCGGCTCGTCGCTGTCGATGGGCCTGCGCAGCTTCTTCCAGTTCGCCGGCGGCCTGATCATGATGCTGGTCGTCAGCCCGGCGCTGTTCGCGGTGACGCTGGCGCTGCTGCTGGCCGTCGTCGTGCCGCTGGTATGGGCTGGCCGGCGCCTGCGCATACTGTCGCGCGAATCGCAGGATCGCATCGCCGACAGCTCGGCGGTCGCCGGTGAGGTACTCAACGCGATGCCGACCGTGCAGTCGTACACCAACGAGCCTTTCGAGCAGGGCCGCTTCGACCGCGCCGTCGAGAACGGCTTCGCCGCCGCGATCCGCCGCACGCGCGTCCGCGCGCTCCTGACCGGCGGCATGATCGGCGGCGTGTTCGGCGCGATCGTCTTCGTGCTGTGGCTCGGCGCACAGGCCGTCGTCGCCGGCAAGATGAGCAGCGGCGAACTGGCCTCGTTTGTGATGTACGCGGGCATCACCGCCGGCGGCGTCGGCGTGCTTGCCGAGGTCTGGGGCGACGCGATGCGCGCGGCCGGCGCGACCGAGCGCCTGATGGAGCTGCTGCGCGCCGAACCGGCGATCGCCGCGCCGGCCGCGCCGCGTGAGCTGCCGGCGACGCGTCGGGCGCGCGTGCGCTTCGAGCACGTCGGCTTCCGCTATCCGGCGCGCCCGCGGACGCCGGCGCTCGACGGCTTCGATCTCGACATCCGCGAAGGCGAGACGGTCGCGCTGGTCGGTCCCAGCGGCGCCGGCAAGACCACGGCGTTCCAGCTGCTGCAACGCTTCTACGATGTCGATGCCGGCCGCATCCTGTTCAACGGCGTCGACATCCGCGAACTCGACCCGCGCGTCCTGCGCGCGCAGATCGGCCTCGTGCCGCAGGAGCCGGTGGTGTTCTCGGCCGACGCGTTCGAGAACATCCGTTACGGCCGGCCCGGCGCGAGCGACGAGGACGTGATGGTCGCCGCGCGCACCGCGCACGCCGACGAGTTCATCGCGCGCCTGCCGGACGGCTACAGGACCTTCTTCGGCGAACGCGGCGTGCGCCTGTCGGGCGGACAGCGCCAGCGCATCGCCATCGCTCGCGCCATTCTCAAGAACCCGCCGCTGCTGCTGCTCGACGAAGCGACCAGCGCGCTCGACGCCGAGAGCGAGGCGCTGGTGCAGCGCGGTCTGCAGGCGGCGATGGAGGGCCGCACGACGCTGATCATCGCGCATCGCCTGGCGACCGTGCAGCGCGCCGACCGCCTCGTCGTGCTCGAGCACGGCCGCATCGTCGAGACCGGTCCGGCCGCCGAGCTGGCGAAGAGCGGCGGGCTGTATGCGCGGCTGGCGAGCCTGCAGTTGGTGGCGTAAAAGGCAGAAGCATTCAACCACTGATTTGACGGATGCCGCGGAGTGAAATGCGGACCGCTCCGTTTTTGCCGTTCATCGATGAAATCTGTGTAATCTGTGATCGATCTGGTTTTCTTCTTCCGTACACACAGCCAACAGGACCATGAACCGCCTCCAGGCCGTCCACGCGCTGGGCCAGTCGCTCTGGCTCGACTACATCCGCCGCGATCTGCTGACCGGCGGCGGCCTGCGCCGTCTGATCGAGGACGATGCGATCACCGGCCTGACGTCGAATCCGGCGATCTTCGAGAAGGCGATCGGCGGCAGCGCCGAATACGACGAAGCGCTGCAGGCGCAGGTCCGCGCGGGCGTGTGCGAGCCGCACGAGCTGTTCGAGAAGATCGCGATCGAGGACATCCGCCTCGCCGCCGACGAGTTCCGCAAGGTCTACGACCGCACGCGTGCCGCCGACGGTTACGTGAGCCTCGAAGTGTCGCCGCGCCTCGCGCACGATGCCGACGGCACGATCGCGCAGGCGCGCCGCCTGTGGCAGGCGGTCGGCCGCGACAATCTGATGATCAAGGTGCCGGGCACGCCGGCCGGCTGCGAGGCGATTCGCACGCTGATCGGCGAGGGCATCAACGTCAACGTGACGCTGCTGTTCTCGCGCGAGGCGTACCGCGCGGTCGCCGAGGCCTACATCGACGGCGTCGAGCGGTGGACGCAGCGCGGCGGCGAAGGCAATCGCGTCGCCAGCGTCGCCAGCTTTTTCGTCAGCCGCATCGACGCCGCGCTCGACGCCGAGATCGAGCGGCGCGTTACCGCCGGCGATGCCGAAGCTGTGCGCCTGCAGGCGCTGGCGGGGCGGATCGCGATCGCCAATGCGCGGCTCGCGTATCAGGACTACAAGGCGCTGTACGCGACGCCGCGCTGGCAGAAGCTGGCGCAGCAGCACCGCGCGCGGCCGCAGAGATTGCTCTGGGCGAGCACCGGCGCCAAGAATCCGCGCTATCGCGACACGCTCTACGTCGAGGAGCTGATCGGCGTCGACACCGTCGACACCGTGCCGCCGGCGACGCTCGACGCGTTTCGCGATCACGGCGAGGCTCGCTCGCTGCTCGAGCACGCGCTGGCCGACGCGCGCAAGGTGTTCGACGAGATCGACGCCCTGCAGCTGCCGTTCGCGGCGACGGTCGCGCGCCTCGTCGTTGAAGGCGTGCAGCTGTTCGTCGATGCCGATGACAAGCTGCTCGCCGCGGTGGCGAAGAAGCGCGACGCGATTGCGGTCTGACTTTCCGGAGCCGGCGACGCGCAGGAAGAGGCGCGCCGCCCGGCGTCCATCGGCCGGACCGGACGGCGTTCATCCGAGGAGACGACCTCTCGGGGAGCGCGATATTAAGGGATTGTCCTTGCGCCGGAGTGGTGCCGGCGAAATCGGTCTGAGCACAGGACCGCAGCGCCGGCCGGACGGTCTGGCGTAAGCTGCCGCCATGTCGGGCCTGCTCCGTTTTCTCGTCGTCGCGCTGTGCGTCTGCTCCTCGACCGCGTTCGCCGCGGCGGCGGTCGCGCCGGCGCCGGGCGAGGTGCCGCCGGATGAGGTCGGCCGCGACCGCGACGGCGGCGACGTGAGGCTCAGCGACTACCGCGGCCAGGTCGTCGTCATGTCGTTCTGGGCCTCGTGGTGCGGGCCGTGCATCGACGAGATGACGATGCTCGAGAAGCTACAGCGTGCCGCGACGCGCGAGCGGCTGACGGTGATCGCGGTCAACTGGAAGGAGGACCGCGATCGCTACCGCGAAATCGCCCGGCGCCTGAAGGATTTCCAGCTGATCCTCACCAGCGACCCGAAGGGACGCGTCGGCGCGCAATATGCAGTCAAGGCGATCCCGCGCCTGTTCATCATCGGCCGCGACGGCCGCGTCGCCTATTCGCATCTCGGCTACGACCCGGAAAGTTCGATGCCCCGGATCGTCGACGAAGTGAACGCGCTGCTGCAGCAGGCGTCGCCCGGCGCCGCGCAGGCCCTGCCGGACGGGACGGCGGCGGGCGCGCCGTGAAACGCTGACGGCGCCACGCAGCCACGTGCGAAAATACGCCGATGACGATCAGCAGCTTCTACGAACAGCTCGGCCGCGACGAGACGGTGATCCGCCGTCTCGTCGACGCTTTCTACGACCGCATGGACCGCGATCCGGCCTACGCCGAGTTGCGCCGCCTGCATCCGCCGTCGCTGCAGGGGTCGCGCGACAAGCTGTTCTGGTTCCTCTGCGGCTGGACCGGCGGCGAGCCGCATTACATCCGCCGTTTCGGCCATCCGCGCCTGCGCGCGCGGCATCTGCCGTTCGCGATCGCCGACCGCGAGCGCGACCAGTGGCTGGCCTGCATGAAAGAAGCGCTCGCCGAAGCCGGCATCGAACCGGCGCTGCGCCGGCAACTGTACGACGCGCTGGCGCCGGTCGCCGACTGGATGCGCAACCAGCCGGAGTGAGGCCGTCCGGAGCGACGCTGCCCAAACGCCGGCGCAGCCTCTAGACTTGTCGGCGTCAGGGCAGGAGTCCCCGAGCCGGTCGATCATGATGCGCGCGAGCCAACTCGTCGTCTGCGAACATTGCGATGCCGTGCACGAGCGCCGCGATCTCGGTCCGCGCGGCCGCGCGCTGTGCGTGCGCTGCGGCGCCGAGCTGTACCGCGGCGGCCATCGCGACCTCCATACGATGCTGGCGCTGACGCTGGCGAGCCTGATCGTGTTCGTCATCGCCAACGTCTACCCGATCATCACGCTCGAGCTGCAGGGCGTGGCCAGCCGCAGCACGCTGTGGGGCGCGATCCGCGCGACCTGGGACACCGGCGTGGGGCCGGTCGCCGTGCTCGCCGCGCTGACCGTGTTCTTCTTTCCGCTCGCGCAGATCGTCCTGTTCGGCTACGTGCTCGCCGAGCTGCTGCGCGGTCGCGCGCCGCGCGGCTTCATCGACATCATGCATGCGCTGCGCCTGATGCGGCCCTGGAGCATGGTCGAGGTCTTCATGCTCGGCACCCTGGTGTCGGTCGTGAAGATCGCCGGCCTCGCGTCGGTGACGCCGCAGATCGGCATCTTCGCGTTCGGCGTGCTGACGATCCTGCTGACGACGATCAATTCGTTCGATCTGCGTCTGCTGTGGGAAGCGCGCGAACATCTCGCCGCCGGCGGCGCGGCCGCCGGTGCCTCGGCATGAGGATACGCACCGCGGCTGGGCTGGGCCTGCTGCCCTGCGATGCCTGTGGCCTGGTCTGTCGCGCGCTGCCGCCGGGCGCGCCCGCGCTGTGCTGCCCGCGCTGCGAGGCGCCGCTGCATCGGCGCAAGCCGGACAGCGTGCGCCGCACCTGGGCGTTCCTGATCGCGGCGATGCTGCTGTACATCCCGGCCAACGCGCTGCCGATCATGCAGACCGCGACGCTGATCTACGACGAGAACGACACCATCCTCGGCGGCGTGCGCGTGCTGTGGCGCGGCGGCTCCTGGGACCTGGCCATCATTGTCTTCGTCGCCAGCATCTGCGTGCCGCTGCTGAAGATGGTCGCGCTGGTCGTGCTGCTGGTGACGTCGCGGCGGCATTCGACCTGGCGGCAGACCGGCCGCGCGCGGCTGTACCGGCTCGTCGAGTTCGTCGGCCAATGGTCGATGCTCGACGTCTTCGTCGTCGCGCTGCTGGTGGCGCTGGTCAATTTCCAGTCGGTCGCCGAGGTGCGCGCCGGCCCCGGCCTGATCGCCTTCGGCGCCGTCGTGGTGCTGACGATGCTGGCGTCGATGAGCTTCGACCCGCGCCTGATCTGGGACGAACCCGAACCCCCGAAATGTCCATGACTCCGAACGAACCCGAGCCGCCGTCGCACGGACCGCCCGACGATCTGCCGGTACCGGCGGTCCAGCAGAAGCATCGCTGGAGCCTGTCGCTGATCTGGCTGGTGCCGGCGGTCGCCGCCCTGGCCGGCATCGTGCTGCTGATCCGCGCCTGGCTGGCGTCCGGACCGCTCATCACGATCCGCTTCGCGACCGCCGAAGGCATCGAGGCCGGCAAGACCGAGGTGCGCTACAAGGAAGTCGTCGTCGGCCAGGTCAAGCGCATCCGACTCGCCGACGACCGTCAGCACGTGCTGGTCAAGGTCGAGCTCAGCAACGACACGGCAAACCTCGCCGTCGAGGACAGCAAGTTCTGGGTGGTGCGACCGCGTGTCGGCCTTGGCGGCGTGTCGGGCCTGAGCACGCTGCTGTCAGGCGCCTACATCGGCGTCGACGTCGGCACTTCGAAGGAGGAGCGCACGGAGTTCGACGGTCTCGAAGTGCCGCCGGCGGTGACCAACGACCAGAAGGGCCGCCGCTACGTGCTCGAGGCCAGCGATCTGGGCTCGCTCGACATCGGCTCGCCGGTCTACTTCCGTCGCACGCAGGTCGGCCGCGTCGTCGGCCACGAACTGCGCGGCGACGGCCGCGGCGTGCTGCTGACGGTGTTCGTCGACGCGCCGTACGACCGCTTCGTCACGCGCAACGCGCGCTTCTGGAACGCCAGCGGCGTCGACGTCAGCGTCGGCGCCTCCGGCTTCAAGCTGGATACCGAATCGATCGCCGCGGTCGTCGCCGGCGGCATCGCCTTCGAGGCGCCGCCGCTCGAGGACGTCGGCCGCGTGGTCGCCGAGAACGAGCACTTCACGCTGTTCGACGATCGCAACGCGGCGCTGGCGCCGCCGGACGGCATCGCGATGGACGTGCGCATGCATTTCAACCAGTCGATGCGCGGGCTTGCCGTCGGCGCGCCGGTCGATTTCCGCGGCGTCAACATCGGCTACGTGACGGCGACCGCGCTCGATTACGATCGCGACGCGCGCAAGCTGTTCGCGGTGGTCGACGCACGTCTCTATCCGGAGCGGCTCGGGCGCCTGTTCCAGCGCCAGATCCGCCAGTCCGGCGACGAGGGGCGCGCCGGCCGCGAATTCTTCACGCGCATGATCGGCTACGGCCTGCGTGCGCAGATGCGGCCCGGCAATCTGCTGACCGGCCAGCTCTACGTGTCGCTCGATTTCGACAAGAAGGCCGCGCCGTTCAAGATCGATGCCGGGCAGACGCCGTTCGAGCTGCCGACGGTGACCGGCGGCCTCGAGGAAATCCAGCAGCAGATCGCCAGCATCGTCAACAAGCTCGACGAGATTCCGTTCGGCGAGATCGGCAGGAACCTCAACAGCACGCTGCAGAATGCCGACAGCCTGCTCCGTCAGCTCGACGGCCAGCTGGCGCCGGAAGCCACCGGCCTGCTCAAGGACGCGCGCCAGGCGGTCGACGCGGCCCACCAGAATTTCATCGCCGGCGAATCGCCGCTGCAGCGCAATGCGCAGACCACGCTCGATTCGATCGACCGCATGGCGCGCTCGATGCGCGAGCTCGCCGATTATCTGAAGCGGCATCCTGAGTCGCTGCTGTTCGGCAAGCCCGAGGCGGCCGAACCGGCCGGGGACGGCGGCAAGAAGGAGAAGCAACCATGATCCGCGCGCTGAAGGGCCTGACGTCGGCGCTGCTGCCGGCCTTGCTGCTCGCCGCCTGCAGCAAAGACGATCCGACGCGCTACTACACCCTCGTGCGGCCGCTGCCGGCACCGGCGCTGGCCGGGCGGGCGGCGTTCGCCATCGATGTGCAGCCGGTGCGCGTGCCGCCGCAGGTCAATCTGCCGGAACTGGTCGTGCGCCAGGGTGACGGTGAGGTGGCCGTCGTCGAATCGCGGCTGTGGGTCGCGCCGCTGCCCGACGAGATGCGCGGCGCGCTCGCCGCTGAGATGAGCCGACGTCTCGGCGTGCCCGACGTTTCGCAGGTCGCGCCGCCGGCCGGCGCGCCGGTCTACCGTGTGCTCGTCGACGTTCAGCGCTTCGACGCGCAGCTCGCCGGCAGCGTGCGCCTCGACGCGGTGTGGACGGTGACCGATCTGAGCGGCGGCGCGCAGGCGCGCTGGACCTGCGCGGACAGCGCGACGACGTCGGTCGCCGCCGGCTATCCGGCGCTGGTCGAAGGCACGCAGCAGGGGCTGGCGCAGCTCGCCGGACGGATCGCCGCGCTGATCGGCGCCGTCCGGCAGGGCCGTCGCGACGGCGTGTGCCCGGCCGCGCCCTGAGTCAGCGCCGGTAGAACGCGCGCTTCCAGTCGCGGTGCCGGCGGTTGGCGCGCCGCAGCAGCGGCAGGAAGCGGGCGATGCCGAGGAACGCGCGGTTCAATGCGTGCCAGGGCTGGCGCAGCGGCCGCGGAAAGTCGATGAACAGCACCACGCGCCAGCCGTCGGTGTCGTTCCAGACTTCGTGATTGAAGCTGTCGTCGAAGACCAGCGTCTCGCCCTCGCGCCAATGGCAGATCTGGTTGCCGACGCGGATCGCCACGTGCTCGGCCGGCTGCGGGACGATCAGGCCGAGATGGCAGCGCAGGACGCCGTTGTACGCGCCGCGGTGCGGCGGGATCTTCTTGCCGGGCGCGAGAATCGAGAAGAAGGCCGTCAGCACGCCGGGAATCCGCTGCAGCAGCGCCATCGTTTCCGGGCAGCGCAGCTGGTTTTCGCTCAGGTCCATGCCGGCGCCGATCAGCCACCAGGTCTTCCACTGGTCGTCGCTCGTGATCGTGCGCACTTCGTCGAGGATCTGGTGGAAGGCGGGCAGATGGTCGCGTTCGATCAGGATCTGCTCGAGCTCGCTGCGCACCAGGCGCCAGTGCGCTTCGAGCGCCGCGGTCCAGGCGAAGGCGCGCGGATCGTAGACCGGCGTGTCGGGCAGCCGCGAGACGCGTGCGACGAAGCGCTCGAGCACGGTCTGCAGCCGGATGCCGAGGCGATTGAGCAGCGGGCGCTCGGCAGCGAGGGTATGGGCACGGCTGTTGAGATCCGCCGACGGCCGGTCGAGGCCGGGCCGTTTATTGTCGTTCATCGCGCTTGCCTGTTCTTGTTCTGCCGCGTCCGGGCCTCCCGCCGAGGCTGCATCGTGCAGCGGCCCGCGAACAATCGAAAGACGCTAGCGAGGGGCGCGTGAACCGGCCCTGAACTCCGGTCGCCGCTTTCAGAAGGTTTCGCGTTCGGGCGCCGGCGGCCAGGCGGCCCAGCGCCGGCCGGCCCAGGCCGGCACGGCGACGTAGCGCCAGAGCGCCAGCGCCAGGCCGATGCAGGCGACGGCGCGCGCGACGGGCTGCACATCGGCGTAGGCGGGCGTGCGAACGAAATCGGCCACCGCGCAGGCGGCCGGCATGGCGACCAGCCATCGGTGACCGCGCAGGCGCAGGCCCCAGCGCCAGCGGCGCATGACGCACAGGCCGAGCCATACCGACAGCAGGCCGACCGCGGCGCCGGCCAGCGCATCGACCGGCCAGTGCGCGCCGACGGCGACACGGCTGCCGCCGATCAGCGCCGCCAGCGCCAGCGCGAGAGATGGTCGACGGCTGCGGCGTAGATCGGCAGCGCCGCCAGCGTCGCCAGCCAGCGGCGCAGATGCGCAGACGTATCGAACAAGAGGCCGGATCGCGGACGCACGATGCGGCGAATCTGGGTTCGGCCGATGACACTGTCGCGACAGTGCGCCTTGTCCTGAGGACTCTACCGCCCTTGTGCGGCGACGCCCGGCGTGGAACGATCCGCCGCTGCCATGCCGGCGGGAGCCATCAGGTTCCCGCCTTCCGATTCCCGGGAGATTCGATGAAAACCCCCGCTGCACGTCCCGCTAAACTGGCGCTGGCCGCCGGCCTGCTGCTGACCGGCGCCGCGCAAGCCGCCACCACCGCGTCCCCGATGCCGACCGATAGTCCGTTCAGCCAGCCCAGCCCGCTGCCGTACCAGCTGCCGCCGTTCGACAAAATCCGCGACAGCGATTTCGCGCCCGGCTTCACCGCCGGCATGGCTGCACAGCGCGCCGAGATCGAGGCGATCGCCGACAGCCCGGACGCGCCGAGCTTCGACAACACCATCGTCGCCCTCGAAAGGAGCGGCCGTCTGCTCGAGCGCGTGGCGTCGGTGTTCTACAACCTGACGGCCTCGAACACCAACGACACCCTGGAGAAGATCCAGGCCGAATTCGCCCCGCAACTCGCCGCGCACCGCGACGCGATCTTTCTGAATCCGCGCCTCTTCGCGCGCGTGCAGGCGCTGTACAACACGCGTCGCCTGTTGAACCTCGACGCCGAGTCGGCGCGCCTGCTCGAGCGCTATCACACCCAGTTCGTGCGCGCCGGTGCCGAGCTCGGGGAAGAACAGAAGGTGACGCTGCGCAAGCTCAACGAAGAGCTGTCGAAGCTGGACACGCAGTTCGAGCAGAACCTGCTGAAGGACAACAACGCCTCGGCCGTCGTCGTCGACACGCGCGCCGAGCTCGAGGGCCTG
Organism: Solimonas sp.; assembly: GCA_047605265.1. Lineage (GTDB taxonomy): Bacteria > Pseudomonadota > Gammaproteobacteria > Nevskiales > Nevskiaceae > Solimonas. The sequence continues at coordinate 55,601 of JASGFY010000004.1, forward strand.
TCGGACGAACAGATCGCCGCGGCCGCCGAAGCGGCCAAGGCGCGCGGTCTCGACGGCAAGTTCGTCATCACGCTGATGAACACGACCGGCCAGCCACCGCTGACCAACCTCGACAATCGCGCGCTGCGCGAGCGCATCTTCAAGGCGTCGATTAGCCGCGGCAACAACGGCAACGAATTCGACAACAAGACCGTCGTCGCGCGCATCGTCGCGTTGCGCGCGCAGCGCGCGGCGCTGCTCGGCTATCCGACGCATGCCGCCTACGTGCTCGCCGACGAGACCGCGCTGACGCCGGAGGCCGTCAACAAGATGCTCGCGCAGCTCGCGCCGGCGGCGGTCGTTAACGCGAAGCGCGAGGCGGCCGACATGCAGAAGCTGATCGACGCGCAGAAGGGCGGCGGCCCGGACCGCCATTTCAAGCTGGCCGCCTGGGACTGGGCCTACTACGCCGAGAAGGTGCGCAAGGCGCGCTACGACTTCGACGAGTCGCAGGTGAAGCCGTATCTCGAACTCGACAACGTCCTGCAGAACGGCGTGTTCTACGCCGCGCACCAGCTCTACGGCCTGACTTTCAAGGAGCGCCGCGACCTGCCGGTCTATCATCCGGACGTGCGCGTGTTTGAGGTGTTCAACGAGGACGGATCAAAGCTCGGCCTGTTCCTCGCCGACTACTTCAAGCGCGACAGCAAGCGCGGCGGCGCGTGGATGAACGAGTTCGTCTCGCAGAACGCGCTGCTGGGCACGCGGCCGGTGGTCGTCAACAACCTCAACATCCCCAAGCCGTCGCCGGGCCAGCCGGTGCTGCTGACCTTCGACGAAGTGACGACGATGTTCCACGAGTTCGGCCACGCGCTGCACGGCCTGTTCTCGAACGTGACCTATCCGATGTTCGCCGGCACCAGCGTGCCGCGCGACTTCGTCGAGTACCCGTCGCAGTTCAACGAGATGTGGGCGACGTATCCGGAGGTGCTGGAGCATTACGCGAAGCACTACCGGACCGGCGCGTCGATGCCCAAGGCGCTGGTCGACAAGTTCCTCGCCGCCGAGAAGTTCAACCAGGGTTTCGCGACGACCGAGTATCTCGCCGCCGCGCTGCTCGACCAGCGCTGGTACCAGCTGCCGCTGGCGCAGAGCGAGGCGCAGGACGTCAACGCCTTCGAGGCGCAGGCGCTGCGCGAGGCCGGCGTCGATCTGCCCGAAGTGCCGCCGCGCTACCGCAGCACCTACTTCGCGCACGTATTCTCGGGCGGCTACGACGCCGGCTACTACGCCTACATCTGGAGCGAGGTGCTCGATACCAACACCCAGCAGTGGTTCCGCGAGCACGGTCTCAAGCGCGAGAACGGCGAGCGCTTCCGTGCGATGCTGCTATCGAAGGGCGGCAGCGTCGACGCGATGACGCTGTTCCGCGACTTCATCGGCCACGAACCGCGCATCGAGCCGCTGCTGGAGCATCGCGGGCTCGACGTGAAGAGCGCCCGGTAAGGCGTCTCGGGCGGTTTACCCGTCATCGTCACGGCACGCGCGGGGGTTGCGGCCTTGCCCGGCAGAACGGCGCCAGCACCGAGACCGCCTCGTAGACGGACTCCGGCACGTCGTACACCGTGGCAGGAACGATCGAAGGCGACATGATCAACGCCGACAGGATGGTGTTTTGTCCGTCGTGGTTCGGGATACTGATCTTGCTGGCGTTCATTGCGGGTTCTCCTGCGTGTCGAGCGCGTGATTACAGGTGCTGCCTGAAGAACGGCAGTAGCTGCGCCAGCGCCTTGCCGACCGCTTCCGGCTGGTCATACAGCTGGTAGTGCGAGGTATCCGGCAACACGACCAGGTATTTGTCCTTCGATGCGGCGCGGCCATGGATCTCCTGACCGTCGCGATACGCGCCGAAACCGCCCGGCCTGTCGCCGATCACCACCATCAGTGGCCGGGTCAGCAGCACCTCGGCCAGGTGGAAGGCATCCCAGCCCACCGATGCTGCGCGGTGCGAGAACATGGCGCTGGTTTCGCCATGCGGCTTCGCGCAACGACGGGTGTAGTAGTCGGTGGCTTCCAGCACATCGATATCGGCGATGCCAGCCTGCTTGCCCGCTTCCACCGACGGCGGCAGGAACCTGTCCACCTGCAAGGCTTCGCCGCGCATTTCGGCGGTGCGCTGCTTCGCCATCGCGTCCAGCGCGGCGATCGGATCGTACCCGGTGAAGCCTTCGCGGCTCAGGCGGCCGAAGTTGACGCCGGTGATGCTGGCCACCGCCTTGAACCGGCGCTCGGTCATCGCCGCGTTGATCGCATAGCCGCCGCCGCCGCAAATGCCGAGCACGCCGATGCGTTCCTCGTCGACATAGGACAGCGTTACCAGGTAATCGACGACGTGGCGGAAATCCTCCACGCTCAGGGTCGGGTCTTCGATCCGGCGCGGTGTGCCGCCGCTGTCGCCCTGGAAGCTGCGGTCGAAGGCGATGACGACGAAGCCCTCCTTCGCCAGCGCCGTGCCATAGACATTGCCCGAGGTCTGCTCTTTGCAGCTGCCGATCGGATGCGCGCTGACGATGGCGGGATATCGCTTCGCCGCATCGAAATCCGGGGGAAGGTGGATGTCGGCGGCGATGTCCCAGGCCATGTCCGGGTTGCGGAATTTCACGGTTCGCATGTCGTTCTCCTGAGGTGATGTCGAATGACGCGCATCTTCCGTCGCCGGAGCTTTCGGAAATACCGGGTAACGATGCAATCTCAATGAAGCGATGCTTCATAATCGGACGTCATGGATCCGACCCTGCTGCCTGCTCTCGCTGCCTTCGCCCAGGTCGCCGCCGCCGGCAGCTTCACCCGCGCCGCTGCGCTGATGGGCGTGTCGCCCTCGGCCCTGTCGCAATCGGTGCGCGCGCTGGAGAAGAAGCTGGATGCGCGCTTGCTGCACCGGACCACGCGCAGCGTCTCGGCCACCGAGGAAGGCCGCCGCCTACTGGAACTGGCCGGCCCCGGCCTGCAGATGGTCGAACAGGCGCTGGACGCGCTGGACGAAGGACGCGGCCAGCCGGCCGGCGAGATCCGCATCAATACCTCGCGGATGGCGGCGCGCTGGCTGCTGGAACCGCATCTGCGCGAATTCCACGACCGCTACCCCGGCGTGCGCTTGGAACTGGTGATGGACGACGGCCTGGGCAACATCGTCGGCGAAGGCAGCGACGCCGGCATCCGCCTGGGCGAGAGCCTGTCGCCCGGCATGGTCGCGGTGCCGATCAGCCCGCTGCTGCGCATGGCGGTGGTCGGTTCGCCGGACTACTTCGCCCGCCATCCGGCACCGGAAACGCCGGCGGAACTAGATGGCCACGACTGCGTGCGCTTCCGCCATGCCGGCAGCGGCGGCATCTACCACTGGGAGTTCACCGAACCCGGCCCACCGCCGCGCGACTTCAGCATCGAGCCGCGCGGCCGCTTCACCACCAACGACGACGACGCGATGCTGCGCGCCGCGCTGCGCGGCGTGGGCCTGGTCCAGCACGTGGAGCCGATGGTGCGGCCGCACGTCGCGTCGGGTGAATTGCGGGAAGCGCTGGTACCGTGGTGCCCACCATTCTCCGGCTTCCATCTCTATCTGCCCTCGCGCGCGCAGATGCCCGTGAAAATGCGGGTGCTGATCAATTTCCTCTTAGAGAAGCGGGACACGATCATCCCCGTTTAGCGCTATGGAAGATGCGCAGGGTACCCGCTGGTCCGCCTCGGGATCGCGAGCCGTCGTTTTTCGCTGCCGGCGGCTTTTGCCGCACAATGCGCGGCGAAATTTTCACGGGAGCGTTCGATGCGGTTTTCCGAGTTGCTGGCCGGCATGCAGGGCGAGGGCGGGCAGTGGCGGGCGGACATCGGCGAGGACTGGCTGCAGGGCCGCACCGCTTTCGGCGGCCTGCAGGCGGCGATCGCCGCGCGCGCGATGCGCGCGCTGGTGCCGGCCGCGACGCCGCTGCGCACGCTGCAGGCGAGCTTCATCGCGCCGCTGCCGCCGGGCGAGGCGCGCGTCGTCGCGCGCGTGCTGCGCGCCGGCAAGTCGGCGACGCAGGTCGAGGCCGACGTCTACGCCGGCGGGCAGATCGCCTGCCGCACGCTCGGGATATTCGGCCTGCCGCGCGAGTCGGCCTTGGCGATCGCGCCGCCGCCGCCGCGCGTGCCGGCGACGGTCGAACGGGCGCGCGAGCTGCGCTACGCCGAGGGCGTGACGCCGGCGTTCACGCAGCATGTCGATTTCCGCTGGGGCGGCGGTGGCTTCCCGTTCCGCGGCGCCGCCGAGCCGAAGACGCAGATCTATGTGCGCCTCAAGGATCAGGTGCCGGTCGGTGAGGCGCAGCTGATCGCGCTGGCCGACAGCATTCCGAGCCCCGGCCTGTCGGTGCTGACGAGCAAGGGACCGGCCAGCTCGCTGACCTGGATGCTGGAGCTGCTGCGTCCGGACCACGATTACGACGCTTCCGCCGACGGCTGGTGGCTGATGGACGCCGAGGCGACTGCCGCGCACGGCGGCTACCTGAGCCAGACCGCGACCCTGTGGAGCCCGGACGGCAAGGCCGTCGCGCTGAGCCGGCAGAGCGTCGTCGTCTTCGCCTGAACTGCGAACCGTATCGTGGTGCCGGCTGATTGGCATCGCCGCGCATGATACCGGGTCACGGCAGCGGCCGTGGCCAGCGGCGATGATCCGCGCCTTCGCGGCCCGGATTCACCATCATGCGCAGGGAATGGACCATCGCGGCATCGGCCTTGCCGGCCGTCTTGCTCGTCGCCGTCGTGGCGATCTGGTGGCGCGCCGGCCACCGTCTCGTGCGCGTCTGGCAGATCGATGCGCCGCCGCTGTTCGTGTCCTCGGATCTGAAGCGGATCGCGCGCGGCGCGCATCTGGCGCGGACGCGCGGCTGCAACGAATGCCCCGATGCCGATCTAGGCGGCAAGGTCCTCATCGACGATCCGCTGATGGGCCGTATCGTCGCCGGCAATCTGACGGCGGGGCGCGGCGGCCTGCTGGCTTGATCGCATCGATCGGCGGGCAGTGCAGGTACGACAGCGTGCCGTAGCCTGTGCCGAAGTCGTCGACCCGCACCGGGCAGCCGAGCGCGCGGCAGCGTGGAACAGCACTTCACCAGCGGCGAGGCGCGTGCTCCACGGCGGCTCCCTTGTGTGGACGGAACTCCGCAACGGTAGCAGCGCCGCGCCGGCGTCGTCGTTCGTCAGAGCCCGGTCGAGGCCGGCCGCATCTGGCTGAAGTCGTTGACCGCGTCGCGGCAGCCGCGCTTGAAGGCATCCGGATAAGCGGAGTTGTCGCATTGCCTGGGATCGCTGAGCGTGCCGCGCATGGCCCACTGATAGCCCTCCTCGTGGGTGCTGCAGAGACCGCTGCACGGCGGCGGAGGCGGCACGGCGGGTGTGCTCGTGCAGCCGGCGAACAGGGTCATGCAGGCTGTCAGGGCCAGCGGCCGCAGCGAGCGGCGGTAGATCGTCGAAGGCATGTGAGCGTGGGGAAGTCGACGGGAGGCGAGTGCGCATTATCGGCCATTCACCGCGCGGAAGTTCAGTCGATGTTCAGTGCCTAGCGAACAAGGTGAGACACGGCATTTCCGCCTTGGACATGCAAAGGAGGCGATCATGAATCGCACTACCCTCAAGGGTCAGTGGAAGCAGGTGAAGGGCCGCGCCAAGGAGACCTGGGGCAAGCTCACCGACGATGACCTGTTGCGCATCGAAGGCAGTGCCGAGCGTCTGGCCGGCCTGGTGCAGGGGCGCTACGGCGTAACGCGCGACGAGGCCGGACGACAGATTGACCGTTTCCTCTCAGGCCTCGACGATCCGGGCGTGCGGCGCTGAAGCCCCGCCGCCCGCCAAGCATCTGGACGGCCCCAGCGGCCAGAGGAGATTCGCCATGCTTTACTACGCCGTGGTGTTTTTCGTGATCGCGCTGATCGCCGCATTCTTCGGCTTCACCGGCATTGCCGCCGGCGCCGTGTCGATTGCCAAGATTCTGTTCTTCGTGTTCCTCGTGCTCGCCGTCGTCTCGCTGCTGCTGGGGCGCCGCGTCCCGTCCTGAACCGCTGGCGCCCGCACGGGGGCGTAGTGGCAACCGCGAAAGCCGGCCGCGCGCCGGCTTTTTCGCGTTCATGCTGACTCCAGCGCCACATTGCGCTGAACTGCGCCATTACTGGATGCAGAAGTCTTATCAAAGGGTTATAGAGTTGAACCTATGTCGGTGCTTTCCGAAGCTTGACCCGGCTTTTTCTCCGCTGCGCGGGTGAAGTGCAATTGTCGGACCGCGATAGATTTGCCGAAACTCGTTTCCGTGGCGCTCCTCTGTGGTTTCCAGTCCATAAAAACACAAGACTATGGGGCGGTCCGATGCAGAGCTATCCATTGCTTCACACAGGATTTTCATCTAGATGACGGACATCGCGGGCAAGACGATCTGGATCACTGGCGCGTCGAGCGGCATTGGCGAGGCCTTGGCGGTGCTGGCGAGCCGGCGCGGCGCCAAGGTGGTGCTCAGCGCGCGGCGCCGCGAAGAGCTCGAACGCGTGCGCGCCGCCTGCGCCGACCCGGCGCGGATCGCTGTGCTGCCGCTCGATCTCGCGCAGTTCGACGCCGATGCGTCGCTGAAGGCGGCGGAAAGTTTCTTCGGGCCGGTCGACGTGCTCGTCAACAACGCCGGCATTTCGCAGCGCAGCCGGCTCGTCGATACGTCGATGGACGTTTACCGGCGCATCATGGAACTCGACTTCTTCTCGACGGTAGCGCTGACCAAAGCCGTCGTGCCGGGCATGCGGGCGCGCGGCAGCGGGCACGTGGTCGTCGTCAGCAGCGTGGTCGGCAAGATGGGCACGCCGCTGCGCAGCGGTTACGCGGCCGCCAAGCATGCGCTGCATGGTTTCTATGAAGCGGCGCGCGCCGAACTGTGGCGCGATGGCCTGAAGTTCACCGTCGTCTGTCCCGGCTTCATCCGCACGCAAGTCTCGATCAATGCGATCACCGGCGACGGTGGCCGGCACGCGCAAATGGACGCGGGGCAGGAGCGGGGCATGGATGCCGGGGTCTGCGCCGGACGGATCTGGGACGGCGTTGCGCGCGATGCCGAAGAGCTGTACATCGGCCGCGAGCAGCTGGCGATCTATCTGAAGCGCTGGGCGCCTTCGCTGGCTTCGGCGCTGATCAAGCGCGCGAAGGTGACGTAGCAGGCAGCGTACGTCGTCTGGCGCGGCCGCGCAGCAGCCTATTCTTTTCGTCGGCAACAGCTTCACGCATGGCCGCTATGCGCCGGTGCGTCAATACAACGGCGGCGGCACGCAGACGCCGGCCGGCGGCTCGGCATGGGTGATCGACGAGAACGCCGTCGAGGCCGGCCTCGACGACGACGCGCTCGTGCTGTTCGAGCGGATCACGCATACCGACGCGCGTTCGCTCGGCAGCGACGAGCAGGCCGCGCCCGGGATCGGCAGCGTCTCGCCGCGCAATGCAGCGCGTCGCCTACGAGACGGTGGCGGTGCGGGGCAGCGCGCTGGTCGATCCGGACGCCGACGCCTGTACCGACGGATCGTAGGCGCTGCGAACCGCCGGCATGATTCAGCGCTGTACGGTCGCGACGGCGGGTTGCGATGACGATGCCGGCATCATCGAAACGTATGGCGCATCGGTCAGCGTGCGCAGGAAGGCGACGATCGCGTCGACGTCGCGCTCGTCGAGCGCGGGCGAGGCGCCTTCGCGGCGGTTGTACGGGACCGCGTTCACGTTGACATTGACGCGCAGCGCGGCCGGCAGATCGTCGAAGCGCACGCCGGACGGATACCACTGGCGCGGGCTGGTGGCGCGCGTCGCGTAGAAGGCGACGACCGAACGCAGATCCCTGAACGCGCCGTTGTGCATGTAGCGGGCGCGCACGGCCACGTTGCGCAGGCCTGGCGTGCGGAAGTAGCCGCACCAGGTCGCGGACTCCGGCCAGCTTCTGGCGCTCGCGGTCTCACAGAGGCCGAGATCGTAATGCCGGCGATCGCGGTTCAGCGGGATTCCGCCGTTGCGCGGCGCCGCCGTCGCGTCGTAGCCGAAGTCCGTGAACAGCGAGCGCGCCGGATGGCTTGAGCTGTCGTTGAAGGCGTGGCAGGACGCGCAGTTGCCCTTGGTCTGGCTGCGGAACAGCGCGAGGCCGCGCATTTCCTCGGCGCTCAGCGTCGCCTGGCCGCGGATGTAGGCGTCGTAGCGCGACGAGAACGGTGCCATCGTGTCGCTCTGCAGGTAGGCGGCGATCGCGCGGCCGAGCGCCGCGAGCGTGGCGTCGGGCCGGGCGAAGATGTCGGCGCCGAACGCGGCCACGAAGTCCTTCGCGTACGGCGCGCGCGCGAGCTTGCGGGCGATCGTCGCCGCGTCGCGGTTGTTCATTTCCAGCGGGCTCAGCAGCGGCGTCGCCGGCAGCGCGGCGAGGGTGTCGACACGGCCGTCGGCGAACAGGCCGCCGCGCGGCTCGGGCGCCGGATGGTCGTCGTCGTCCTGCCAGAAGTAGAGCGGCGGCACGTAGCGCACGTACAGCAACGACGGCACGTTGCGCGTGCCGAAGCGATCCGGCCGGCTGCCGGCGGCGACGCCGCGTTCGCTCGCGCGCGTGCCGCTGAACGCGCGCCGCGGATCGTGGCAGCCGGCGCAGGACAGGCCGCGCGGTTCCGACAGCGCGGCGTCGAAGAAAATCTGCTCGCCGAGCGCGACGAGCGGCGCCGGTGCGTCGAAGCGCATCGGTGGCATGACGACCGAGTAGCGCAGCCGGGTCGTCCCGATCTCGCCGTCGGGCGGCAGGTCGGCGTGCGCCGGGTGCGCGAAAAGGCTCAGCAAGGCGATGCCGGCCGCGAGGCGCCGGCGCGGCACGACGCGCGTCTTCGAGGCCCGATCATCCATCTGGCGGGCTGACGAAGCCGGTCTTGTCGCAACCGAGGCGGCTGGCGCTGAAGGCGCACGTCGTCAGCACGCTGCCGTCGACGGCGCGGGCCGTGAACGTCCAGCCGCTGTCCGTGCGATCCATCACCAGGAAACCGTAGGTGCTGGCATGGGTGATGGCGTCGACGGCCGCGCCGGGGGCCGGCGTCGCGCCGCTCGGGAAGGGATCCGGCAGGTTGACGTCGAGGTTGTCGCCGGCGATGCCGGCGACGATCGTCGGCGGCTGGCCGGTCGAGAAGTCCAGCGCCTGGAAGTCGTGCACGTGGCCGTGCAGCGCCAGCGTCACGCCGGGCGGGTAATAGGCCGTCGATTCGAGGCTGCGCATCACCGACTGCAGGGCCTGATCGCCAGGCGCCGGCGCGGCGCCGGCGATCGGCACGAAGCCGAGAATCGGATGGTGGTTGGCGAAGAGGGTGGTGACGCCGGGCCTGGCGGCGAGCGTGGCGACTTTCTGGAACTGCTGCCGGTAGATGACGAATGCCGGATCGGTGGCCGCCAGCGCCTTGCCGGTGGTTTTCGCCGAGTCGAAGATCACGATCTGCGCGCCGCCGCCGAGCGCGATGGCGTAAGGCGAGGAGTAGTTCGCGCCGCTGTCGTTGCCGGCGTCGTCGCAGGAGCGCGCGCCGTCGAACGCCGACGGATCGAGGAAGCGGAACCAGCCCTGGCCGGCGCGCGAGCATTCCTCGTGGTTGCCGCGCACGACGATCCACGGCGCCGCCGCGAGCAGCGGGGCCGCCGGCGTGAACAGATCGGCGTTCCAGGCATCCCAGCCATAACCCCAGGGGCTGCCGCGGCAGCCGGCGATGTCATCCGGGCAGGCGTTCTCGCGGTAATGGTAGTCGCCGACGTGCAGCACGAGATCCGGCTGCATCGCGGCGGCGGCGGCCGCGATCCTGGCGAATGGCCACTGATCGGCGTCGTTGCAGGCCTGGAAGACGTTGCCCGACCGTTTCATGCGGCAGCCGGTGTCGCCGATGATGACGATGCGCCGCGGATCGGCCTTGGGCAGCGGCAGCGCGTGCGAGCCGATCCTCGCCGACTTCGCGCCGGCGGCGATCCGGGCTTCGCAGACGCGCACCGGAAACGCGGACGGTTTCGAGTCCGCCGCCGCGCTGGCCGTCGCGCGCAGGGCCGCGGTGCCCGGCGCCACGCGCAGGCTCATGCGCGTGCTCCGGCCGTCGACGCTCAGCAAGGGACACTCGCCGGCGGTGCCGATGGAACGCGCAATGGTGCGGTTGTCTTCGCCGATTTCGGTCCACGCGGCTTCGAGGCGAACGTCCTGGCCGGCCTTGTCCGGACGGCGGCCGTCGCCGGAGCAGGCGACGAGCGTCGCCAGTCCCGCCGCTGCGGACAGGCCCAGCACGAAGCCAGGGCGTACGCCGTTGGCGCGTCGATGGCGCGTGAGCATGAGCCGATCCTTAGCGTGTCCTTAGCGTGTCCTTAGCGTGACCTGCGGTGGCTGCAGCATGGGAACGCGCGGTTTCCGGAACATGACGACGGCGTGCCGTTCCGCGCGGCGGCGTCAGAGCAGACGGTCGAGCACGCCTTCGTAGATGCGGCTCAGGCGATCGAGATCGGCGACGCGCACGTGCTCGTTGGTCTTGTGAATGCTGTCGTTGACCGGGCCGATCTCGACGGTCTGCGCGCCCCACGGCGCGAGGAAGCGCGCGTCGGACGTGCCGCCGCCGGTGAACAGCACCGGCTCGTCGATGCCGGCGACGTCGGCGATCGCCGCCTTCGCGGCCGCTACCAGCTCGGCCTCGCGCGTCAGGAACGGCTCGCCGGACAGCCACCAGTCGGCCTCGTAGCGCAGGCCGTGGCGATCGAGGATGTCGCTGACGCGCGCCTTCAGGTCTTCGGCGTTCGATTCGGTGCAGAAGCGGAAGTTGAAGATCAGATCGACGTGTCCGGGGATGACGTTGTTGGCGCCGGTGCCACCGTGGATGTTCGAGATCTGGAAGGAGGTCGGCGGAAAGTGCGCGTTACCGCGATCCCAGATTTCGGCCGTCAGTGCGGCGAGCGCCGGCGCAAGGCGGTGGATCGGATTGTCGGCCTTGTCGGGGTAGGCGACGTGGCCCTGCCGGCCGAGCACGCGCAGATTGCAGCCGAGCGAGCCGCGGCGGCCGATCGTGATGCGGTCGCCGAGCCGCTCGGAAGCGGTCGCTTCGCCGACGATCGCGTAGTCCGGCCGGATGCCGCGCGCCTTCAGCACCTCGGCCGCATGGCGTGTGCCGTGCCGGGCGGCGCCTTCCTCGTCGCTGGTGATGAGGAAGGCGAGCGTTCCCTTGATCGCCGCAGCAGCCGTAGGTTGCTGACCATCGTCCCTCGCCCCGCGCAGCGGGGAGCCGGTGGTGGGGTGAGGGGCGCGGCGGCGCGCCAGCAGGCGCTCGACGGCGACGACCATCGCTGCGAGACCGGACTTCATGTCGGCGGCGCCGCGGCCGTACAGCACGCCGTCGCGGATCTGCGGTGCAAACGGATCGCTCAGCCAGTCGGTACGCGGCCCCGGCGGCACGACGTCGGTATGGCCTGCGAGGATCAGCAGCGGCGCGCCGCTGCCGCAGGTCGCCCACAGGTTCGTCACGCCGCCGGCGTCGATGGCTTCGAGCGTGAAGCCGAGCCTGGCGAGGCGCTCGCCGATCAGCGCGCAGCAGCCGGCGTCGTCCGGCGTCAGCGACGGGCGTGCGATCAGTGCGCAGGTCAGATCGAGTACTGCGTGTTCCCCGACGTCATCGGCCATGTGCTTCGTCTGCCAGCTGGGCGGCCGCGTGGCCGCAAGGATGAGCGGGATAGTTTAGCGATGCGCCGCCGCGGACGCGCTCATGGATAATGCGGCGCATGGAAGAAACCCAAGTCGCCGCCATCGCGCACACGATCCAGGTCTCGGTCGCGCCCGTGTTTCTGCTGACCGGCGTGAGCACCATGCTCGGTGTGCTGACGAACCGCCTGTCGCGCATCGTCGACCGCGCGCGCCGGCTCGAGGCCGAGCTCGTCACCGCCGCGCCGGGCCGCGCGCCTGGCATCCGCACCGCGCTGCGCCAGCAGGCGCGCCGCGCGCGGCTGACGAACCTGGCGATCGTGTTCTGCATCGGCTGCGCGCTGATGATCAGCAGCGTGATCGTCGTGCTGTTCGTCGGCACGTTCTCGAAGTGGAACCTGTCGCGGCTGATCGCCAGCCTCTACGTGCTGGCGGTGCTGTCGCTGATCGGTGGCCTGTTCTCGTTCCTGCGCGAGGTGCAGCTGGCGACGCGCTACCTGCGCATCGGCGAACTCGATCCCGAGCAGGCGGTGCCGGGGGCGCAGGCCGTCAAGACACATCGCGGCCAGCCGACGGACTGACCGCGCTGCTTCGGAGACGCTGCGGCCCGGCCGCCCGCGGCCTACAGATCGCGCAGCAGGGCGTTGATGCCGACCTTCTTGCGCGTGCTTTCGTCGACGCGCTTGACGATCACCGCGCAGTTCAGGCTGTACTTGCCGCCGGCCTTCGGCAGGCTCCCGGCGACGACGACGGCGCCGGCCGGCACGCGGCCGTAGCTGATGGTGTCGGCGTCGCGGTCGTAGATCGGCGTCGACTGGCCGATGAACACGCCCATCGAGATAACCGCGCCCTTCTCGATGACGACGCCTTCGACGATTTCCGAGCGCGCGCCGACGAAGCAGTCGTCCTCGATGATCGTCGGGTTGGCCTGCAGCGGCTCGAGCACGCCGCCGATGCCGACGCCGCCTGACAGGTGCACGTTGGCGCCGATCTGCGCGCAGGAGCCGACCGTCGCCCAGGTATCGACCATCGTGCCGCGGCCGACGTACGCGCCGATGTTGACGTACGAGGGCATCAGGACCGCGCCCGGCGCGATGTACGCGCCCTTGCGCACCGCCGCCGGCGGCACCACGCGCGCGCCCTGCGCCTTGAATTCCTCGCCGCCCCAGCTGGCGTACTTCAGCGGCACCTTGTCGTAGCCGGAGAGGGCGCCCATGTCGACCGGGATGTTGTCGTGCAGGCGGAAGTACAGCAGCACGGCCTTCTTCAGCCACTCGTTGACTTTCCAGCCATCGGCGCCCGGTTCGGCGACGCGCGCCTCGCCCGAGTCGAGCAGCGCGATCGCGCTCTCGATCGCGTGGCGCACCGCCGCGTCGTTCTTGTCGAAGTGCTCGCGATTGCCCCAGGCCGCTTCGATAGTGTTCTGCAGGCTGATCATCCGTTGGTTTTCTCTGTGGGTGGATCTGTTTTTTGTTCTGCCGGCGACTACGCGGTCTCGGGACGGTCCAGGGTGCGCACGAGCACTTCGCGCAGATCGTCGAGCACGTCGTCGTCGACGATCGGCCGGTGCATGCGGTCGGTGACGTAGAAGACGTCCTCGGCGCGCTCGCCGATGGTGCCGATCTTGGCGGCGTTGAGCAGGATGCCGCGCTTCTGGAACACGCGGCCGATGATCGACAGCAGGCCCGGCTGGTCGGCCGTGACCAGTTCGAGAATCGTGCGGCCGCGCGCGTCGTCCTGGCTGAAGTGCACGTTGGTCGGCGTGTTGAAGTGCCTGAGGCGCTGCGGCATGCGGCGGTTGACGTCGATCGTCGACACTTCCGGGTCGGATAGCACCTTGCGCAGCGCCGCGCGGATCTCATCGAAGCGCATCGGCTGCGTGATCGGCGTGTTGTCGCCTTCGGCGACCGCGTACGAGTCGAGCACGAAGCCGTCGTCGGTCGTGTGCAGGCGCGCGTCGAGGATGTTGAGGCCGAGGCGCGCGAGCACGCCGGTCGACAGGCCGAACAGGTGATCGCGGTCGCGCGTGTAGATGAAGACGTTGGTGCCGCGCCCGTCGATCGACGCGACCAGGACCAGCGGCAGGTCGGTTTCGCCGGCGGCCAAGATGGGCGGCAGTTGCCAGGCCAGTTCGTCCGGCGAATGACGCAGGAAGTAGTCGCGGTCGAAGCGTTTCCAGACCGCGTCGGCCCGTTCTCGCGTGATGCCTTGCGGCTCGAACAGCGCCAGCGCCTTGCTGCGGATCTCGGCGGCGCGCTCGTCTTCCTGCAGCGGATTGTCGACGCCGCGTTCGAGCGCGCGTACCGTCAGGTTGTACAGCTCCTTGAGCAGCGAGTCGCGCCAGGCGTTCCACAGCGCCGGATTGGTGCCGCGGATGTCGGCGCAGGTCAGCAGGTAGAGATAATCGAGATGCTGTCGGTCGCCGACGGTGCGCGCGAACTCGGCGATCACCGCCGGATTGCTGAGGTCCTGCTTCTGCGCGGTCAGCGACATCAGCAGGTGGTTCTGCACCAGCCAGCGCACCAGCGCCGCGTCCGGATGCGAGAGGCCGTGGTCGAGGCAGAACTGCTCGGCTTCGCTGGCGCCGATGTCGGAATGGTCGCCGCCGCGCCCCTTGGCCATGTCGTGCCAGAACGCGGCGAGATACAGCAGCTCCGGCTTGGCGAGGCGGTCCATCACCTGGCTGCAGAACGGCAGCTCTTGGCGGAAGCGCTGCATCGCCAGGCGGCGCGCGTTGCGCACCACGCGCAGGATGTGCTCGTCGACCGTCAGCGTGTGGAACAGGTCGTACTGCATCAGGCCGACGATGCGACCGAAGGCGGGCAGGTAGCGGCCGAGCACGCCGTAGCGGTTCATGCGGCGCAGGTTGCGCGTCAGGCCGCGGCCTTCGCGGAACATCTCGATGAACAGCGAGCGTGCCTGCACCGACTGGCGCACCTGGTCGTTGAGCAGCCGGCCGTCGCGCAGGATCAGGCGCAGCGTCTGCGCGCGGATGCCCTCGATCTTCGGGTGCTGCTGCAGTAGCAGGAAGACTTCGATCAGCGCCCAGGGGTAGCGCTGGAAGACGTCGTCGGCGCGCACCTCGAGCCAGCCGTTGCGGATCTGGAAGCGCGGGTTGAGGGCGATCGGCTCGCCGCCGGCGCCATTGCTCGGGGCCGGGTGGATGATTGCTTCCTCGAACAGCTGGAGCAGCATGTCGTTGAGGCAGGACAGCGACTTGATGGTGCGGTAGTACAGCTGCATGAACTGCTCGACCGCGCGGTTCTTGTCGTCGTCCTCGTAGCCGAACAGCTCGGCGACCTTGATCTGGTGATCGAACAGCAGGCGGTCCTCGTGGCGGCCGGTCAGCATGTGCAGCGCGAAGCGCACGCGCCACAGGAAATCCTGGCCGGCGAACAGCTCGTCGCACTCCTGCTTGGTGAGGAAACCGCGCTCGCGCAACTCGCCCAGCGTCTGCGCGCCGAAGTAGCGCTTGGCGACCCAGCCGATGGTATGGATGTCGCGCAGGCCGCCGGGTGATTCCTTGACGTTCGGTTCGAGCTTGTAGCCGGTGTCGTCGTACTTGCGGTGGCGCGCCTGCTGCTCGGCCTTCTTGGCCTCGAAGAAATCCTTGACCGACCAGATCCGGTCCGGCGTCAGCGCCGCCTGCATCGCGCGGAACAGGGTTTCGTCGCCGATCAGCAGCCGCGCCTCGATGAGGTTGGTGATGATCGTGACGTCCTTGCCCGCTTCGGCGACGCACTCGGCGACGGTGCGTACGCTCTGCCCGACCTCGAGGCCGATGTCCCAGCCGAAGGCGGTCATCTGCTCAAGCGCGCCGCGATGCTGTTCGAGCGCGTCGCCTTCGTGCAGCAGCAGGATGTCGATGTCCGAATGCGGCGCCAGCTCGCCGCGGCCGTAGCCGCCGACGGCGATCAGCGTCAGGCCGCTGGCGCCGTGCGGCAGGAACTTCTGCCACGACGCGCGCAGCACCTCGTCGACGAGGTGGGCGCGGGCGTGAACCAGCGAGTCGGCCGGCAGGCCTTCGTGGAACAGGCTGTAGAGGCGCTCGCGGCCCCAGTTCAGCGTGTCACGGAACGCGGCGATCGAATAGCCGCCGTCGGCGAGCCGCGAACGGATGCGGTGCGCGCTGAAGATGCTGGCGGCTTCTTCTTCCGCGAGGTCGATCTCGGCGCCCATTAACTTTCCTGCCGCGCAGCGGCGCATGCGTCCCTCGCCCCCGCAGGGGGAGAGAGGGTGACCGTCCGCGGAGCGGACGGCGGGGTGAGGGACACTGCCGTGCTCGCGTGCGGAACGCGGGCCGGGGTGAAGGAGAGCATGTCCACGATCACATTTTCCCGTCGCGCAAGGTCAACACCTCATACCCGTCGCGCGTGACCAGAATCGTGTGCTCCCACTGCGCCGACAGCGAATGGTCCTTGGTGACGACCGTCCAGCCGTCCGGCAACAGCTTCGTCTCCGGGCGGCCGGCGTTGATCATCGGTTCGATCGTGAAGGTCATGCCCTCGACCAGTTCAAGACCCGTGCCAGGGCGTCCATAGTGCAGCACCTGCGGATCCTCGTGGAAGCCGCGGCCGATGCCGTGGCCGCAGTACTCGCGGACCACCGAGAAACCGCGCGACTCGGCGTATTTCTGGATCACGGCGCCGATGTCGCCGAGGCGGGCGCCCGGCCGGACGACCTTGATGCCCTCGATCATCGCCTCGTGCGCGGTCTCGCAGAGGCGGCGGGCGAGAATGCTCGGTTCGCCGACGTAGTACATGCGGTTGGTGTCGCCGTGCCAGCCGTCCTTGATGACGGTGACGTCGACGTTGAGCGCGTCGCCCTTTTTCAGCACCTTGGTGCCGGGAATGCCGTGGCAGATCACGTGGTTGACCGAGGTGCAGATCGACTTCGGGAACGGCGGACGGCCGTTGCCGCCGCCGTAGTGCAGCGGCGCCGGGATGCAGTCCAGCGTGTCGACGATGTACTCGTGGCAGATCCGGTTCAGCTCTTCGGTCGTCACGCCCGGCTTGACGTGCGGTTCCAGCATCATCAGCACCGATGCGGCGGCGGCGCCGGCCTCGCGCATCTTCTGCTGTTCTTCGGGAGTCTTGATCGAAACGGCCATCACGCCTCGTGCCCGAGCTGCGGCGCGGCCGCAAACTCATTGTTTTCAAAGGGGCGCTATGGTATAAAGCGCGCCCTCCAAAGGCAATCCGTACGCGGATCGCTTTTGGAAATCCACTCGCGCCCCAGCGAACGCTGGCTCCAAGGTGCCCGCCCGTCGGCGGTGCCCCCGGCGCGATTTGCCTGCAACCTACGGAGTCTCAACAATGGCGGACATCACCATGCGCCAGCTGCTCGAGGCGGGGGCCCATTTCGGCCACCGCACGCGCTACTGGAACCCGAAAATGGACCAGTACATTTTCGGCAGCCGCAACCGCATCCACATCATCAACCTCGAACAGACGCTGCCGCTGCTGAAGGACGCCTGCTCCTTCGCCGGCAAGCTCGCCGCCAACGGCGGCCGCATCCTCTTCGTCGGCACCAAGCGCGCCGCGCGCGAGACGATCGAGGAAGAAGCCCGCCGCGCCGGCATGCCGTACGTCAACCAGCGCTGGCTGGGCGGCACGCTGACCAACTTCAAGACCGTCAAGGCGTCGATCAAGCGCCTGGTCGAGATGGAGAAGCAGGTCGAGGACGGTTCGATCAACCGCCTCAACAAGAAGGAACAGCTGCTGTTCACGCGCGAGATCGAGAAGCTGCGCAAGTCGCTCGGCGGTATCAAGGAGATGCCGGCGCTGCCGGACGCGCTGTTCATCATCGACACAGGCTACGAGAAGAACGCGGTGCTCGAGGCCAAGAAGCTCGGCATCCCGGTCATCGCCGTCGTCGACTCGAACAACGACCCGAGCCTGATCGACAGCGTGATTCCCGGCAACGACGACGCCACGCGCGCGATCAAGGTCTACGCGCAGTCGATCGCCGATGCCGTCATCGAGGCGCGCGGCGCCAACCCGGTGCCGTTCCGCGCCGTCGAAGAGCCGGCCGAAGCGAGTGAAGATCGCGGCGCGCCGCGCAAGCCGCGCGGCAATCCGCGCGACCGCAAGCCGGGCGGCGACCGCCAGGGCCGCGGCGCCGGCCGTCGCGGCGAGTAAGCGGACCCGCTGCCGGGCGCGGCTGGATTTCTCCGCGCCCGTCACGCCCCGACCGCCGCAGCCCGCGGCGGCCGGGGCTTGCCCTTGCCGAGGGGCCGGATACTTCGCCCGGCCCCGTTCCCCGAAGATTCCAGAACTCAGGACATCCCATGAGCACTCCCATCACTGCTGCCCTCGTCAAAGAGCTCCGTGAGCGCACCGGCGCCGGCATGGGCGATTGCAAGAAAGCGCTCGAAGCGACCGGCGGCGATCTCGACAAGGCTGCCGAGAAGCTCCGCATGGACGGCGCCGCCAAGGCCGACAAGAAGGCGAGTCGCACCGCCGCCGAAGGCGTGCTGGCGGTCGCCGGCAACGACGAGGCGCTGGCCATCGTCGAGCTGAACAGCGAAACCGACTTCGTCGCCAAGGGCGACGACTTCCGCACGCTCGCCAGGCTGGCGGCCGAAGCGGCGCACGCGCACAAGCCGGCGCACGCCGAAGCGCTGAGCCAGCTGAAGGCCGGCGAGGCCACGCTCGACGAGCGCCGTCGCGCGCTGATCGCCAAGCTCGGCGAGAACATGACGATCCGCCGCTTCGCGATCGTCGAATCGGCCGGCGGCCCGCTGGTCAGCTACCTGCATCCGGGCGACAAGATCGGCGTGATCGTCGCGCTGGCGTCGGGGGAGGTCGAACTCGCCAAGGACATCGCCATGCACATCGCCGCGATGAGTCCGCGCTTCCTCAACGCCGGTGAAATTTCCGCGGACGTGCTGGCGACCGAGCGCCGCATCATCGAAGCGACCGTCGCCCAGGAACAGGTCGATGCCAAGGCCGAGTCCGACAAGCTGGCCGACGCGCTCAGGGAAATGGATGCAGAAAAGCAGAACGGCGTGTACGCCGGTCTGTCCGACGATGAGAAGAAGAGCTGGGACAACGATTACGCGTTGATCAAGAAGAAGTTCGGCGGCGGCTTCAAGCCCAAGCCGGCCGAAATCCTCGCCAAGATGATCGACGGCCGCACCGCCAAGTTCGTCAACGAGATCACCCTGCTTGGCCAGCCGTTCGTCAAGAACCCGGACCAGACGGTCGAGAAGCTGCTGGCCGAAAAGAAGGCCAAGGTCGCGCGTTTCGTGCGCTTCGCGGTCGGCGAAGGCATCGAAAAGCAGCAGGTCGACTTCGCCGCCGAGGTCATGGCGCAGGCCGGCATCAAGAGCTGATCCGCGTTAAGATCGACGCACTTCGCGTCCGACAGGAAGAAGCCCCGGAAACGGGGCTTCTTTTTAAGTACCATGCGGGCCGTGTGATGCCGCCCGTGTCCGAATCCAAGCCTATGAACACGCAGCCTGCCGACTTCAGCCCCGCGTACCGGAGAATTCTCCTCAAGCTGTCCGGCGAAGCGTTGATGGGCGACCAGCCGTTCGGCATCTCGCCGGAGGTCACGGCGTTCCTGGCGCACGAGATCAAGGCGGTCGTCGACATCGGCGTGCAGGTCGCGCTGGTGGTCGGCGGCGGCAACATCTACCGCGGCGAACGCCTGGCGCGCGCCGGCATGGACCGCGTGACCGGCGACCAGATGGGCATGCTGGCGACCGTCATCAACGCGCTGGCGCTGCAGGACGCGATCGAGCGCGTCGGCGGCATGCAGGCGCGCGTGCAGTCGGCGATCCGCATCAACGAGGTCTGCGAGGACTTCATCCGCCGCAAGGCCGTGCGTCATCTCGAGAAGGGTCGCGTCGTCGTGTTCGCCGCCGGCACCGGCAACCCGTTCTTCACCACCGACTCGGCTGCCGCGCTGCGCGCCGTCGAGATCGAAGCCGACCTGCTGCTGAAGGCGACGACCGTCGACGGCATCTACACGGCCGATCCGAAGAAGGATCCGACGGCCCGGCGCTACGACGAGCTGACGTACGACGAGGCGCTCGCGAAACGGCTCGGCGTGATGGACCAGACGGCGATGGTGCTGTGCCGCGACCACGGCATGAGGCTGCGCGTCTACGACATGGACCGGCCGGGCGCGCTGCTGAAGATCGTCACCGGCGACGCGACGATCGGCACGCGCGTGAATCGCTGATCGCGAAATCGCCGCCGCCACGCATCAAAGAATTGCCAGACATCGCCGCGCCCGGAGTTTTGCAGATGCTGAATGACATTAAGAGCGACGCCACCAAGCGCATGAGCAAGTGCGTCGACGTGCTGAAGGCCGAACTGGTCAAGCTGCGCACCGGCCGTGCCAATGCGGCGCTGCTGGACCACATCCGCGTCGAGTATTACGGCTCCGAAGTGCCGCTGTCGCAGGCGGCGCAGATCACCGTCGAGGACGCGCGCACGATCGTCATTCAGGCCTGGGACAAGGGGCTCGTCGGCCTGATCGAGAAGGCGATCATGACCTCGGACCTAGGCCTGACACCGAACACCGCCGGCCAGACCATCCGCATCATCATCCCGCCGCTCACCGAGCAGCGCCGCAAGGATCTGGTCAAGATCGTCAAGAGCGAGGCCGAGAACGCCAAGGTCGCGGTGCGCGCCGTGCGCCGCGACGCCAACCAGGCGGTCAAGGACCTCGTCAAGAACAAGCAGATCTCGACCGACGACGAGAAGCGTGCCGAAACCGACATCCAGAAGCTGACCGACCAGTACGTCGCCAAGGTCGATGAAGCGGCAGCGGCGAAGGAAAAAGAACTGCTGTCGATGTGAGCCAGCGGCCTCGCCCCGCGCCATGACGCGCGCTCTTCCCCGAGATTCAGCCTCCGGCGCCGCGAACGTGCCGCGCCACGTCGCGATCATCATGGACGGCAACGGCCGCTGGGCGCAGGCCCGCGGCCAGCTGCGGCCGTTCGGCCACCAGGCCGGCGTCAAGGCCGTGCGCCGCATCGTCGGCGCGGCGCGCGCTCTCGGCATCGAGGTGCTGACGCTGTTCGCGTTCTCGCAGGAGAACTGGAAGCGGCCGCCGCTCGAAGTGCGGCTGCTGATGGAACTGCTGCTGTCGGCGCTCGAGCGCGAGCTGCCGGACCTGCACAAGAACGGCATCCGCCTGCGCGTGATCGGCGAGCATTCGGGTTTTCCCGACAAGCTGCGCACGCGCATCGTCGAGGCCGAGGCGCATACCGCCGGCAACACGGCGATGACGCTGGTCGTCGCGGTCGGCTACGGCGGACAGTGGGACATCGTCCAGGCCGCGCGCAAGGTGGCGGCGCGCGGCGACGCGCTCAGCGGTGCGGCGATCGAGGCCGAGCTGGCGACCGCAGAGTGGCCGGCGCCGGAACTGCTGATCCGCACCGGCGGCGAATCGCGCATCAGCAATTTCATGCTGTGGCAGCTGGCGTACACCGAGCTGTATTTCACCGATCTGCTGTGGCCGGACGCCGACGCGCCCCTGCTGCGCGACGCCCTGCAGTGGTACTCGGGGCGCGAGCGCCGCTTCGGCGGCGTGCCGGCGGCCAAGGCGTGACGGCCGTGCAATCGCCGGGCCGGGGATCGCGGGGAAAGCCGACATGCTGATGCAACGCGTCCTCACGGCGCTGGTCCTGCTGCCGATCCTGCTCGCGCTGGTCTGGTTCGCGCCGACCCCGTGGCTTTATCTGGCGCTCAGCGGCGTCGGCCTCGTCATGGCCTGGGAATGGACGGCATTCATGGGGCTGACGAGCCCGGCGCAGCGCTGGCCCTACGTGGCCGCGGCCGCGGCCGTGCTGGCGGCCACGTGGTACAGCCCGGTCAACGGGCCGGCGCTGGGCACGGCGCTGCTGCCGGTGGCCGTCGTCTGGCTGTTGATGCCGCTGCGCTTGCGGGCGTATTCGCGGGCGCCGGCGCAAAGCCGCGTCGCGGCGCCGGTGATGGCGCTGGCCGGCCTGGTGATGATCGCCAGCAGCCTGATCTCGGTCGCGGCGCTGCACGCGCTGCCGGGCGGCGCACTGAAACTGCTGTTCGTGCTGTTCCTGGTGTTCGCCGTCGATACCGGCGCGTATTTCGCCGGCCGGCGCTTCGGCCGGCGCAAGCTGGCGCCGGCGATCTCGCCGGGCAAGACCATCGAAGGCGCGCTCGGCGGTCTCGCGCTGTGCGCGGTCTGGGCGCTCGTCGCCGGCAGCCGGGTGTTCGGCCTGCACGACGCCGGCTCGATCGCCGCGCTGGTCGGCGTTTCGCTGGTCGTCGCGGTCGTGTCGATCATCGGCGACCTGACCGAATCGATGCTCAAGCGCAGCGTCGGCCTCAAGGACAGCGGTCACATCCTGCCGGGCCACGGCGGCATCCTCGACCGTGTCGACAGCGTCGTCGCGGCGGTGCCGGTGATGGTGCTGGGGCTTCGCCTCGGCGGCCTCGCCTGAAGCGATGGCCGGCGCGACGCAGCAATTGGTGGTGCTCGGCGCGACCGGGACGATCGGCCGCAACACGCTCGATCTGCTGCGCCGTCATCCGCGGCGCCTGCAGGCGCTGGCGCTGACGGCGCGCCGCGACGTCGCCGGCATGGCCGAGCTGTGCCGCGAATTCCGTCCGCGCTTCGCGGCGATGGCCGACGCCGGCGCCGCCGACGAGCTGCGCCGGCGCCTGCGCGAGGCCGGTGTGGCGACCGAGGTTTCGGCCGGCGACGCGGCGATCGCCGGCCTGGCCGCGCACGCCGACGCCGATCAGGTGATGTCGGCGATCGTCGGCGCCGTCGGCCTGCTGCCGACGCTGGCCGCGGTGCGCGCCGGCAAGCGCGTGCTGATCGCCAACAAGGAGCCGCTGGTGATGGCCGGGCGCCTGCTGATGCAGGCTGCCGAGCGGAGCGGGGCCTTGATCATCCCGATCGACTCCGAGCACAACGCGATCTTCCAGTGCCTGCCGCCGGACAGCCGCTGCGGCCGCGCGCCGGCGCACGTGCGCCGGCTGATTCTCACCGCGTCCGGCGGGCCGTTCCGCGAAACGCCGCTCGAGGCGCTGGCGGCCGTCACGCCGGAGCAGGCGGTGCGCCATCCGAACTGGGTGATGGGCCGCAAGATCTCGGTCGATTCCGCGACGATGATGAACAAGGGCCTCGAACTGATCGAAGCGTCCGTGCTTTACGAGCTGCCGGATGCGCAGCTCGACGTCGTCATCCACCCGGAGAGCGCCATCCACTCGCTGGTCGAATACGTCGACGGCTCGATGCTCGCGCAGCTCGGCCAGGCCGACATGCGCGTGCCGATCGCCCACGCGCTGGCCTGGCCGGAGCGCTGGGAATCCGGCATCGGCGGCCTCGATCTGGCGACGCTGGGCCGTTTTCGCTTCGAGCCGGCCGATCCGCGGCGGTTCCCGTGCCTGGCGCTGGCGCGTGCCGCCTTGCGCGGCGGCGGCGATTTGCCGAATGTATTGAACGCAGCCAATGAAGTCGCTGTCCAAGCGTTTCTGGAAGGACGGCTTTCGTACCCGGGGATTGCTGAAGTGATCGAAACGACGCTGAACGAGGCGGCAGGCAGGACGGCGCGGCCGGCCGCGGACCTCGGTGCCATCGTCGCGGTCGACGCGTGGGCGCGGGCCTGCGCCCGGGAGGCGGCGGGTGCTTGATTTCCTGTCGGCCGGCGCGTGGTCGATCGGCGGCTTCATCGTCACCATCGGCGTGCTGGTCGCCTTCCACGAGTTCGGCCACTACTGGGTGGCGCGGCGCTGCGGCGTCAAGGTGCTGCGCTTCTCGATCGGCTTCGGCCGGCCGATCTGGACGCATCGCGCGCGCGATGGCGTCGAATGGGTG
Source organism: Solimonas sp. (assembly GCA_047605265.1). Classification (GTDB taxonomy): domain Bacteria; phylum Pseudomonadota; class Gammaproteobacteria; order Nevskiales; family Nevskiaceae; genus Solimonas. Next base: position 79,122 of record JASGFY010000004.1, read on the forward strand.
ATTTCGGCGGTCCCGCTCGGCGGCTACGTGAAGATGCTCGACGAGCGTGAGGGCATCGTCGCGCCGGCCGAGCGCCATCGGGCGTTCACGCAGGCGTCCGTCGGCAAGCGCATGGCGATCGTCGCCGCCGGGCCGCTGTTCAATTTCGTGTTGGCGGTCGCGCTGTACTGGTGCGTGTTCGTGATCGGCGTGCAGGGCCTGAAGCCGGTGATCGCCGAGCCGCGCGAGGGCTCGGTCGCGGCGCAGGCGCATCTGGCGAGCGGCGAGCTCGTCACCATGGTCGGCGACGAACCGATCCCGACGTGGACCGAGCTGCGCACCGAGATCATCGAGCGCACCCTGGACAGAAGCGATCTGCCGCTGACAGTGAAGTCGGCCGACGGCCGCCTGCGTTCGGTCGTGCTGCCGCTGTCCGGCGTGCGCATCGATCCGGAGTATCTGTTCGACGATCTGGGCCTGGAGCCGTTCCAGCCGAAACTGCCGGCCGTGCTCGATCAGGTCATCGCCGGCAGCGCCGCCGAGGCCGCCGGCTTCAGACCCGGCGACGAACTGCTGAGCTTCGATGGCACGAACATTGATTCCTGGCAGCAGTGGGCCGGCTGGGTTCGCGCGCATCCGGGCGAGGTGGCCAAGGTGCGCGTGCGCCGCGCCGGCGACGCGCTCGAGTTGACGGTGATCCTCGGTCGTGCCGAAGAAGGCGGCCAGCCGGTCGGCCGCTTCGGCGCGAGCGTGGCGAACCCCGGGAACTTGTGGCAGGATTTGCGCGCCGTCAGCCAGTCCGGCCCGCTCGAGGCGATCCCGCGCGCGGCGTCAGAGACCTGGCGGATGTCGACGTTGAGCCTGCGCATGTTGTGGCGCATGGCGACCGGCGAGGTGTCGGTCAAGAACGTCAGCGGTCCGATCCAGATCGCGCAGGTCGCGGGTTATTCGGCGCAAGTCGGATGGGTTGCGTTTCTCAGCTTCATGGCGATGGTCAGTGTCAGTCTCGGCGTGCTCAACCTGCTGCCGGTGCCGGTGCTGGATGGCGGTCATCTGCTGTATTACGGCGTGGAAGCACTGAAAGGTTCGCCGCTTTCCGAGCGGGCTCAGGAAGCGGGGCAGCGCATCGGTCTGACGCTGCTGGCCTTGCTGATGGGACTCGCGTTTTACAACGATATCGTGCGCCTGCTGAACTGATCTAAAGAAAAAAGCCGGTGAAAAGACTCAAGACTTCCAAGACGGCCATTGCCACGGCTCTGGCCGCGCTGGCGCTGACGGTACGTGCTCATGCTTTCGAGCCCTTCAAGATTTCCGAGATTCGCGCCGAGGGCCTGCAGCGCCTCGAGATCGGCACGGTGCTCACGTACCTGCCGCTGACCGCGGGCGACGAACTCAACGATTCGACATCGACGCAGGCGATCCGGGCGCTGTATGCGTCGGGCCTGTTCCAGGATGTGCAGCTCGAGCGCGACGGCAACGCGCTGGTCGTCAAGCTCGTCGAGCGCCCGGCGATCTCGACCTTCAAGATCGAAGGCAACGAGAAGATCGGCGGCGACGAGCTGAAGAAGTCGCTGAAGGATCTCGGCCTGGCCGATGGCGAACTGTTCCGCCGCGATCTGCTCGACCAGGTCGAGCAGGAACTGCGCCGCCAGTACTTCTCGAACGGCTACTACGACGTCGGCATCGACACCAAGGTCACCGAGGAGCCGAACAACCGCGTTTCGCTCGACATCAAGGTCACCGAAGGCTCGGTGACCAAGATCACCGACATCAACATCATCGGCAACCATGCGTTCAAGACGCAGGACCTGCTCGACCAGCTGAGCCTGAAGACCACGAACTGGGTGCCGTTCCAGAAGAGCGACCGTTACTCGAAGCAGGCGCTGTCCGGCGATCTCGAGAAGCTGCAGTCTTACTATCAGGACCGCGGTTACCTGAAGTTCTCGGTCGATTCCGTGCAGGTCGCGCTGACGCCGGACAAGAAGTCGATCTACGTGACGATCAACGTCACCGAGGGCGACATCTACAGGATCAAGGATCGCCACTATTCGGGCAACACCATCCTCAACGAGCGCTATCTCGAAGCGCTGACGTCGACGCAGGCCGGCCAGATTTTCTCGCGCAAGGAAGCGACCGAGTCGTCCGACCGCATCGAGGCCGCGCTGTCGGACATCGGCTACGCCTTCGCCAAGGTCACGCCGCTGCCGGAAGTCGACGAGGAGAAGAAGGAAGTCTCGCTGAACTACATGGTCGATCCGGGCAAGCGCGCCTACGTGCGCCAGATCGTCTTCACCGGCAACAGCGGCACCAACGACGAGACGCTGCGCCGCGAGATGCGCCAGCTCGAAGCGGCACCGTATTCCAAATCGGCGATCGAGCGTTCGCGCGTGCGCCTGACGCGCCTGTCGTTCATCGAGGAAGCCGAGGTCGATACCAAGCCGGTGCCGGGCAGCGACGATCTCGTCGACGTCTCGTTCAAGGTCAAGGAGCGGCCGCCCGGCTCGCTGCAGTTCGGCGTCGGCTATTCGGGCTCGCAAGGCTTCCTGGTCACCGGCCAGGTCACGCATACGAACTTCCTCGGCACCGGCAACCGCCTCGACCTGCAGGCCGAGAACAACGCGATCTCGCGCGCGGTCAACCTGTCCTGGACCGATCCGTACTTCACCGAGGATGGCATCTCGCAGACGGTTGCGACGTATTACCGCAGGTCGGAATCGGTGATCCGCTACTCGACCGGCTTCACCACCAACACGCTCGGCGCGAACCTGACGTATGGCATTCCGCTGTCGGAATTCATTGCCCTGCGCGCGGGCTTCGGCATCGAGGACGCGGCGGTCGAGACGTACGCGGCGAGCAGCTCGGACGAAATCCTCAATTTCGTCATCGACAACGGCACGCAGTTCTTCAGCTACCAGCTGCGCACCGGCATCAGCTACGACTCGCGCAACCGCACGTTCTTCGCGACGCGCGGCGCGCTGCATGCGCTGACCGCCGACGTCGCCCTGCCGGGCGGCGACCTCGAGTACTACAACCTCAGCTACCGCGCGCAACAGTACATACCGCTGATTTGGAAATTCACCGCCGAAATCAACGGCTCGATCGGCTACGTCGACAGCTACGGCGGCAGCGACGTGCCGCCGTGGGAAAATTACTTCGCCGGCGGTCCGCGTACGGTACGCGGCTACAAGGATGGCTCGCTCGGTCCGCACGACCATCCGACGAGCCTGTTCGGCAACCCGTACGGCGGCAAGCTGCGCACGACGGCGCAGACCAACCTCATCATCCCGCTGCCGATCGAGAGCGACGGCAAGTCGACGCGCCTGGAGGCGTTCTGGGACGTCGGCAACGTGTTCGCCGAACCGAACGACTTCGAGTTCTCCGAGCTGCGGCAGTCCGCCGGCATCGCGTTTTCGTGGTTCACGCCGTTCCTCGGCCTGCTCGACCTCAGCTACGCGTTCCCGCTCAACCCGAAGTCGGGCGACGATCAGGACCGCTTCCAGATCACCTTCGGCTCAGGCTTCTAACTGCTTCTGCTGTCACGACTACATTTCCGAGAGAGAGACATGATGCGCAAGTTCCCCGCGGTTGCCGGCGCCGTTGCCGGCATCATCCTCGCCGTTGCTGCGACGCCGGCGCTCGCCGAGATCAAAATCGGCGCCGTGCGCTCGGCCGACCTGGCCGACAAGGCGCCGCAGTTCAAGGCCATGCAGGACCAGCTCAAGGCACAGTTCGATCGCCGCAACAACGATCTGCAGGCCGAGGGCAAGAAGCTTCAGGACGACATCGCCGCCTACCAGAAGGAAGCCGATCTGATGGCAGCCGCCGACCGCGCGAAGAAGGAGAAGGACCTGACGACGCGCCGCATCGACTTCGAATCCAAGGGTCGTCAGCTGCAGGAAGACTTCGGCAAGGCGCGCCAGGATCAGTTCGCCAAGACCATGGGCGCGATCAAGACCGTGATCGACGCCGTCGCCAAGGAAAAGAACCTCGATTTGATCGTCGAGAACCCGGTGTTCGCCAAGCCCGAGATCGACATCACCGACGACGTGCTGAAGCGCCTGCAGTCGGCGCCGGTGGCGGGCGGCAAATAAGCCGCGGTATCGGGCCGGCGGTGCCGCGACGGCGCCGGCGGCGGGGTGCGAGGAACGGCCTGCGCTGCAGGCCGTTCCCGTTTGCGCGCCGCCGCGGCGTGCGTAAGCTTTGGCGATTCCGACCCTTTACTGTTCCATGGCCTCTTTCACGCTCGAATATCTGGCGCAGCGCTTCGGCTTGCAGGCCAGCGGCGATCCGGCAACGACGGTATCCGGCGTCTGCGGCCTGACGCCGGGCAAGGCGGACGGTCTCGGCTTTCTGGCCAACCCGAAGCTGCGCGGCGAGCTGGCGACGACGGCGGCGGCCATCGTCATCGTCCATCCGCGCGACGCGGCGGCGCTGAAGACGGCCGGCCTGATCGCGTCGGATCCGTATCTGGCGTACGCGCGCATCGCCGCGCTGTTCGATCCCGACCGCGCGTTCGAGGCCGGTTTCCATGCGACGGCCGTGATCGCCGCGAGCGCCGCGCTCGGTTCCGGCTGCCACGTCGGTGCCGGAGCAGTGATCGAAGACGGCGCGCAGCTCGGCGACGACGTCTACGTCGGCCCCGGCTGCATCGTCGCGCGCGATGCCGTGATCGGTGCGCGCACGCGGCTGGTCGCGCGCGTCTGGATCGGGCCGCGCGTGCGCGTCGGCGTGCGTTGCCAGGTGCAGGCCGGCGCCGTGCTCGGCTCGCGCGGCTTCGGCAACGCACGCGGGCCGAACGGCTGGGAGGAAGTGCCGCAGCTCGGCTCGCTCGTCGTCGGCGACGATGTCGAGATCGGCGCCAACACCTGCATCGACCGCGGCGCGATCGACGACACCGTGATCGACAACGGCGTGCGCCTCGACAACCTGATCCAGATCGCCCACAACTGCCGCATCGGCGCGCACACGGCGATTGCCGCGCACACCGGCATCGCCGGCAGTACCCGCATCGGCAGCCGCTGTATGATTGGCGGCGCCGTGGGCATCAGCGGCCACATCGAGATCGTCGACGATGTCATCGTGCTGGGGCGGGCGATGGTCACGAACTCGATCCGCAAGCGCGGCATCTACGGCTCCGGCCTGCCGCTCGATGAGGCCCGCGAGTGGCGCAAAACCGTGGCGCGTGTGCGGCGCCTCGGTCGTTTCGAGCAGCGCCTGCGAGGGCTCGAACGACACCTCCGTCTCCCCCAAGGGTCACAGGACGATGACGACAATAACGACGAAAACCTTTGATATCCGCGAAATCCTCAAGCTGCTGCCGCATCGCTATCCGTTCCTTCTGGTCGACCGTGTCACGGCGATCGACGAAGAGAGGCTGACGCTGACGGCGATCAAGAACGTCACCTTCAACGAGCCCTTCTTCCCCGGTCACTTTCCGGGCCTGCCGACGATGCCCGGCGTGCTGCAGATCGAGGCGCTGGCGCAGGCCTGCGGCCTGCTGGCGATCCACAAATCCGGCCTGTCCGCCAGGGACGGCCTCGTGCTCTATTTCGCCGGCATCGACAACTGCCGCTTCAAGCGCCCGGTCACGCCGGGCGACACGCTGACGTTTTTCGTCGAGCTAGAAAAACACAAGCGTGATATCTGGAAATTCCGCACGCGCGCCAGCGTCGGCGACGAGCTGGCCAGCGAGGCCGAGATCATGTGCGTGCTGCGCAAGGCCAGCTACGACGACGAGGTCGAATCGTGAGCAGCCGCATCCATCCGACGGCGATCGTCGATCCGCGTGCCGAGCTGCACGAGACGGTCGAGGTCGGGCCGTACAGCATCATCGGCGCCGGCGTGACGATCGGCGCCGGGACGTGGATCGGCCCGCACGTCGTGCTGCGCGGGCCGATGACGATCGGCCGCGACAACAAGATCTTCCAGTTCGCCTCGCTCGGCGAGATCTCGCAGGACATGACGGCCAAGGCCGACGATCCGACGCGCGTCGAGATCGGTGACGGCAACACGATCCGCGAGTATGTGACGATCCAGCGCGGCACGACCAAGGAAGAGGACGGCCTGACCAGGGTCGGCGACCGCAACTGGATCATGAACGCGGTGCACATCGGGCATGACAGCATCGTCGGCAGTCACAACATCCTCGCCAACAACACCTCGCTGGCCGGCCATGTGCTGCTCGGCGACTACGTCGGCTGCGGCGGCTATACGCTGATCCACCAGTACTGCCAGATCGGCAGCCACGTCTTCACCGGCGGCGGCAGCGTCATCACGCGCGACGTCGTGCCGTTCATCTTGGTGCACGGCTATCCGGCCAAGGCGCGCGGCATCAACGCCGAGGGCCTGCGCCGACGCGGTTTCTCGGCCGAGGACATCGCGGCGGTCAAGGACGCGTACAAGCTGATCTTCCTGTCGGGCCAGACGATGGAAAACGTCAAGCAGGAGCTGGCGACGATGGCGTCCGCTTCGGCGCATGTCGCGACCATGCTCAGGTTCATCGAGGGTTCGAAGCGCGCCTTGCAGCGCTGAGGACCGTGCGATCGTGTGCGGAAGACTTTCGCGGAAAGGCCACAGGCCGAGGAGCATGACATGCGTTTGAGCAAATGGTTGGCGGCCGCAGCGCTCGGGGCCGGTATCGCGCTGCCGGCAGCGGCGGCGCTCGACGTGGGGGCCAGTGCGCCGGATTTCTCGGCGCCGGCCTCGCTGGCCGGCAAGGATTATTCGTTCTCGCTCGCCGATGCCCTGAAACAGGGACCCGTGGTTGTCTATTTCTATCCGAAGGCGTTCACCAAGGGCTGCACGGTCGAGGCGCATCTGTTCGCCGAGGCGATGGATCAGTACAAAGCGCTCGGCGCGACGGTGATCGGCGTGTCGAACGACGACATCGACACACTGCACAAGTTTTCGCAGTCGGAATGCGGCGGCAAGTTTCCGGTCGCCGCCGATAGCGACAGCAAGATCATGACGGCCTACGATGCCAAGCTGCCGCTGGTGAACTACGCCAGCCGCATCTCGTACGTCGTGACGCCGGACGGCAAGATCATCTACACCTACAGTGCGATGGATCCGAGCCAGCACGTCGCCAAGACGCTGGCGGCGATCAAGCGATGGAAGTCCCGCCAGGCGCCGAAGACGGCGTCGTGATCGCGCTGCCGGCAGCGCGGCGCCGGGGATGACGGCGCTGAAGATCGCCGTCGTGGCCGGCGAACTGTCGGGCGATCTGCTCGGCGGCGCGCTGGTCGCCGCGCTGCGCGCGCGGCTGCCGGATGCGCAGTTCTACGGCGTCGCCGGACCGCGCATGCGTGCCGCCGGCGTCGAGGCGATCGCGTCGATCGATCAGCTGTCGGTGATGGGCATCGCCGAAGTGCTGCCGGCGCTGCCGCGCATCCTGCGCCTGCGCCGCGAGCTGATCGCGCGCTTCTCGGCCGACCGGCCGGACGTCGTCATCGGCATCGACGCGCCGGATTTCAATCTCGGCGTGGAGCGGGCGCTGCGCGTGCAGGACATCCGCACGGTGCATGTCGTCAGCCCGACGGTCTGGGCCTGGCGCGCCGGTCGCGTCAAGACGATCGCCCGGGCCGTCGAGCGCATCCTCTGCCTGTTTCCGTTCGAGCCTGCGTTCTACGCGCAGCGCGGCGTCGTCGCCGACTACATCGGCCATCCGCTCGCCGACCAGCTCGATGCTTCGGTCACGCCGCTCGCCGCGCGCGCCGAACTCGGCCTGCCGCCGGAGGCGCCGACGGTCGCCGTGCTGCCGGGCAGCCGGGGCTCCGAGCTGAAGCATCTCGCCGCGCCGTTCGCCGAGGCGGCACGCCGGATCGCCGAGCAGGTGCCGGGCATCCGCTTCGTCACGCCGCTCGCCAGGCCCGGCCTGCGCGCGGCGATGGAGGCGGCGATCGCCGCGCACACACCGGAGTTGGTCTGGACGCTGGTCGACGGCCGTTCGCGCGAGGTCATGCGCGCCGCCGACGCGGTGCTGATCGCCTCCGGCACGGCGACGCTCGAATGCCTGCTCGTCGGCCGGCCGATGGTCGTCTCGTACCGCGGTTCGCCGTTCACCGCCTGGCTGCTGCTGAAGCTGGGCCTGCTGAAGACCCAATACGTCAGCCTGCCGAACCTGCTCGCCGACGAGCCGACGGTGCCGGAGCTGCTGCAGGACGACGCGACGCCCGACAAGCTCGCCGCCGCCGTCCTCGAACTGCTGGCGCCCGGCAGCGCGGCGCGCGCGCGCCAGCTGGCGGCCTTCGACCGCGTGCGCGCGACGCTGCGCTGCGATGCCGCGGCGCGCGCCGCCGACATCATCGCCGGCATGCTGCAGCGCTGAGGGCGGATCGTGATCGGGGGCCTTCGCGCTTCTTCCGGCGCGTTCGTCAAGCCTGTTTTCATCCGTCGCAGTACCTACAATCGCCGTATGCCCCGCCGTATCTCGATCGCTTCGTACACCGTTCCGCTCGTCGCCGGAATCGATGAGGCCGGACGCGGCTGCCTCGCCGGGCCGGTCTACGCGGCGGCGGTGATTCTCGGCAAGGGCCACGGCATCCGCGGACTCGACGATTCGAAGAAGCTCAGGCCGGCCGAGCGCGAGTCGCTGTTCGAGCAGATCCGCAGGCGCGCCGTTGCCTTCGCGATCGCCCGCGCCGAGCTTGAGGAGATCGAGCGTCTCAACATCCTGCACGCGACGATGCTGGCCATGCAGCGCGCCGTCGCCGCGCTGCAGCCGGCGCCGCTGCACTGCCTGGTCGACGGCAACCGCCTGCCGCCGCAGCTGCCGTGCGGCGCCGAGGCCGTGGTCGACGGCGACGCGATCCACGCGCCGATCATGGCCGCCTCGATCCTCGCCAAGGTCGCGCGCGATCGCGAGATGCAGCGCCTCGACGCCGACTATCCGGGCTACGGCTTCGCCAGGCACAAGGGCTACGGCACGCCGGACCATCTCGCCGCGCTGCGCCGCCTCGGCGTCTGCGCGCTGCATCGGCTGAGCTTCGCGCCTTGCGCGCAGCCCGATCTGTTCGCTGCCGATCCGCAGGCGGCCGATGCATCGACGACGCCGGACGGATTGCCGGCATGAGCGATGCGCCGGCCTTCGTCCATCTGCGCCTGCACACCGAGTTTTCGCTGACCGACAGCGTGGTGCGCGTCGAGCCGCCGAAGCGCAAGGGCGGTGGCGTCGGCGCGACGCTGGTCTCGAAGGCCGCCGAGCTGAAGTTTCCGGCGATCGCCATCACCGACCAGAACAACGTGTTCGCGATGGTGAAGTTCTACAAGTCGGCCGAAGGCGCCGGCATCAAGCCCATCGTCGGCTGCGACGTCTGGCTCGAGCCGCGCGTCAGCGGTGAAGGTCCCGAGCGGCTGACGCTGCTGGTGCAGAACGACGGCGGCTATCGCAACCTCGCCAAGCTGCTGTCGAAGGCATACACCGACGGGCAGGGCAAGGGCTCGCCGCTGGTCGCGCGCGCCTGGCTGCGCGAGTACGCCGGCGGCCTGATCGCGCTCAGCGGCCGCGACGGCGCGATTTTCCGCGCAGCGGCGTCCGACAACGTCGTCACGGCGCGCGAGGCGCTCGCCGATCTGCGCGCGCTGTTCCCGCAACGCCTGTATCTGGAGATCTCGCGCTGCGGCCGCCTCGGCGACGACGAATGGGTCGCCGCCGCCGTCGCGCTGTCGCGTCACGAGCAGGTGCCGCTGGTGGCGACCAACGACGTGCGCTTCCTCGGCAAGGAAGAGTTCGACTCGCACGAGGCGCGCGTCTGCATCGCGCAGGGCCGCGTGCTCAACGATCCGAAGCGGCCGCGCGACTACACGGAAGAACAGTACCTGAAGTCGGCCGACGAGATGGCGGCGCTGTTCGCCGATCTGCCCGAAGCGCTGGCCAACTCGGTCGAGATCGCGCGCCGCTGTTCGCTGACGCTGAAGTTCGCGCCGCCGTACCACCTGCCGAACTTCCCGGTGCCGGATGGCCACGATACGAACTCGTGGCTGCGGCATCGTTCCGAGGAAGGCCTGCGCGAGCGCTTCCAGGCCATCACGCTCGCCGCGCCCGAGGACGAATACTGGAAGCGGCTGGCCTACGAGCTGGGCATCATCGAGAAGATGGGCTTCGCCGGCTACTTCCTCGTGGTCTCGGACTTCATCGAGTGGGCCAAGAACAACGGCTGCCCGGTCGGCCCGGGCCGCGGCTCGGGCGCCGGCAGCCTGGTCGCCTACGCGATCAGGGTCACCGACCTCGATCCGCTGCCGTACAACCTGCTGTTCGAGCGCTTCCTCAACCCCGAGCGCGTGTCGATGCCGGACTTCGACGTCGACTTCTGCATGGACAACCGCGACCGCGTGATCGAGTACGTCACGCACAAGTACGGTCGCGAGCGTGTCGGCCAGATCATCACCTACGCGACGATGGCGGCGCGCGGCGTGATCCGCGACGTGGCGCGCGTGATGGGCCACGGCTACGGCTTCGCCGACTCGATCGCCAAGCTCATTCCCGGCACGCCGGGCGCGACGCTCGCCGACGCGATCGATTCGGTGCCGGAACTGAAGGCCCGCTACGACAACGAGGAGGACACGCGCGCCGTCATCGACATGGGCCTCGCGCTCGAAGGCGTGACGCGTGGCGTCGGCGTGCACGCGGGCGGCGTGGTCATCGCGCCGCAGCCTTTGAGCGACTACACGCCGATGTACTGCGAACCCGGCGGCGCCGGCATGCGTACGCAGTTCGATATGAAGGACCTCGAGTCGGCCGGCCTCGTCAAGTTCGACTTCCTCGGCCTGAAGACGCTGACGGTGATCCAGGAGGCGGTCGGCAACATCGAGAAGACGTCCCAGCGCAGCATCGATGTGCTCAAGCTGCCGATCGACGATCCGGCCACCTACGCGCTGTATGCTAGCGGCGACACGACCGCCGTGTTCCAGATGGAATCTCCCGGCATGCAGCGTGCGTCGAAGGACCTCAGGCCGGACACCTTCGAGGACATCATCGCGCTCGTCTCGCTGTATCGCCCGGGTCCGATGGAGCTGATCCCCGAGTATTGCGCGCGCAAGCGCGGCGACGCGCCGGTGACCTATCTGCATCCGCAGATGGAGGCGGTGCTGCAACCGACCTACGGCATCTTCGTCTATCAGGAACAGGTCATGCAGATGTCGCAGCGCCTCGCCGGCTACACGCTCGGCGGCGCCGATCTGCTGCGTCGCGCGATGGGCAAGAAGATCAAGGCCGAGATGGATAAGCAACGTGAGGTCTTCACCTCCGGCGCGATCGGCCACGGCGTCGAGGCGGACGTCGCCACGCAGGTCTTCGACCTGATGGACAAGTTCGCCAACTACGGCTTCAACAAGTCGCACGCCGCCGCCTATGCCCTGGTGTCCTACCAGACCGCGTGGCTGAAGACGCATTACCCGGCGGAGTTCATGGCGGCGGTGCTGTCCTGCGAAATGCAGCACACCGAGACCATCGTCACCATGCGCGAAGAGTGCCTGCGCATGGGGTTGACGATGCTGCCGCCGGACGTCAACCGCAGCGACTTCCGCTTCATCGTGCCGCAGCCCGGCGCGATCCGCTACGGGCTCGGCGCCATCAAGGGTGCCGGCGAGGCGGCCCTCGAAGGCATCATCGCCGAGCGCGACGCGAACGGACCGTTCCAGGATCTGTTCGACTTCTGCAAGCGTGTCGACACGAAAAAGGCCAACAAGCGCGTGCTCGAGGCGCTGATCGGCTCAGGGGCGATGGACGGCTTCGGCCTCAACCGGCCGTCGCTGCTGAAGACGCTGCCCAAGGCGCTGCAGCTCGCCGAGGCGACGGCGGCGAGCGCCGATTCCGGGCAGAACGATCTGTTCGGGCTCGGCGGTGGCGCGAACCGGGCCGGGCAGCCGGCCGTGCCCGACGTCCAGCCGGATCGGGAGCCGGACTGGTCGCAACGCGAACTGCTAGCCAGGGAACGCGACACGCTCGGCTTCTACCTGTCCGGCCATCCGATCGAAGCGTACGGCGAGATCATCGGCGCGGTTTGCAGCGGCCGCCTGCATGAACTGATCCGCCAGCACGCGGTGCCGCAGCCGGTCGACGGCACGGGCAAGCCCGTTTGGCAGCCGCGCAGCAAGCTGATGTTCGCGGCCTGGGTCGCCGACGTGCGCTTCTTCAAGGGCGACGGCCGCGGCGGTGCCAGCTACAAGGTCACGCTCGACGACCGCTCGGCGCAGCTGTCGACGTGGATCGACGCCGACAAGTGGGCGAAGTACGCGCCGTTCGTGAAGCCGGACCAACTGGTGTTCGCGGTCGCCGAGATCGGCCTGTCGCCGCCGCGCGAAGGCCGCGAGGCCGAGCCGCGCCTGTACGGACCCGAATTCCTTTCGCTCGACGACGTCCTGCGCGATTACGCGACGCACCTTTCGCTCGACTGGCGCAAGCCGGCGAACGAGGTGCCCGCGCTGCGCAAACGCCTGCTCGCGCTGCGCGGCGGCCGGACCGTCGTCGGCATCCGCTACCGCGGCGCGCGCGCCGCCTGCGAGCTGGAGTTCGGCATGGACTGGAAGCTGCGCCTCGACGACGCGACGATCCTGGCGATCCAGCAGTCGCTGGGCGCCGATTGCGTTAAAGTGCAGTACAAGCGTTTCCAGCCGCCGATTCCCGACCGCCGCTTTTCGGGCGGCGGCGCCTACGACGACGAATGACAGTGGACGACTCCCGACGATGAGCCTCAACTATTTGGATTTCGAACAGCCGATCGCCGAACTCCAGCAGAAGATCGAAGAGCTGCGCTTCGCGACGACCGGCAGCGGCGTTAACCTGACCGAGGAAATCTCGCGCCTCGAGGTCAAGAGTCGCCAGCTGACCGAGAGCGTGTTCTCGAAGCTGACGCCCTGGCAGGTCGCGCAACTGGCGCGCCATCCGCAGCGCCCGTATTCGCTGGACTACATCAAGACGCTGTTCACCGATTGGGAGGAGCTGCACGGCGATCGCCATTTTTCCGACGATCCGAGCATCGTCGGCGGCGTCGCACGCCTCGAAGGCCGGGCCGTCGTCGTTCTCGGCCAGCAGAAGGGTCGCGACGCCAAGGAGCGCGTCTACCGCAACTTCGGCATGCCGAAGCCCGAGGGCTATCGCAAGGCGCTGCGCCTGATGAAGCTCGCCGAGAAGTTCAATCTCCCGCTGCTGACCTTCATCGACACGCCGGGCGCCTATCCGGGCATCGACGCCGAGGAGCGCAACCAGTCCGAGGCGATCGCCCGCAATCTGCTCGAGCTGGCCAAGCTGCGCACGCCGGTGTTGGCGACGGTGATCGGCGAGGGCGGTTCGGGCGGCGCGCTGGCGATCGGCGTCGCCGACCACATCATGATGCTGCAGTACAGCATCTACTCGGTGATCTCGCCGGAAGGCTGCGCGTCGATCCTGTTCAAGGAAGCCAGCCGTGCGCCGGAAGCCGCCGAGGCGATGCGCATCACCGCGCCGGATCTGTACGAGCACCAGCTGATCGACGAGATCGTGCCGGAGCCGCTCGGCGGCGCGCATCGCGATCCGGCGTCGATGATGGCGACGGTCCGCCAGAAACTGACGGCGAACCTCGAGCGCCTGCGCCACACGCCGATCACCAAGCTGATGGCGGCACGCTATCAGCGCCTGATGTCGTACGGCAGCTACGAAGTCCTGCATTGATGGGGTACTTCAGCCTCTCTTCCCTCGCGGGAGAGGGCTAGGAGTCGCCAGTGAAGATCGAGTTGCCGGAATGCGGCCCGCGTGCCCGCGTCTGGGTCGCGTTCAGCGGCGGACTCGATTCATCGGTGCTGCTGCATCTGCTGCGCGAGCGGCAGGTGCGGAACCTGCGCGCCGTCCACGTCCATCATGGCTTGCAGAAATCTGCCGACGACTGGGTGCGCCATGCGCGGCGCGCCTGCCGCGAACTCGGCGTGCCGCTGACGGTGAAGCGCGTGAGCGTGCGCGATGCGGGCGAGGGCCCCGAAGCCGCCGCGCGCGCGGCGCGCTATGCGGCGTTCGCGGCGCTGCTGCGCGACGGCGATCTGCTCGCGACCGCGCACCAGCGCGACGACCAGGCCGAGACCGTGCTGCTGCGCGCGCTGCGCGGCACCGGCGTCGCGGGGCTCGCGGCGATGCCCGCGCTCGCGCCGCTGGGCAAGGGCCGGCTCTGGCGGCCCCTGCTCGACACGCCGCGCGCCGCGCTGCGCGCCTGGGCCGAGGCGCGGTCCCTGCGCTGGATCGACGACCCACACAATGCCGATGCGCGCTACGCGCGCTCCTACCTGCGTGCCGAGATCGTGCCGCGGCTCGAACGGCACTGGCCGCAGGCGACCGTGAGCCTGGCGCGCCTCGCGCAGCGCGCGGCGGAGGCCGGATCGCTGGCGGCCGATCTCGCGGCGATCGACCTGCAGGCGGCGCACGACCGGGACGGCTGGTCGATCGCCGCCCTGCTGGCACTGTCGCCGCCGCGGCGGCGCAACGCGCTGTATCACGCCTGGGTCGCGCGCGGCTGGCCGGCGCCGTCGGAGGCCCGCCTGGCGCGGCTCGAGCGCGAGGTGCTGGCTGCGCGCGGCGATGCGCAGCCGCTGCTGCGCCATGAACACGGCGAGCTGCGCCGTTACCGCGATCGCCTGTACCTGCTCGATCATTTGCCGCCGCCGCCGGAGCCGGGCGAGCGGATCTGGCCGGCCCGGCGGCGTGCGCTGCCCTTGCCGGCCGGGCTCGGCCGGCTGCTGCTTTCCGGTGCGCCGCCGCCGGGCCTGAGCGTGCGATTCGCCGGCGGCGGCGAACGTCTGAAGCCGCACGGCGCCGCGCACGCGCGCAGCCTCAAGCAGCTCTGCCAGGCGCGCGGCCTGCCGCCGTGGGTCCGGGCGCGCATGCCTTTGCTCTACGAAAACGGGCAGCTGGTCGCCGTCGCCGGCTACTGGCGCAACACCCGCGCGGTGACGCTCGGACTGGATCCGCGGTGGCAGACCGCCCTGCCGGGCGCGGGTTCGTAAGGCGCACGTTCAGCTTCCGGGTATTTGCCCGCGTTGAGTGCATGCGCCCCCGCGGCGTAAAATTGCAGAAACCCACCGTATTGTTCTTCCCATGCCCGACGCGCCGCATCAGACGCGATTCATTTTTGTCACCGGGGGCGTGGTGTCCTCTCTCGGCAAAGGCATTTCCGCCGCTTCACTGGGTGCCGTCCTCGAGTCGCGCGGACTCAAGGTCAGCATGATCAAGCTCGACCCGTACATCAACGTCGATGCGGGCACCATGAGCCCGTTCCAGCACGGCGAGGTGTTCGTCACCGAGGACGGCGCCGAAACCGACCTCGACCTCGGCCACTACGAACGCTTCCTGCGTGGCAAGACCACGCGCCACTCGAACGTCACCACCGGCCAGATCTACCGCAACGTGCTCGAGAAGGAGCGCCGCGGCGATTATCTGGGCAAGACCGTGCAGGTGATCCCGCACATCACCGACGAGATCCAGGCGGCGATCCGCCGCGGCGCCGCCGGCGCCGACATCTGCATGGTGGAAATCGGCGGCACGGTCGGCGACATCGAGTCGCTGCCGTTCCTCGAGGCAATCCGCCAGATGGCGGTCGAGCTCGGCCGCAAGGATTCGATGTTTCTGCACCTGACGCTGCTGCCGTACGTGAAGGCGTCCGGCGAGCTGAAGACCAAGCCGACGCAGCACTCGGTCAAGGAACTGCGCGGCATCGGCATCCAGCCGGACGTGCTGATCTGCCGCACCGAGCGGCCGATCCCGGATGCCGAGCGGCGCAAGATTTCGCTGTTCACCAACGTGCCGTACCAGGCCGTCATCGCCGCGCTCGATCTCGACGACATCTACAAGATTCCGGCCTGGCTGCACCAGCAGAATCTGGACCAGATCGTCGTCGACCACTTTGGTCTCGACGCGCGTCCAGCCGACCTGTCGGCTTGGGAACGCGTCGTCGAGGCGCGCCAGAAGGCCGACATGGAAGTGCAGGTGGCGATGGTCGGCAAGTACGTCGACCTCGCCGACGCCTACAAGTCGCTGAACGAGGCGCTCGCGCACGCCGGCCTGCACACCGGCACGCGCGTGAAGATCCGCTACATTGAATCCGAAGCGGTGGAGACGCAGAGCGCGCGCATCCTGCAGGGCATGGACGCGATCCTCGTGCCGGGCGGCTTCGGCGAGCGCGGCGTCGAAGGCAAGATCATGGCGGCGCGCTATGCGCGCGAGAACCGGATTCCGTATCTCGGCATCTGTCTCGGCATGCAGGTCGCCGTCATCGAATACGCGCGCAACGTCTGCGGCCTGCTGCGCGCGCACTCGACGGAATTCGATCTCAAGACGCCCGATCCGGTCATCGGCCTCATCACCGAGTGGCAGGACGAAACCGGCGAGGTGCAGACGCGCGACGAGGCGTCGAACAAGGGCGGCACCATGCGCCTCGGCTCGCAGGCCTGCCGCTTGCGCGCCGGCAGCCGGTCGCGCGCGATGTACAACGCCGAGATCATTCGCGAGCGTCACCGTCACCGCTACGAATTCAACAACAACTACAAGAAGGCGCTGTCCGACAACGGGATGGATCTCGTCGCCGAGTCGGCCGAGAACGAGCTCGTCGAGATGATCGAGCTGCCGAAGCATCCGTTCTTCGTCGGCTGCCAGTTCCACCCGGAGTTCACCTCGACGCCGCGCGACGGCCATCCGCTGTTCGAGGGCTTCGTCAAGGCGGCGCGCGAGCACCATCTGGCGCACCAGCCGGCGCAGATCGCGCCGGTCGCGCCCGCTGCGTCGCCGGTGAAGGTCGCGTAAAGCGACGCGCGGCCGCGCGGGTCGTTACGCGATTTCCAGCGGCGCGAAGCCTTTGACGAGTTCGTCGAGCGCCTTGAGCTGCGCGAGGAACGGCTCCAGCTTGTCGAGCGGCAGGGCGCTCGGGCCGTCGCACCTGGCTTCGTCGGGATTCGGGTGCGCTTCGAGGAACAGGCCGGCCAGCCCCGTCGCCATGCCGGCGCGTGCGAGATCGAGCACCTGCGCGCGACGACCGCCGGAAGCCGCCGCGCCCGGGTCGCGCTGCTGCAGCGCGTGCGTAACGTCGAAGATCACCGGCAGGCCGCCCGTGACCTTCTTCATGACGCCGAAGCCGAGCATGTCGACCACGAGATTGTCGTAGCCGAAGCAGGTGCCGCGGTCGCAGAGGATGATGTTGCCGTTGCCGGCCTCGCGGAACTTCTCGACGATGTTGCCGACCTGTGCTGGGCTCAGGAACTGCGGCTTCTTGATGTTGGCGACGCGCCCGGTCTTGGCGAGCGCCACCACGAGATCGGTCTGCCGCGCGAGGAACGCCGGCAGTTGCAGCACGTCGACGACCTCGGCGACCGGCGCGGCCTGCCACGGCTCATGCACGTCGGTGATCAGCGGCACGCCGAACTCGGATTTCACCGCCTCGAAAATCTTCAGGCCTTCTTCGAGGCCGGGGCCGCGATACGAGTGGATCGACGAGCGGTTGGCCTTGTCGAAGCTGGCCTTGAAGACGTAAGGAATCCCGAGCTTGTGCGTCACGCGCACATATTCGGCGGCGGCGCGCAGGGCGAGATCTTTCGATTCGAGGACGTTGATGCCGCCGAAAAGGACGAACGGCGCCGAATTGTCGACGGCGATGTTCTGGATGTGGATGGTCGCGGACATGTTCGGGTCTGATGGTGAATTCGCGGCAGTGTCCGCGACGCCTTGCGGGGCGTCAACGAATGAAGGCCGGCCTTCGCCACCGCTGCGGTCATGACGCGCAGCATCGCGCAGGCTAGAATTCACAATCTTTTTGCACCGTCATCCACGCAGCCGGAGCTCGTCGCACCCATGTCGAAGATCGTCAAAGTCACCGCTCTCGAAATCATCGATTCGCGCGGCAACCCGACCGTCGAAGCCGAAGTCGAGCTGGAATCCGGTGCGGTCGGCCGCGCGGCGGCGCCGAGCGGCGCGTCGACCGGCACGCGCGAGGCGGTCGAGCTGCGCGACGGCGCGCCCCGGAAGGGCAAGGCGCGCTATGCGGGCAAGGGCGTGACGAAGGCGGTCGCCAACGTCGAGGGTGCGCTGGCCAAGGTCGTCATCGGTCTCGACGCGCAGGAGCAGGCCGTCGTCGACGCGGCGATGATCGAGGCCGACGGCACCGAGAACAAGTCGAAGCTCGGCGCCAACGCGATCCTTGCCGTCTCGCTGGCGACGGCCAAGGCGGCAGCGGAGGAAAACTTCCTGCCACTGTTCCAGCACCTCGGCGGCATTTCCAGCGTGACGCTGCCGGTGCCGATGATGAACGTCATCAACGGCGGCGCGCACGCGGACAACAACGTCGACATCCAGGAGTTCATGATCCTGCCGGTCGGCGCGCCGAGCTTTTCGGAAGCGCTGCGCTATGGCGCCGAGATCTTCCACACGCTGAAGGGCGTGCTGAAGAGCCGCAAGCTCAATACCGCGGTCGGCGACGAGGGCGGCTTCGCGCCGGACCTGCCGTCGAACGTCGCCGCGCTCGACGTGCTGATCGAGGCGATCGAGAAGGCCGGCTACAAGCCGGGCAAGGACGTCTACCTGGGTCTGGACGTGGCGTCGAGCGAGTTCTACGAGAAGGGCAAGTACGCGCTGCACGGCGAGGGCAAGAGCTTCACCAGCGAGCAGTTCGCCGACTTCCTCGCCGGTATCGCCGCCCAGTACCCGGTCATTTCAATCGAGGATGGCTGCGCGGAGGGCGACTGGAAGGGCTGGAAGATCCTGACCGAAAAGCTCGGCAACAAGGTGCAGCTGGTCGGTGACGATCTGTTCGTGACCAATACCAAAATCCTCGCCGAGGGCATCGTGCGCGGCATCGCCAACTCGATCCTCATCAAGCCGAACCAGATCGGCACGCTGACCGAGACGCTCGAAGCGATCCAGATGGCGACCGACGCCGGCTACACGAGCGTCGTGTCCCACCGTTCCGGCGAGACGGAGGACGCGACGATCGCCGACATCGCCGTCGGCACGACCGCCACGCAGATCAAGACCGGCTCGCTGTGCCGTTCGGACCGCATGGCCAAGTACAACCAGCTGCTGCGCATCGAGCGCAAGCTCGGCAACCGCGCCCGCTACCCGGGCGCCGGGGCGTTCCCCATCGTGCTCTGAGGCTGGCGTGCCACGGGGGCCGTCCATCGGCGGCACCCGTG
>JASGFY010000005.1:0-95703 GCA_047605265.1 Solimonas sp.
CAGCAAGTTGCGAGGCATTCTGACAGCTATCCACTCTTTTTGTTAGGTGCTCTAATGCAATCCTTCGTGAAGCTCAAGGCTTTCGGCCTTGATCCGCTCGACGGCACGCTTTCGTCGATTGCCGATATCACGGCAAAGATGGGCGGCGGACAAGAGGAAATGTCCGGCATCGTCCTGGCACTCGGGCAGGCATGGAGCAAGGAAAAGTTGCAGGGCGAAGAGGCCATGCAGCTCATGGAGCGTGGGATCCCCGTCTGGGAGCTTTTAGCCAAGGCCACCGGGTTATCGACAGCGCAGCTCATTCAACTTTCCTCCGCTGGCAGGCTGGGACGCGACGCGATCAAAGCGCTGATCCATGAAATGGGGAAAAGCTCGAAGGGCGCGGCAGAATCTGCGTCGTCTACATGGAGTGGCATGGTCGGCAATCTCATGGATCAGTGGACCCGCTTCCGCCTCATGGTCATGAACGCCGGCCTTTTCGAGTTCATGAAAGGAAAGCTCGATGGCATCCTGGCCCATCTCAACGAGATGGCGCAAAACGGTTCCCTACAGAAGATCGCGGAAGATTGGTCGCGGAAACTGCAAGGCGGACTTTCCGGCCTATGGAACATGGCAACGCAGCTCGCGCCCGCCCTGCTGAAGCTCATTTCCATTTCTGATCGTGCTGCGAACGCGCTGGGTGGATACGACAAGCTCATTTACATCTGGGCCGGCGCGCAGATCGTGGGCGCGCTAGCGGGCCTCGCCTCATTTGCTGGCGGGCTTCTAACCCTCGCTGCGGCCGCTCCTGCGGCTCTTGCGGGGCTGGCAGCAATTACGGCGGAAGCCATCGCCATGCAGGCGGCACTTGCGCCGATCATCGCCACGATGTGGGGCATTTACGCTGTCTACAAGGCGACGCGCTTCATCCTCAATAAAACGGGTGTGCAGCCGGATTCTGACGAAATCGCTTCAACGCCCGGCGTTGAGCTGACGGACGATTCAAGAGCCCGCCTTGCCGATCCGAACGTGCAGAAACGCATTTCAAAGATGCGTGCCCTGAAAAGCGTGTGGACGCCAGCGGATGACGCTGTGAAGGGAAGCGACCAGTTCATTCCGTGGCGCGAGATCAAGCAGCCCGCACAGCCAAAAGAAGAAATCGAGGGCATTCCGTGGCGCGAGGTCGGTGCGCCCGGTCAGCGAGCGCAAACCAGTGAGGTTCAACCATCGCCGCAGGATGTTCATGTGGGTGGCTTAGTGCGCATTCAGCTTGATGGCGGCAACGCTCGTGTTGCCGGGATCACCAAGGATGCAAGCTCCGCCGTCGATTTCAGCGTGAACAGCGGGCGGTTCTTCTACGGACAGGGGGCACCGTGAGCGCCTTGGACCTGATCGCGCGTATCCAAGCGCGGGCAGCAGTGCCGCCGGAGCGGAAGACCGCAATGGAGAACCTGAGCGACCGTGTAGCGCAGACGGAAGACCCAGCGATTGCGATGCGCAGGATTTGCGACCTGGGGGCAGCCGCTGAGGCTGATCTGGTCGCCGCTCCTATTCTGACGATCTGCGTCAGTTGGAGTGTGCGGACTCCATGATGAGCCCCCTTCTTTCCTTGGCGGATGTTCTGTCGCAGTTCGTTTCCGCGATGCGCGCGGCCGGCATCGAGACGGCCGCGCAGATCGTCGCGAGCGGAAAACTTGAGCGCTTCCGCGTAGAAGGCGACAAGGCCGGCTCCAAGAACGGTTTTTACGTCCTGCACGCCGATGGGGTGCCCGCTGGCCTGTTCGGCTGCTACAAACGCGACATCAAAGAGAAGTGGCAGGCCAATATCGGCCGCAAGCTGACGGATGATGAACAGGCCGAAATGCGCAAGCGTCAGGCCGCCGCCGAGAAGGCCCGCGCGGCTGAACAGGCGGCCATGCATGACCAGGCGTGCACCAAGGCGCTGAAGCTTTGGAACGAAGCCAGCGAATCCGTACATGCGGATCATCGTTATCTGGTGTCCAAGCGTGTGCGGGCCTACGGGCTGCGGCAGCTTCGCGACAGCCTGTTGGTGCCGGTCCTGAAAGATGGCGTGCGGGTCGGGCTTCAGTTCATCAAGCCGGACGGCGGCAAAATGTTCCTGACCGGGACGGCGAAGTCCGGCGCGTTCTTCGAGATCGGCGGCGAGCCCGGCGCGCCGGATGTTGTGTCGATCGTCGAGGGCTACGCCACGGGCGCCAGCGTGCGGGAGGCCACGGGCTGGCCGGTGGTGGTCGCCTTCGACGCCGGCAATCTGCTGAGTGTCGCGAAAGCGGTACGCAAGGCACGGCCCGAAGCGGTGATTGTCTTGGCGGCTGACAACGATCACCGCACGGACGGCAATCCAGGCCTGACGAAAGCGCAGACGGCGGCGCAGGCCGTCGGCGCGGTGGTGTGCGCGCCCGACTTCGCCGAGGGCGAGCGTGGCACGGACTGGAATGACTACGCCGCGGTGCATGGCTTGCGCGCGGTCGCTGACCGGCTGTCGGTTGCGTTGGCGTCGTGCGTCGAGCCGCAGATCGCCGGGCCTGGTGGTGCGGCGCAGCCGCAAGCTTTGCCGCCGCCGGCAGGCGCACCACCGCCGCCGCCCGATGACCATGCCGGCGAGCGGTTCGAGGTTACGCCGGCCGGCGTGTTCTGGATCGGCATGTATCAGGACAAGGCCGGGCGCTGGCGCGAGAAAGACCCGATGTTTCTGTGCTCGCCACTGCACGTCGAGGCCGTGACGCGCGATCCGCAGGACGCCGGTTACGGCCGCCTCGTCAACTTCATGAACGTGGACGGCAAGCGCAAGGAACTTGTGCTGCCCGCGCCGCTGTTCGGCGGCGGCAAGGGCGACGATCTGCGCGGGCGCCTGCTGTCCGAAGGGCTGCCGCGCATCGGGCTCGATTCGATGGCGCAGCGCAAGCTCATGGAATATCTCATGCACACGACGCCGGCCTCTCGCGCGCGCTGCGTGCAGCGCACCGGCTGGCAAGGCACGGTGTACGTTCTGCCTCGACAAAGCTTCGGTGGTGATGGTTCGGAGCGCTTCTATTTCGCTTCGGAATCCGACGGGCAAAGCCCCTATGCGCAGGCTGGCACGCTTGAGGGATGGCGGGATTCCGTGTCGAAGCCGGCCGGGTCCCACCGCCGTGCGATGTTCGCCCTTTCCTGCGCGTTCGCGGGGCCGCTGATCGAGCTGGCCGGCGCCGAGTCGGGCGGCTTTCATCTCGTCGGCGGTAGCAGCTCGGGCAAGACGACGGCCCTGCGCTTGGCATCAACGGTGTGGGGTCATCCCTCGCATTACTGGCGGCAGTGGCGCACGACCGATAACGGGCTCGAAGCCCTCGCCGAGGATTACAACGATTCGCTGCTGTGCCTCGACGAGATCGGGCAGGCCGATCCGCGCATCGTCGGCGACGTGGCGTACATGCTCGCCAACGGGCGCGGCAAGCAGCGTGCGCGGCGCGAAGGCGGGTCGCGAGCCTCGCGCATGTTCCGCGTGCTGCTGCTATCCACCGGCGAGGTTGGCAGCGCCGCGCAGATCAACGCGTCAGGACAAAGAGACCGCCCCGGTCATGAGGTGCGCATGGTGGAAGTCCCGGCGGACGCGGGCAAGGGCTACGGGCTGTTCGATTCAGCGGGCGAGTACGACAGCCCGCGCGCGCTGGCCGGTGCGCTGGTGGAATCCGCGGCGCAGCACTATGGGTACGCCGGCCCGCGGTTCGTCGAGCACGTCGCGCGTAATCGCCAGCCAGTGGCATCCGATGCACGCGAGCGCGTCCGCAATTTCGTGGAATACGTCTGTCCGCTCAATGCCGACGGCCAAGTTCAGCGCGTCGCCGCGCGCTTCGGTCTCGTCGCCTTCGCTGGCGAGCTGGCGACGGGGTACGGCCTGACCGGCTGGCAGTACAAGGATGTTGAGTTTGCCGCCGCCGATGCGTTCGGCGCTTGGCTTGAGAAACGCGGGACGGCAGGCGCCAAGGAACCGGCGGACATGGTGGCTCAGGTGCGCCGCTTCATTGAGGAACACGGCGGCAGCCAGTTCCAAGAGATCGACCGCGCGGCGACTGCGGACGCCCCTGCGGGCAGCGACGAGCATGAGGCCCGCATCATGTACCGCGCAGGCTTCCGCAAACAGAGCAACGGCTCGACGCTGTATCTATGCTTCCCTGAGAAATTCAAAGGCGAAATCTGCAAGGGCTATGACCACGTTGAGGTGTGCAAGGCCCTTGCCGCTGCCGGCATCCTGTGGCGCCGCGAGGGTGACGGCGCGCGGTATACGTCCAAGCATCGCGTGCCCGGCTTCGACAGGCCCATTCCGTTCTACGCGCTTGACGGCGCTCGTCTGTACGGCGCCAGCGTTCACTAGCTGTTGCCTTTGAGGACGCCGCCGCGCTGACGGGATGGGGGCGGTAGGGGCTTTCTTTTCCGCGTCAACGCAACAGCACTGCAACACCAGCATCCGCCCTTGGGTCCTCCTGGGGCGTTTTCTGTTGCGGATGCGGAGAGCTTCCGAAAACCTCTAGCTTGACCATGCGGGGCAATGGCAACGGCGTTGCGTTCCCGGCTTGTTCCCGCAATGTTCCCAATCAGGTGAGGGCAAGGGGAACAGATGAAAGGCAAGGGAAAGAGGGAGAAAGTGTATATGTATGAATGAGTTATCAAGACACATACATATATATCCCTACTCCTGTTCCCGCTTGTTCCCGCTGTTCCCGCTGACGGGTAGAGGTCGGGTCAGCGGCCCCACGTATTCCCCTCCCGCCCATGCGGCTTGCGGCTGCGCCGCACCACCGTGCCCGACCGATCGGCCCCCTCGTTACTTGGCGATTCCTTCGACACTCGAAGGTCAGCGGAAAAAGAACCGCCGCCGCCCCCGCCTCGCTCCGCGAGCATTTGCGCAAAGCTTGCGGCTTCGCCGCACCACCGCCAGCCGTTCGTCGGACAGAGCGATGAAGGATGCTCGCCACAATGGGCGCCCGACGGCGGAAGATGACCTGAAAATTGATGGTCACTTTTCGCTGGTCGGGTAACTTTTCGGGTAACACTGAATGATGAACTGAATAATATTTTTATTATTCAATTGGATATGATCAATCTTCGGTTGTGTCCCCGGCGTCCCAGAACGTACAGAAAACCGCGTTTTCGCGCGATTTTTCTTTGAGTCATCGTCCTTTTACATCCCATAGCGTCCGGGGACATCCGGCTCTTGCACCGGCTAGCAAGACGAATACTCTGAGGCAGTCCCACCCAAAACGGTACCGCCCCCCGAAGCCTCAGCCGCCGAAGATTGCGCCCAGCATCAGACCGATCGGAAAGCAGAAAGCGGCAGCCCATAGCGCCCACTGAAAATCCGGGTCTTGCTGCAAAAGTCTCCTCTCGCTGCATGAATTCATTGCGCAGCTCCTTCTGCGTGCATGTGGCGGGCGGACTTTAGCGTGCCTTTTGTGTGTTCAGCGTAGGAAAAGATCGCCAATCCGCTCGGAAAGGCGGTGGCCGCGGCCCGGAATACTATCGAAGGCGCGCAGGCTGCCGTCGATCGAATAGCCGATGGAAACGAGGTCGCCCGCCGTGATCAGCGGACCGCCGGCGACCGGCATGCCGAGTTCATTTTCCCACGGCAGCTCGATCGGCATCTGCTTGTTGATGCCGCCAAGCGACACTTCTCGTCAGCGCACCGCCAATGGCGCACCACCAATTGCGGACCGCACGCAAGCCGCTGCGCGGCGCGCTAAACGAGCGTCGCCTCGAGCGTGAGTCGGCACGCAGGACTTTCGAGACGGGACAGCCGGCCTTGGCGCCAGCCGCGACTTCCTGGAAGGTCGCGTCGTCGATGCCGGGCACCTTCGCTTTCAGCACCAGCTTGATCGCCGGGATCGAAAAGCCGCCCTCGCCTTTCTCGAGCGCGACGGTCGCCGTCGTTTCCAGCTTCTCTGCAGTGAAGCCGGCCTCACCCAGGGCGAGCGACAGCGCCATCGTGAAGCAGCCGGTGTGCGCGGCGCCGATCAGCTCCTCTGGATTGGTGCCGGCGACGCCCTCGAAACGGCTGGCCGTATCCGTACGGATGCGCCTTGAGCGCACCGCTCTGCGTGGAGATGGCGCCGCGTCCGTCCTTGAGTCCGCCGCTCCAGACCGCGGAACCCGAGCGTTCGATCGTCATGCTGTGTCTCCTTCTCCTGACGGGGCGCCTCGCCCGCAGTGGCGAAGCCCGCTACTGGTAGCCGCGCGCCTGCAGCGAGAACAGGTGCGCGTAGATGCCGTTGACCTTCATCAGCGCCGCGTGATCGCCGCGTTCGACGATGTGGCCGTTGTCGACGACGATGATCTGGTCGGCCATGCGCACCGTCGAGAAACGGTGCGAGATCAGGATGGCGATACGGTCCCGCATCAGCGCGCGGAAATGCGCGAAGATCTCGGCCTCGGCGCCGGCATCCATCGCCGAGGTCGGCTCGTCGAGCACCAGCACGTCGGCCTGCGTGCGCATGAACGCGCGCGACAGCGCGATCTTCTGCCACTGCCCGCCGGACAGCTCGCGCCCCTCGCGGAACCACTTGCCGAGCTGCGTGTGGAAGCGGTTCGGCAGCGTATCGACGAACGGCGTCGCCATGCCCTTGTCGGCCGCTTCGCGCCAGCGCGCCGTGTCATCGAAGTGCCGCACGTCGCCGACGCCGATGTTCTCGCCGACCGTGAACTGGTAGCGCGCGAAGTCCTGGAAGATCACGCCGATGCGCGCGCGCAGCGCGTCCTCGTTCCAGTCCTGCAGGTCGAGACCGTCGAGCGTGATGCGGCCCCGCGTCGGCACGTAGAGCCGCGTCAGCAGCTTGATCAGCGTGGTCTTGCCGGCGCCGTTCTCGCCGACCAGCGCCAGCGACTCGCCCGGACGGATGTGCAGGTCGATGTCGTGCAGCGTCGGCGACTCGCTGCCCGGATACGTGAAGCAGACGTGCTCGAAGCGGATGCCGTCCTGCGGATTCGGGCCCTTCAACGCCGTGCCGGCCGGCGGCGTCACCGGCGTCTCCAGGTATTCGTACAGCGTCGACAGGTAGAGATTGTCCTCGTACATGCCGCTGACCGCCGACAGGATCGCCGTCACCGCGCCCTGGCCGTTGCGGAACAGCGCGAGGTACATCGTCATCTGGCCGAGCGTGATGCGCGCGGCGACCGTCGACAGCGCCACCCATGCGTACGCGAGGTAGTAGGCGACGACGCCGAACTGGCCGAGCGCGAAGCCCCAGCCGTCGCGGCGCACCGCCACGCTGCGCTGCTCGCGGTAGAGATCGCCGTAGATGCGCTTGTAGCGGCCGAGCAGCAGCGGGCCAAGGCCGAACAGCTTCACTTCCTTGGCGTGGTCCTCGCGCGCGAGGACGGTTTCGAGATAGTCCTGCATGCGCGTGAGCGGCGAGCGGCGGCGGAACAGCTGGAAAGCCTCGCCCGAATACTTCGCCTCGGCGATGAACGAAGGCACGCCGGCGACCAGCAGGATGGTCACGGCCCACGGCGAGAACTGCCAGAGCAGCGCGCCGTAGCTGACCAGCTCGATCGCGCTCTGCGCGAGCCCGGAAGTCTTCATGATCAACGACAGCGGCCGCGTCGAGGCCTCGCGGCGCGCGCGGTTGAGCTTGTCATAGAAATCCGCGTCCTCGAAATGCGTCAACTCCAGCGTCAGCGCTTTTTCGAGGATCATCACGTTGACCTGCTGGCCGAGGCGGATGCGCAGCAGCGCCTGGCACAGCGACAGCATGCGCGAGGCGCCGCCGGCTGCGGCGACCAGCACGCCCTCGACGCTCACCCACTCGATCACGCCGCGGTAGAGCGCCCAGCCGTGCGGCGCGCCGGCCTCGCGCGCCAGCGCGATCGCCGCGACCACGGCGTCGACGATGCGCGCGCCGACGTAGGCGATCGCCGCCGGCAGCACGCCGGCGGCGACGGTCAGCAGCACGAGGAAACACAGCAATGCCGGACTCGTCGCCCAGACCAGCCGCAGCGCGCGGCCGGTGAAGCGGAACATGCGCAGGAAATTGCCGATGCCGGCCTCCGGACGCGGAGCCTCGGCCGGCGGAGGTGGGCGGCCGCTCATGCGGGACCCGCCTGTCGTCTTTCATGGATGAGCATCGAACAACTTTAGCAAAGCATGGCTGAACGGCTACGCGCCCGGCGTAGAATGCGCCGACCCGAAGAACGGCCCCACGGGGTCCGCCGCCCGCTCCGCGCCGATGACCGACAGCCCCGAAACGACGCCGCATCATCGCCATCTCGAGCATGCGCGCGCCCAGGTCATCGAGCTGCTGTCGCGGCAGGCGCTCGAGCTCGAGTTGCTGTCGCGCTCGGAGAACCGCAGGCAGGATGTCGTCGCCCAGCTCGTCGCGCGCCAGCATCAGGCGGCGCTCGCGCAGCGCATGGCGCATTTCCATCCGGCCGACATCGCCTTCGTGCTCGAAAGCCTGGAGCCCGCGGCGCGCGAGATGGCATGGGCGCTGGTGCGTCCGGAGCGGCGCGGCGCCGTGCTGCTCGAAGCGTCGGACATGGTGCGCCGTTCGCTGGTCGACCACATGGCACCCGAAGAGATCTCGGCCGTCGTGCGCACGCTCGATTCCGACGACATCGCCGACCTGGTCAGCAGCCTGCCGGACGAACAGCGTACCGAGGTGCTCGAGCACGTCGACCGCGCCGACCAGATCGAGGTGCGCTCGGTCCTCAGCTTTCCCGAGGACAGCGTCGGCGCGATGATGGACCTCGACTACATCGCCGTGCGCGAGGACACGACGCTGGAGGCCGTGCACCGCTTGCTGCGCCGCAAGAAGCCGCTGCCGCCGCACAGCAACGAGATCATCGTCGTCGATCGCAACAACACGCTGCGCGGCGTGCTGCCGCTCGACAAGCTGTTGCTCGAGGAGCCGGACGAAGAGGTCGGCAAGGTGATGCTGACGCAGCCGACCTACTTCTTCACCGACGATCATCAGGAAGACGCCGTCGACGCCTTCGAGAAGTACGACCTAATCTCGGCGCCGGTCGTGAACCTGCACAAGCAGGTCGTCGGCCGCATCACCGTCGACGCGGTCATCGACGAGATCAACGAGCGCGCGCAGAACGAAAGCCTGCGCCAGGTCGGCCTCGCGCACGGCGAAGACCTCTACGAGCCGGTGCTCAAGAGCGGCCGCAACCGCTGGCCGTGGCTGGGCCTCAACCTCGTCACCTCGTTCGCCTCGTCGCGCGTGATCGGCAACTTCGAGGGCGTCATCGTGCAGTTCGCGGCGCTGGCGACGCTGATCCCGATCATCGCCTCGCTCGGCGGCAACACCGGCACGCAGACCATGGAGCTGGTGATCCGCGCGATGGCGCTCGACCAGCTCGGCTCGGCGCGCCTGCGCCGCACCTTCTTCAAGGAATTCCTGATCGCGCTGCTCAACGGCAGCCTGTGGGGCGCCGCGCTGGGCACCGTCACCTTCCTGGTCTACGGCAAGTGGCAGCTCTCGCTGGTGATCTACGCCGCGATGATCCTCGAGCTGATCGTCGCGGCCTTCGCCGGCGTGGCGATCCCGGTGATGCTCAAGCGTCTCGGCCGCGATCCGATCATGGGCTCCAGCGTCCTGCTGACCGCGACGACCGACACGATGGGTTTCTTCATCTTCCTCGGCCTCGCGTCCATCTTCCTCGTCGCCTGAACCGCCGGCCACGGCCGGCGTGACGAACTGACACATCGGCGCTTTATAAGCTGGGGCCATAAGCTTGGGCCGTTGTGCGCGAACCGCGCCGACGGCCGTCTCCGATCATTGGCAGCGCCGCCGCGCTGCCCCAAAATGCGCGACCCATGAGCATTCCCGCCCTCAGCCAGCAGTTGATCGACGCCGGCCGCCTGTTCCATCAGCGCGGCTGGGTACCGGCGACCGGCGGCAATTTCTCGGCGCGCCTGGCGCCGGAGCGCCTGCTGATCACCGCCAGCGGCTGCCACAAGGGCGAGCTGCTGGCCGCCGACTTCCTCGAGGCCGGCCTCGACGGCGTGCCGATAGCCAGCCCGCGCCAAGCCTCGTACGAGACGCTGCTGCACTGCCAGCTGTACCGCCACGACGCGAAGATCGGCGCCGTGCTGCACACGCATTCGATCGCGAACACGGTTCTGTCGCGGCGGCTGGCGGCGATCCGCCTCGCCGGCTACGAGCTGCTGAAGCTGCTGCCGGGCATCGCCACGCACGACACGGCGATCGAGGTGCCGGTATTCGCCAACGACCAGGACATCCCGCGCTTGAGCGCGACGGTCGACGCCCATATGAAGCGGCATCCCGAGACGCCGGCCTACGTCATCGCCGGCCACGGCCTGTACGCCTGGGGCGCCGACGTGGCGCAGGCACGCTGGCGCGTCGAGGCTTTGGAATTCATGTTCGAGTGCGAGCTGCACTCGTAGGTCACCCGCAGGAGAATCGCCATGACCACGCTCGTCGTTTATTCGGATCGCGAACCGGGCCAGCCGCTCGGCACGTATACCGGCTTCGAGGAAATCCGCGACCAGCTCGCGGCCATCGGCGTCGAGTTCGAGCGCTGGGAAGCGTCGCAGCCGTTGACGCCGGCCGCCGGCCAGGACGAAGTCATCGCCGCCTATCGCGGCGAAATCGACCGGCTCAACGCCAAGTACGGCTTCGTCAGCGTCGACGTCGTCAGCATGCAGCCGGACAACCCGCAGGCCGAAGCGGCGCGCGGCAAGTTCCTGTCCGAGCACACGCACGACGACTTCGAGACGCGCTTCTTCGTCGACGGCGCCGGCGCGTTCTACATCCGCGCCGGCGGCAAGGTCTTCCTCACCGTCTGCACCAAGGGCGATCTGATCAACCTGCCGGCCAAGGTCACGCACTGGTTCGACATGGGCCCGAAGCCGGACTTCAAGGCCATCCGCTTCTTCCGCATTCCGGAAGGCTGGGTCGGCCACTTCACCGGCGACACGATCGCCGACCGTTTCCCGAAGTTCGAGCAGGCGGCATGATCCAGGCGATCGTCACTGACATCGAAGGGACAACTTCCTCGATCGACTTCGTCCATGACACGCTGTTCCCGTACGCTAGGCAGCGCCTGCGCAACTTCCTGTGCGAGCAGGCCGGCGACGACCGCATCCAGCATCTGCTCGACGACGTCGAGCAGATCGCCGGTCGCGACCTGTCGATCGACGAGGCGGCCGACGTGCTCGAGCAGTGGATCGCCGAGGACCGCAAGATCACGCCGCTGAAGACGCTGCAGGGCCTGATCTGGAAAGTCGGCTACGAGGCCGGTGAGCTGCAAGGTCACGTCTACGCCGACGCGCCGGAATACCTGCGGCGCTGGCATGCCGATGGCAAGAGGCTGTACGTCTACTCGTCCGGCTCGGTCGACGCGCAGAAGCTGATCTTCGGCCACACCGCCCACGGCGATCTGACGCCGCTGTTCTCGGGTTATTTCGATACGCGCATCGGCGGCAAGCGCGAGGCGGATTCGTATCGCGCGATTTTGCGCGAGCTTGGCCTGCGCGGCGAAGAAGTGTTGTTCCTGTCCGACGTCGGCGCCGAGCTCGACGCCGCGCGCGAGGCGGGCCTGGCGACGGTGCAACTGATCCGCGACGCCAAGGCGCAGCCCGCGCCGGCGCATCCGCAGGCCGCGAGCTTCGCCGACATCGCGGTCTGACGCGCTTCTTCAGCGTCCGTTCATCATCACGGGGCGCCGGCGCGGCCTCGCGAACTTCGCGCACGGAACCGCTGTCGGTTCTGTCATGGACGCGAAACCTGCCCGCCACGCGGCACTACGCCGCGCCTTCGACGACCTGCCCGCGCGGCGCCCGCCCGCCCCGCTTCCCGCCGCTCCGGCCGCTCCGGCCGCTCCGGCCGCCAACGATGCCATTCGCGCGGCGCCGGCATCCGGACGCATGGCCGGACTCGACGGCCTGCGCGCGATTTCGATCGGCATCGTGCTGATCGGCCACGGCGCCCACACCGCGGATGCGCCGGCGCTGATGCGGCCGCTCGGCGAGATGGGCATCGTCGGCGTCGAGCTGTTCTTCACGATCAGCGGCTTCATCATCACCTGGCTGCTGCTGCGCGAAAAGTCGCGCGACGGCCGCGTCGACCTGCGCGCCTTCTGGATGCGCCGCGCGCTGCGCATCGTGCCGCCGTTCGCGGCCGCGGCGCTCGGCATCGCCATCGCCGCCGCGGCCGGCTTCATGGCCTGGTCATGGTCCTCGTTCCTCGGCGCCATCACGCTGACCAAGGACATGCCCTTGCTGAAAGGCGACTGGTTCTTCGGCCACATCTGGAGCCTGTCGCTGGAAGAACAGTTCTATCTGGTCTGGCCGCTGGTCTTCGCGTTCGCGCTGGCCCGTTCGCGCGTGATGGCGGCGCTGAGTGCGATCGTCGCCGGCAGCGTGCTGCTGACGCCGCTGACCGTCAGCTACGCAAAACCGCTGCAGAACATCGTGCCGTATCTGCCGCATCTCGCCGCCGGCTGCCTGCTGGCGATGGCGCTGCACGCACCGCGGCGGCCGGCATGGCTGACGGCGTGGACGCGCCTGCCGCATCGCGGCGCCGCGCTCGGTGCGCTGGTCGCCGCCGCGCTCGTCGTCGCCTGGCTGCGCGGCCGCGATCTCGACGACCACCTCACCTGGCTGCCGCTGTATGCCGTGCTCGTCCCGGTGACGGCGCTGCTCGTCGTCGCCGAAATCGCCCTGCCCGATGGTCGCCTGCGCCGCGTGCTCGCCGCACCGCCGCTGCTGTGGCTAGGCCGCATCTCGTACAGCCTCTATCTGTGGCAGCAGCTCTTCCTCGGTCCGGCCGACGCCTATCGCCACGCCTCGCTGCTGCACACCTGGCCGTACAACATCATCGCGGCAGTCGCCTGCGGCGCGCTCGGCTATTACGGCGTCGAAAAGCCGGCGGCGAAACTCAAGCAGCGCTGGCAGAAACAGCGCGATGCCAGCACCAGTGCCACGGCTCATACAGATACCCTTCGCGATTGTCGCGCGGATACGACAGGCGAAAGCCGAAACGCGGCGCCTGCGCGCTGAGCCAGGCAAACGCCGGCGTCGTCTCGAAGGCCTCGTCGAGCGCCGGCGTCGTACCGTCGCCGATGTCGACGGCGCGGCCGGTATGGTGTTCGCTGTAGCCCGGCGGCGCGTTGACGCGCAGCACGTCGGTGATCGTCTGACCTCTGGCGAGCTTGCCGCGGATCAGCGCGGCCTGGAATTCGACGCTGCGGAACGCGGAGATCAGGCACAGTTCGATGCCGTCGCGTGCCGCCGCGTCGCACAGCGCCAGCCAGACGCGCGCGGCGGCCGGCACCAGCAGCTTGTCGCGACCGTCGGTGCCGAGTCCGACGGGCCGCAGGGTCCGGGCCTCGGCGTGCGCGCGCAGGCCGCGGGCGGCGATCATCTGCGGCGTGATGCCAAGTTCTCCATGCAACGCGGCGACGCGCGGATCGCGCATCTCAGGCCAGCTTTCGCGGCCAGCCGTAAGCCGGGTCGCCGATGACGAGGAAAGTCGGGTTCAGCAGCGAGTCTTTCTCGTTGTAGCGCAGCGGCGTCAGCTCCGGCGTGCGCAGCACGAGCCCGCCGGCCTGCTCGACGATGCACTGGCCGGCGCCGGTATCCCACTCCGAAGTCGGGCCGGTGCGCGGATACAGATCGGCGCTGCCTTCGGCGATCTGGCAAAACTTCAACGACGAACCGCGGCTGACGGCATCGTGCGCGGGTGCTTTGGCGAGGAACGCGTCGAGCGCCGCGTCGCGGTGAGACTTGCTGACGGCGAACGTGGGCCGCGTCGGCACGGCGCGCGTGCGGATCGGCGCGCGTGACCCGTCGCCGTGCCAGCGCCACGCGCCGAGCCCTTCGGCCGCCGCGTAGCTGACCCCGTGTACCGGCGCGTGGATCACGCCCAGCACCGGCGCGCCGCGCTCGATCAGGGCGACGTTGACGGTGAAATCGCCGTTGTGCCTGACGAACTCCTTGGTGCCGTCGAGCGGATCGACCAGCCAGTATCGCGTCCATTGCCGTCGTGTCGCATACGGAATGTCCGCGTCCTCCTCGGACAGCAGCGGCAGATCCGGCGTCAGCGCCGCGAGGCCGGCGGCGAGGTGGCGGTGCGCGGCGAGATCGGCCTGCGTCAGCGGCGACTGGTCGTCCTTGGTGGTGACGGTGAAATCGCTGCGGTAGACCGCCATGATCCGTTCGCCGGCTTCGACGGCAAGGCGGGCGACGGCTTCGAGCCATCCGGCGAGAGTTTCGGGGGACAGTTCGGAGAACGGTTCGGGGAGACGGGTCACGGTGCCCGTATCATACGGGCATGAACGGACCGACTGATCACTTGGCCAACATCCATCTCGTCGACTGGTCGCGCGTCGACTGGGTGCTGCTCGACATGGACGGTACCGTGCTCGATCTGGCATTCGACAACTATTTCTGGCGCGAGCTCGTGCCGGCGCGCTACGCCGAGAAGAACGGCCTCGAACTCATGGCCGCGCGCCGCGAGCTCGAACCGCGCTTCAGCGCCGTGCAGCACACCCTGCCGTGGTACTGCACCGACCACTGGACGCGCGAAACCGGCATCGACATGGCGGGGCTCAAGCGCGAGATCCG
This sequence comes from Solimonas sp., assembly GCA_047605265.1. Lineage (GTDB taxonomy): Bacteria > Pseudomonadota > Gammaproteobacteria > Nevskiales > Nevskiaceae > Solimonas. The sequence continues at coordinate 14,564 of JASGFY010000005.1, forward strand.
CGCGCTGATCCGGCCGGTTCCGGGCGTCGAAGAATTCCTGCGGCTCGTGCAGCGCAGCGGCCGGCATCTGTGGATCGCCACCAACGCGCACCGCGACAGCTGGTCGCTGAAGCTCGAGCACACCGGCTTCCGCCGCTACTTCGATCGCGTCGTCAGCTCGCACGATTTCGGCTACCCGAAGGAAGACCGGCGTTTCTGGGATGCGCTGCGGGCGACCTTCCCGTTCGATCCGGCGCGCACGCTGTTCGCCGACGACAGCATGCCGGTACTGTCCGCCGCCCAGGCTTATGGCATCGGCCAGGTCATCGGCATCCGCAAGCCGGACAGCGGCCTGCCGGAACGGCCGATTCCTGCGATGCGCTCAGTGGCAACGCTGGCCGAACTCGCCGTCACCGTGCCGAACGACCGGCGCAGGCTCGCTTCTGCGTGATGGCCCGCGCCGGCCGGCGCCAGCGCCCGTCGAGCAACGGCCTTTGCGGCCGCATCATCCGGATCGATCAGGAAGCGCTGCGCGCCCGTGCGCGGCGGCTCGATGACTTGTTCGAAGCCGTCTTCGACTCGCCCGCCGAACCGGTGCCCTCGACCCAGCTGCGCACGCGCTGCGCATCGGCGAAGCGCGTGAACTTGCCGTCCGAATCGAGCAGCACCATCACCAGCGGGCGACCCTTCACCGTCGCCTGCATGACCAGGCAACGGCCCGCTTCGTTGGTGAAGCCGGTCTTCTGCAGGCCGATGCGCCAGTCGTTGCTGGCGCGCACGAGACGGTTGCTGCTGACGAAATGCATGACCCGCTTGCCGGGCCGCACGGTGGTCTCGATTTCGGTCGAGAACTCGCGGATCAGCGGCACCTTGTAGGCGGCGTTGACCAGCTTGACGAGATCCTGGGCGGTCGACACGTTGCCGCTGGACAGGCCGTTGCTGTCGACGTAATGCGTATGCGTCATGCCGAGCGCCCGCGCCTTGGCGTTCATCGCGCGGATGAAGGCCGGGCGGCCGCCGGGATAATTGCGGCCGAGCGCCGACGCCGCGCGATTCTCCGACGACATCAGCGCCAACAGCAGCAGTTCCTCGCGCGTAAGCCGGAGCCCCGGCGACAGCCGCGAATACGAGTGCTTTTCGAGATCGATGTCTTCACGCGTGATTTCCAGCGTCTCGTCGAGAGACAGCCCGGCTTCGCTGACGACCAGCGCCGTCATCAGCTTGGTCAGCGAGGCGATCGGCTGCGCGACATCGGCGTTCTGCGCGGCGAGCACTTCCTGCGTGTTCTGGTCGACGACCAGCACGACGCCGGACTTCAGCTTGAGTCCGGCCGGCAGGCTGAGCTTTTTCTTTTCCGGCTTCTTCTCGATCTGCTGCGTGATCGAATCGACGACGTCCTCGTCCGGCGTCTCGGCCACGGCCGGAGACTCGGCCGCAGCGGCTTCCTCGGCCACCATCGGCGAAACCGTGCCGCCATTCGGCAACGCCGCCAGTTCGGCCGCGTCATGCGATGCGACCGGGCGATCGGCACCATCGGCCGCGGCCGGCGCAACGACGGCCGCCGGGGAGGCCGCCGTGGCATCGGTCGAGGCGAGTTCGAGGGCGGGCGGCGGCACGACCGCCGCAGCGACGTCAACGACCCGCGGCACGGGCGCTTCGCTGGCCGAGGCAGACGCATCGTCACGCAACAGCCAGACCGAGCCGAAGGCGCTCACGGCGATCAAGCCGAGCACGAGCTGCAGGCGACGCGGCCGCGCGCGCAGCCGCGTCGTGTCGTAGTCGACACCGGTCAGTGCTCGATAAGGGCCGCGGCTCATCTCAGGTTTATCTCCTAAGTGCTGGAATATATCAATATTTCCCAGCGACGCAATGCCGGCCTGGCGCCGTGCGTCGCGCCGGGGCCGCCGCTCGCGCTCAATGCCGGCGCCGCGCCGGCCGACGCCCGTCGCGGCCGCCCGACGATCCTCCGCCGTGCCGGCGCGGCGCCGGCTTCGGCGCGACGAAATCGCTGGCAATCAAGGCATGGCCGTCGGCCATCAGCGGCAGCCGGTTGCCGATGTATTTCTCGATGTCGGGCAGCGAATAGACCCAGGTTTCGCAGCACAGCGAGACGGCATCGCCGGTCGCGCCCGCGCGCGCGGTACGGCCGATGCGATGCACGTAATCCTCCGGATCCTGCGGCAGGTCGTAGTTGACGACGAGATCGACACCGGGGATATGCAGGCCGCGCGCGGCCACGTCGGTGGCCACGAGCACCGGCAGCTTGCCCTGCTTGAAGTCCTCGAGCAGGCGCAGGCGCGTGCCCTGCGAGACGTCGCCGGACAGCACGCGCGCATCGAAACCGTTGAGCTTGAGCCCGCTCTCGACCAGTTCGGCGCCACGCTTGGTGTTGACGAACACCAGCGTGCGGAACGCGTTGCGATGGCGCAGCAGGCCGACGAGGAACGGCAGCTTCTCGTCGTTGGCGACGTGCACGAGCTCCTGGCGCACGCGCTCGGCCGTCACCTGATCCGGCTCGATCTCGATCTTCTGCGGGTTGTTCATGTGCTCGAACGCCAGCTCGAGCACGCGGTGCGAGAGCGTCGCCGAGAACAGGTAGTTCTTGCGCTGCGCCGCCGGCGGCATCTTGCGGATCAGGTAGCGGATGTCGGCGATGAAGCCGAGATCGAACATGCGGTCGGCCTCGTCGAGCACCAGCACTTCGATCTGCTTGAGGTGATAGGTGCCCTGCTTGTAGTAGTCGATCAGCCGGCCCGGTGTGCCGATCAGGATGTCGACGCCGGCCTCGATGTTCTGCCGCTGCAGCTCGTAGCCGGCGCCGCCGTAGCAGACGACCATGCGCAGCCCCGTCTGACTGCCGAGGCCGAGCGCGTCGTTGTGGATCTGCACGGCGAGTTCGCGCGTCGGCGCGAGGATGAAAGCGCGCGGCTGCCTGCCGTCGTCGTCCGCGGCGCGCGGATGCGTCAGCAGATGATTCATCGTCGCCAGCAGGAATGCCGCGGATTTGCCGGTGCCGGTCTGCGCCTGCCCCGCCAGGTCCTCGCCGGCGAGCGCCCTCGGCAGCGCCTGGGCCTGGATCGGCGTGCAGTGGGTATAGCCGAGTTGCACCAGACTCGCCTGCAGGCTCGGCTGCAGGGGCAGATCGGCGAATCGTGTGCTGGAAAGATGGTCAGGTTGCATTCAAATGGCGTCGGTGGCCTCGCCAGTCTGCCCGAAGGCTCTTGCAAGGCGCGGAGGTTTCAGATCAAATAACGCCCAATCCAATGACCCTGCAGCGATTCAAACGCTTGCTGCAGCCGGTCCGCGTTATTTCCCCGTCGTTTAAAGATTAATCATAACGATCTGCCGCCTGTTTTGCGCGGCTCGATTCGCAGGAACCGACCCCCACTTCCGGAGCGTGCGGGCGTTTCCCCATGCTCTTCCCTATGCCGAGGCCCAACCAATGAGTGAACACATTTCCGCCGTGACCGACGCCAGCTTCGAGCAGGACGTCAAGCTCGCCAGCCGGACGCAGCCGGTGCTCGTCGACTTCTGGGCGGAATGGTGCGGCCCGTGCCGCATGATCGCGCCGATCCTCGATCAGGTCGCCGCCGAGAATGCCGGCAAGCTCAAGATCGTCAAGCTCAACGTCGATGAAAATCCGCAGACGCCGGCTTCGCTCGGCATCCGCGGCATTCCGACGCTGATCCTGTTCAAGAACGGTGCACCGGCGGCGACGCAGGTCGGCGCCGTGCACAAGGCGCAGCTCACGGCCTTCGTCACTCCCCACATCACCGTCGCTTAATCCAGCCAATCCCTTATGAAGCATCGTCGCCGTTTCCAGCGTGGCCAGAACCGCCAGGGCAACCAGGGTGGCAATCACAATGGCAACCCGAACGGGAACCACGGTTTCCCCGAGGACATCCAGCCGGATGACGTCGAGGGCGGCGACGAAGGTCTCGCACTGTCGCTGAGCGCCGAGGCGCACGCCGACCAGCCGCGCATGCCGGCGCCGCAGATGTCGGACGACGACGGCGATACCGGCGTGGCGCCGCTGAACGGGGCACCGCAGACGCCGCCGGAGCCGCCGAAAGTCATCCGCGTCCCCGACCTCAAGCGCATGACGGCGTCGGAGCTGCTCGAGCTCGCCGAAGCGCAGGGCCTCGAGAACATCGCCCGCGTCAAGAAGCAGGATCTGATCTTCCAGCTGTTGCGCCACTCGGCGCGGCGCGGCGATCACATCTACACGGAAGGCGTGCTCGAGATCATGCAGGACGGCTACGGCTTCCTGCGCGGCCCGGACAGCTCGTACCTCGCCGGTCCGGACGACGTCTACATCTCGCCGAGCCAGATCCGCCGCTTCTCGCTGCGCACCGGCGACTCGATCGCCGGACGCGTGCGCTCGCCGAAGGACAACGAGCGCTACTTCGCGCTGCTCAAGGTCGACACGATCAACTTCGAGCCGCCGGAAGTCAGCAAGCGCAAGGTCTCGTTCGAGAACCTGACGCCGCTGTTCGCCGACAAGCAGTACAAGATGGAGCGCGGCAACGGCACGACGGAGGACATCACCGCGCGCATCATCGACCTCGTCGCGCCGTTCGGCAAAGGCCAGCGCGGCCTGATCGTCTCGCCGCCGAAGGCCGGCAAGACGATCATGATGCAGAACATCGCACAGTCGCTCGCCGCAAACTATCCGGACGTGTACCTCATCGTGCTGCTGATCGACGAGCGTCCCGAGGAGGTCACCGACATGCAGCGCACGGTGCGCGGCGAGGTCGTGGCCTCGACCTTCGACGAGCCGGCCTCGCGTCACGTGCAGGTCGCCGAGATGGTGATCGAGAAGGCCAAGCGTCTCGTCGAGCACAAGCGCAACGTCGTCATCCTGCTTGATTCGATCACGCGCCTCGCGCGCGCCTACAACACCGTTGCGCCGAGCTCGGGCAAGGTGCTCACGGGCGGCGTCGACGCCAATGCCCTGCAGAAACCCAAGCGCTTCTTCGGCGCCGCGCGCAACATCGAGGAAGGCGGCTCGCTGACCATCCTCGCCTCGGCGCTGGTCGACACCGGCTCGAAGATGGACGAAGTCATCTACGAGGAATTCAAGGGCACCGGCAACATGGAGCTGCATCTCGAGCGCCGCATCGCCGAGAAGCGCGTGTTCCCGGCCATCAACATCAACCGCTCCGGCACGCGCAAGGAAGAGCTGATGATGGACCCGGCCGATCTCAACAAGGTCTGGATCCTGCGCAAGCTGCTGCACGACATGGACGAAATCGCCGCGATGGAGTTGCTGATCGACCGCATGCGCCAGTCGAAGACCAATGCCGCTTTCTTCGATTCGATGAAGCGCAACTAGCGATCCATAGAGTGGCTGACCACGATCGTTCCCATGCGCATGCCGGGAACGTCGGTCTTGTGCGCCGGCCCGCGCGGCGGCGGCCGGAACGGGCGGACGATCCGCCCGTTTTCCGTTGCGGTCCTCGGCAAACCGCGCGCCTCGCGATGATCGCCGGCAAGCCTTCGCGCGAAGGCGCCCACGCATTGACGCCCGTCACGGCGTCCCCCTACATTTGTTCGATGATCAGGACTGTCCGTTCGCGTTCACGGAACTAAGCCGCCATGGCCATCGGCACCGCTCCTCCCGCTAATTCGGTTTTCCTCGGCGGCCTCGCGCGTCGCCTGGTCGCCGACAGGCTGATCAGCGACGAGCAGGCGCGCGAGGCGCAGCAGCGGGCACTGAAGGGCGGCGTGCCGTTCGTCTCGGCGCTGATCGAGGCGAAGGTCCTGCCGGCCCAGCGTATCGCCGAGGCGGCGAGCCTCGAATTCGGCGTGCCGGTGTTCGATATGGGCACGATCGACATCGACCCCACCGTCGCCCGCGAAGTCAGCGACAAGGTCCTGCGCAAGGTCCATGCGCTGCCGCTGTTCAAGCGCGGCAAGAAAACCTTCGTCGCCGTTTCCGATCCGACCAATTTGCAGGCTCTCGATGAGATCAAGTTCGCCACCGGCAACATGACGGAGGCGGTGCTGGTCGAGGAAGACAAGCTGATCCGTGCGCTCGAGGCGGTGATCCAGGCCGCCGAAGCGCAGAAAATGGAGCTCGGCGACCGGGACCTCGAGAATCTCGAGATCGAGGGCGGCGAAGCCGTCGAAGCGATCGGCGTCGACGCCACCAGGGCCGATGCCGACGACGCGCCGATCGTCCGTTACGTGAACAAGGTGCTGGTCGATGCGATCAACGCCGGCGCGTCGGACGTGCATTTCGAGCCGTACGAGAAGACCTACCGCATCCGCTACCGCAAGGATGGCGAGCTGAAGACCATCGCGACGCCGCCGCCGGCGATGGCGGGCCGCCTCGCCGCGCGCGTCAAGGTGATGTCGCGCCTCGATCTCGCCGAGCGCCGCGTGCCGCAGGACGGTCGCATCAAGCTGTACATCTCGAAGACCAAGGCGATCGACTTCCGCATCAGCACCTGCCCGACCCTGTTCGGCGAGAAGATCTGCTGCCGCATCCTCGATCCCTCGCAGGCGCAGCTCGGCATCGACGCGCTCGGCTACGAACCGGACCAGAAGGATGCTTACCTGAAGGCGCTGCAGCAGCCGCAGGGCATGATCCTCGTCACCGGCCCGACCGGCTCGGGCAAGACGGTGTCGCTGTACACCGGCCTCAACATCCTCAACACCGACGACATCAACATTTCGACGGCGGAGGATCCGGCGGAAATCAACCTGCCCGGCATCAATCAGGTCAACGTCAACCCGCGCGTCGGCCTGACGTTCGCGGCGGCCCTGAAGGCGTTCCTGCGCCAGGACCCGGACGTCATCATGGTCGGCGAAATCCGCGACCTCGAGACGGCCGAGATCGCGATCAAGGCCGCGCAGACGGGCCATCTCGTGCTGTCGACGCTGCACACCAACGACGCGCCGCAGACCGTGGTGCGCCTGATGAACATGGGCGTGCCGGCGTACAACATCGCTTCGACGCTGTCGCTGATCATCGCCCAGCGCCTCGCGCGCAAGCTGTGCCCGCACTGCAAGCAGCCCGCCGACATTCCGCGCGCCGAACTGCTGCGCCAGGGCTTCAGCGAGGCCGATGTCGACGCGAGCGGCTTCAAGATCTTCGAGGCCGTCGGCTGCGAGCAGTGCGACAACGGCTACAAGGGCCGCACCGGCATCTACCAGGTCATGCCGTTCTCGCAGGCGATGGGCCAGATCATCATGGAGGGCGGCAGCGCGCTCGAGCTGGCCAGGCAGGCCGAGAAGGAAGGCGTCGCCGACCTGCGTCACGCGGCGCTGCGCAAGGTCAGGAGCGGGGTGATCGACTTGCTGCAGGCCAACGCCTGCACGGTCGGCGATTGAGTGCCGCGATACGCGGCGGCACGGGGCGGGATTCGGAAGTTTGCGGGTTTTGGGGGACGGAGCAGATGGCAAACGCGGCGACGGTCAAGGAATTCACGTTTCGCTGGGAGGGCACGGACCGCAAGGGCAATCGCATCAAGGGCGATCGCGTCGGTCCCAGCGAGCACTTCATTCGTCTGCAGCTGCGCCGCGACGGCATCAATCCGATCTATGTGCGCAAGCAGTCGGCGCTGTTCGGCAAGCGCAAGAAGAAGATCGGCAGCGGCGAGATCGCCATCTTCATGCGCCAGATGGCGACGATGATGGCGGCCGGCGTGCCGCTCGTGCAGGCGCTGGAGATCGTCGGCCGCGGCCACGACAACCCGAGCCTCGGCGAGATGATCATGGCGATCAAGCTCAACATCGAAGGTGGCGCCTCGTTCGCCGAAAGCCTCGGCAAGTTCCCGCTGCACTTCGACGACCTCGTCGTCAACCTCGTCGAGGCCGGCGAAAAGTCCGGCACGCTCGAGGCGCTGCTCGACAAGATCGCCACGTACAAGGAAAAGACCGAGGCGATCAAGAGGAAGGTCAAGAAGGCGCTCACCTACCCGACCGCCGTCATCATCGTCGCGTTCATCGTCACCGGCATCCTGCTGTACTTCGTCGTGCCGCAGTTCCAGGAGCTGTTCCAGGGCTTCGGCGCCGACCTGCCGGCGTTCACGCTGATGGTGATCGGCCTGTCGAAGTTCGTGCAGGCGAAATGGTGGCTGATGCTGCTGATCGTCGGCGGCACGGCCTTCGGCCTGTTCGAGGCCAAACGGCGCTCGGCAGCCTTCCGCCGTCTGCTCGACCGCGTGCTGCTCAAGGTGCCGGTGGTCGGCGACATCCTCTACAAGTCGGCCGTCGCGCGCTTTGCGCGCACGCTGTCGACCATGTTCGCGGCCGGCGTGCCGCTGGTCGAGGCGATGGAGTCGGTCGGCAAGGCCGCCGGCAACATCATCTTCACCGAGACCATCCTGAAGATGAAGGATCAGGTCGCGACCGGCCGGCAGCTCAACTTCACGATGGCGCAGTCGAATCTGTTCCCCAACATGGCGACGCAGATGGTGCAGATCGGCGAGGAATCGGGCGCGCTCGATTCGATGTGCGCGAAGGTCGCCGACTTCTACGAAGCCGAGGTCGATGCGCTCGTCGACGCGCTGTCGAGCCTGCTCGAGCCGATGATCATGGCCACGCTCGGCGTGCTGGTCGGCGGCCTCGTCATCGCCATGTATCTGCCCATCTTCAAGCTGGGCCAGGCGATCTAGCCGGAACCCGCCATGTCCCTGCTCGAAGGGCTGCGCAGCAGCCCGGCCCTGCTGATCGGCTGCACAACGCTGTTCGGCCTGCTGATCGGCAGCTTCCTGAACGTCGTCATCCTGCGCCTGCCGCGCATGATGGAGCGGGCCTGGAAGCGCGAGGCACGCGAGGCGCTGGAACTACCGGCCGTCGACGAAGCGCGCGTCACGCTGTCGCGGCCGGCGTCGTGCTGCCCGAATTGCCACGCGCCCATCAAGCCCTGGCACAACGTCCCGCTGCTGAGCTGGCTGCTGCTGCGCGGTCGTTGCGCGAGCTGCGGCGCCGGCATTTCGATCCAGTATCCGCTCGTCGAGCTGGCATCGGGCCTGTTGGCCGCCGTCTGCGCGTGGCGCTTCGGCTACGGCGCGCCGCTCGCCGCGGCGCTGGCGCTGACCTGGACGCTGCTCGCGCTGGCCGTCATCGACCTGCGCACGCAATTGCTGCCGGACGACCTGACGCTGCCGCTGCTGTGGCTGGGCCTGCTGCTGGCTCTGTACCCGGTGTTTGCCGATCTGCGCTCGGCCGTCGTCGGCGCGATCGCCGGCTATCTGCTGCTGTGGTCGATCTACTGGCTGTTCAAGCTGGCGACCGGCAAGGAGGGCATGGGCTACGGCGACTTCAAACTGCTGGCCGCGCTCGGCGCCTGGCTGGGCTGGCAGGCGCTGCCGGCCGTCGTGCTGCTGTCGTCGGTGGTCGGCGCCACCGTCGGCGTCGCGCTGATCGTCCTGCGCCGCCACGGCCGCGAAGTGCCGATGCCGTTCGGGCCTTATCTCGCCGCGGCCGGCTGGCTGACGCTGCTGTTCGGCGACGCCCTCAACCACCTGTACCTGCAGGCCATCCGGGGATGACGCTGACGATCGGCCTGACCGGCGGCATCGCCAGCGGCAAGTCGCTGGTGCAAGGCCTGTTCGAGCGCCTCGGCGTGCCGGTCCTCGACGCCGACCGCGTCGCGCGCGACGTCGTCGCGCCGGGCTCGCCGGGCCTGCGCGAGATCGCCGCGCAGTTCGGCGCCGAATTTCTGACCGCCGAGGGCGCGCTCGATCGCCGCCGCCTGCGCGAGCACGTCTTCGCCGACCCGGCGCAGCGCAAGAAGCTGGAAGCGATCACGCATCCGCTGATCCGTCGGCAGATGCGCGAATGGCGGGCCGGACAGTCCGGTCCGTACTGCATGCTCAGCGTCGCCATCCTGGTCGAGGCGAAGATGCATGATCTCGTCGATCGCGTCCTGCTGGTCGACGCGCCGATCGAACTGCAGCTCGATCGGCTCGTCGAACGCGACCGCATCCCGGAAGCGCTCGCGCGGCAGATGCTCGCGGCGCAGACCAGTCGCGAGGCGCGGCTCGGCGCGGCGCACGACGTGCTGCTCAACGCCGGCGACGTGGCCGCCTCCGAAGCCGCCGTCGCCGTCCTGCACGAGCACTATCTGCGGCTCGCCGCCAGCGGCGACTTCAAGGCTCCGGGACTGCGTTTGCCGCATACCGAGAACTCGTTCACAATCAAAATTTAGCCGGCAAGTGCTGAAGTGAGCGAACGGAACGTCGCCGATCTGGTGTTCGAACAGCCGCTGAGCGAGCGGGTACGCACTTTCCTGCGCCTCGAACTGCTGTTCGCGCAGTACCGCCATCACCGCCGCGACCGCTCGGTCTGCAGCGCGCGGTCGACCCTGGATGCCCTGCTCGATCTGCTGGTCGTGATCTCCCGCTCCGATCTGAAGAACGACATCCTCAAGGAGCTGACCGATCAGTATCACCACCTGACGCGGCTCGCGGCCAAGCCGAGCGTCGATCAGGAACGCCTCAAGGGCGTGCTCGCCGACATCACCTCGGCGCTCAACGAGCTGCAGCAGCTCGCCACGCAGTTCGCCAACTCCCTGCTGCGCGGCAGCGACTTTCTGACCAGCATCCTCAACCGCTCGACGATCCCGGGCGGCACCTGCGGCTTCGATCTGCCGCACTATCACTGGTGGCTGTCGCAGCCGCGCGAACACATCGACCGCGATCTCGACGCCTGGTTCGCCGATCTGCTGCCGTTCGAGCGCGCGATCCTGCTGTACCTGAAACTGCTGCGCAGCAGCGTACAGCCCGAAGCAGTCACCGCCACCAGCGGCATCTATCTGCACACGCCGACCGGCCCCTGCGTGCTGGTGCGCGTCTTCGTGCCGGCCACCGCGAGCGTCTATCCGGAAATCAGCGCCGGCCGCCACCGTTTCACGGTGCGCTTCATGGGCCTGCGCGACATCAACAGCCGCGCCCAGCAAGCGCAGAGCAACCTCGAATTCCAGCTGCAGTGCTGCAATCTGTGAGCGACGCCGGCTCCGACAACGGTCCCGACAACCCGGCCCGCCCCTACCGCATCGGCTCCTGCCCGCAATGCGGGCAATCGGTGCGCCTGGACGAAAGCAATCCGTGGCGCCCATTCTGCTCGGAGCGCTGCAAGCTGCTCGATCTCGGCGAGTGGTTTTCCGGACGATACGGCATCCTCAGCGACGACCAGACGCCGCCCGGCGATCCCGACCGGTCGTGAAGTGAAGCCTCAGCGCCAATAGGCGCGGATCGCGGCGACGCCCTGCGCGTAGTGCCGCCGCGTTTCGTCGACGTCCGCCGGCACCATGCCGCCGAGCCAGTAGACCGGCAGCCCGGCCTGTTGCGTCCACGCGGCGGCGCGCGCCGTGCCGAGACCCGGTTCGCCCGGATGGCTGGCGCTGGGACGCACGGTGCCGAGCACGGCCGCATCGAAACCGAGCGCCGCGGCGCGCCGCAACTCGTCGAGCGTGTGCGCCGAGGCGAAGCACAGCGGCAAGCCGGCCGGTCGCGCCGACACTGCCGCGAGGGCCGCGGCGTTCGCGTGCCAGCCGGCGGCACCCACCTGGCCGACGAGCGCCGGATCGCGATCGACGATCACCCGCAGCGCCGGCGCCACCGCGGCAGCGACGACCTCGGCGGCGACGGCCCGATACGCCGCGTCCGTCAGCGTCGGCAGGCGCAGGCGCAGCAAGGCCCCGCGCGGCAGTGCCGGCAGGCCCGCGAGCAGGGCGGTGACGGAGATCTGCGGCGGCGTGAAGACGTAGTGCGCCGGCAGGCGCAGCGCGGCGATGATCGGCCCGTCCGCCGCCAGGATCGGGTATTCGTCGATGCGCGCCGGGCTCACCCAGGCGAAAGCCTGCCGCTCGCGGCTCTGCGGCGCCCCGTCCCAGGCGGTGACGCGCCAGCAGTCGAGCTCGACGGTGCGATCGCTGTAATCGTGCACGATCCGGATCAGCGGCTGCGCCTCGCGCACGGCGACGCCGAGCTCCTCGTTCAGCTCGCGCGCCAGCGCCTCGCGCGCCGACTCGCCGGGCTCGATCTTGCCGCCCGGAAACTCCCACTGTCCCGCCGCGATCTTGCCTTCAGGCCGCTGCGCGATGAGCACCTCGCCGGCCGCGTTGACGAGACAGCCCGCGGCGACGGCGATGCGCGGGCGCGCCTCCCGCCTCACGTCCTGTATTCCGCGTTGATCTTCACGTATTCGTAGCTGAAATCGCAGGTCCACAGCCGCGCCCGCGCATCGCCGCGGCCGAGCGTGACGCGGATCGTGAATTCGGGCCGGGCGACGATCGCCGCGCCGCGTTCCTCGCGGTAGTCCGGATGCGGCTGGCCGCCTTCGAGCAGGATCACGTCATCGAGCGCGACCCCGACCCGGGCCGGGTCGAGCCCCGCGACGCCGGCCTTGCCGATCGCCATGACGATGCGGCCCCAGTTCGCGTCGCCGGCGAACATCGCCGTCTTCACCAGCGGCGAGTTGGCGATCGCGTAGCCGACCTGACGCGCCTCGGCGACATCGCGCGCGTCGCCGATCTCGATGGTGATGAAGCGCGTCGCGCCCTCGCCGTCGCGCACGACGGCCTGCGCGAGTTCGGTGCAGACCTCGCGGATCGCGGCGAGGATCACCGCGTAGTCGGCGTCGTTCACGTCGACGTCGCGCGTGCCGACCCGCGCGGTCGCGCAGAGCACGCAGGAATCGTTTGTGGAGGTGTCGCTGTCGACCGTCACGCAGTTGAACGACTCGTCGACCGCGGCACGCAATGCGGCATCGGTCGCCGCCTGCGTCAGGCGTGCGTCGGTCGCGATGAACGCGAGCATCGTCGCCATGTGCGGCTCGATCATGCCGACGCCCTTGGCGATGCCGGTCACCGTGACCTCGCCCTGCGAGGTACGCACGCGCCGGCTCGCGCCCTTCGGCACGGTATCCGTCGTCATGATCGTGCGCGCCGCGAGATGCCAGTTCGCGACGTCGAGCGCGGCCACCGCGCGCGGCACGGCCGCCGTCATGCGTTCGAGCGGCAGGCGCTGGCCGATGACGCCCGTCGAGAACGGCAGCACCTGTTCGGGCGCGATGCCGAGCGCGTCGGCAACGGCCACGCTCGTCGCGCGCGCGTCGTCAAGCCCTCCGCTGCCGGTCGCGGCGTTCGCGTTGCCGGCGTTGACGAGCCATGCGCGGATCGCCGGAGACGCGCGCAGCCGCTCGCGGCACAGCTGCACCGGCGCCGCCGCGAACGCGTTCTGCGTAAACACGCCGGAGACGCGCGCACCCTCGGCCAGCTCGACGATCAGCAGATCGTTGCGCCCCGGCTTCTTGATCGCCGCCTCGGCGACGCCGAGACGTACGCCGGCGACCGGCAACAGGTTCGAGGGCTCCGCAAGGTTCACGGCCATGGGCATTTCCGGCGAGACAAAAAAGAAAGGCGCCCGTGTCCAGGCGCCTCGCTATTCTGCGGCGAACCCGTCGCGCAGGCCAGCAGATTCACACGAAGCGCGAAGCGCCGCACACAGCTGTGCTGAAGCACAGCGAGCACGGCGGATGCGAGATCGGCGCGCGGCAGGCAGATGCGCGGCGCTAGATGAGGGCGCCGTGGCAGTGCTTGTATTTCTTGCCGCTGCCGCAAGGACAGGGATCGTTGCGGCCGACCTTCGGCATGTCGCGCACGACCGGCGCGCCGCGTTCGGACAGCGACGCCGGCTCGAAGCGGCGCGGCGCGACGGCCGGCACCTCGGGCTGTGCCTCGGTGGACGCATTGTCGATCGCCGCCGGCGCCGACTCGTGCTGCATCTGCATGCGCTGCTCGAGCAGCTCGGCCTGGCGACGGCGCTGTTCCTCGACGGCCTGCACCTCGGCCTCCGTCTGGATGCGCACGCGTGCCAGCAGCGTGATGACCTCGTGCTTGTAGCGCGCCAGCATGTCGTTGAACATGTTGAAGGCTTCGCGCTTGTACTCCTGCTTGGGATCCTTCTGCGCGTAGCCGCGCAGGTGGATGCCCTGGCGCAGGTAGTCGACGGCGGCGAGATGCTCGCGCCATAGATTGTCGAGCGTCTGCAGCATCGCCGCCTTCTCGAAGTGCTCGAGCACCGACGCGCCGACCTGGGTCTTCTTCGCCTCGTACGCTTCGCGCACCTTGTCGAGCAGGCGCGCGCGCAGGCTTTTCTCATTGAGCTCGCGTTCGCTGTCGAGCCACTGCTTGACCGGCAGATCGAGCGCGAAATCGCGGCGGAACGCCTCCTGCAGGCCTTCGACGTTCCACTGCTCCTCGATCGACTGCGGCGGGATATGGGCATCGATCACGGCATTGACGACGTCCGGGCGGATCGTGTCGACCATGTCGGTGACGCGCTCGGCGCCCATCACCTGGTCGCGCAGCTCGTAGATCGCCTTGCGCTGGTCGTTGGCGACGTTGTCGTACTCGAGCAGCTGCTTGCGGATGTCGAAGTTGTGCGCCTCGACCTTGCGCTGCGCGGTCTCGATCGCGCGCGTCACCCAGCGGTGCTCGATCGCCTCGCCCTCCTGCATGCCGAGCCCCTGCAGCATCGCGCGCATGCGCGGCGGCGTGAAGATGCGCATCAAGGTGTCGTCGAGCGACAGATAGAAGCGCGACGCGCCCGGATCGCCCTGGCGGCCCGAACGGCCGCGCAGCTGGTTGTCGATGCGCCGCGATTCGTGGCGCTCGGAGCCGATCACGTAGAGGCCGCCGGCCTGCAGCACCTGCTCGTGGCGCTGCTTCCACGCGGCCTTCGCCGCTTCGCGGCCGGCCGTGTCGTCCTCCGGGAGCTGCGCGGTCTCCGCCTCGAGATTGCCGCCGAGCACGATGTCGGTGCCGCGGCCGGCCATGTTGGTGGCGATCGTCACCGCGCCCGGCCGGCCGGCCTGCGCGACGATCTCGGCCTCGCGCTCGTGCTGCTTGGCGTTGAGCACCTCGTGCGGAATGTTCTCCTTCTTCAGCAGGCTCGACAGCAGTTCCGAGGTTTCGATGCTCGCCGTGCCGACCAGCACCGGCTGCTGTTTGCCGTGCGCCTGCTTGATCTCGACGATGACGGCCTTGAACTTGTCCTGCGCGTTCATGAAGACCAGATCGCCCTGATCCCTGCGCAGCATCGGACGGTTGGTCGGGATGACGACGACTTCGAGGTTATAGATGCTCTGGAACTCGAACGCTTCCGTATCGGCGGTGCCGGTCATGCCGGACAGCTTGTCGTAGAGGCGGAAATAGTTCTGAAAGGTGATGCTGGCGAGCGTCTGGTTCTCCTGTTGGATCTTGACGTTCTCCTTCGCCTCGATCGCCTGGTGCAGGCCGTCCGACCAGCGGCGGCCCGGCATCATGCGGCCGGTGAATTCGTCGATGATGACGATCTGGCCGCCGCGCACGATGTATTCGACGTCGCGCTTGTATAGATGATGGGCGCGCAGCAGCGCGTTGAGGTGATGCAGCAGCACGATGTTCGCGGCGTCGTACAGCGAATCCTCGTCGCCGAGCAGTTGCGCGGCGCGCATCAGGTCCTCAACCTTCTCGTGGCCCGCCTCGGTGAGATGGACCTGCTTGGATTTCTCGTCGACCGAAAAGTCACCCGGACCGTCCTCTTCCTGCTGGGCGGCCAGCTTCGGGATCAGCGCGTTGATCTTGCGGTAGAGCTCCGGATCGTCGTCGGTGGGGCCGCTGATGATCAGCGGCGTGCGCGCCTCGTCGATCAGGATCGAGTCGACCTCGTCGACGATCGCGTAGTTCTGGCCGCGCTGCACCTTGTCGGCGAGCGAGAACGCCATGTTGTCGCGCAGGTAGTCGAAGCCCAGTTCGTTGTTGGTCGCGTAAGTGATGTCGCAGGCGTACGCCCCGCGCTTCTCCTCGGTCGTCTGCCCCGAGACGATGACGCCGACGCTGAGGCCCAGGAAGCGGAAGATGCGCCCCATCCATTCCGAGTCGCGGCGCGCGAGGTAGTCGTTGACGGTGACGACGTGCACGCCCTTGCCCGGCAGCGCGTTCAGATACGCCGGCAGCGTGGCGACCAGCGTCTTGCCTTCGCCCGTGCGCATTTCGGCGATCTTGCCCTCGTGTAGGATCGCGCCGCCGATCAGCTGCACATCGAAGTGGCGCATGCCCATCACGCGCTTGCCGGCCTCGCGCACCACGGCGAAGGCGTCGGCGCGGATCTGATCCAGCGTCTCGCCCTTGGCCAGGCGCTCGCGCAGCACGACGGTCTGCTGCGCCAGCTCGGCGTCGCCGAGCGACGCGTACTTCGCTTCGAGCGCGCCGACGGCTGCGACCAACGGATCGAGTTTCTTCAGGATGCGCTGATTGCGGCTTCCGAAGACCCGGGCCAAAACATTGTTGAACATAGGCTCTTTGCAAGCGATGAGCCGGCGGTGCGGGCTGCCGGCCGGAAGAGAAATGGCGCGTATTATGCC
Source organism: Solimonas sp. (assembly GCA_047605265.1). Taxonomy (GTDB): domain Bacteria; phylum Pseudomonadota; class Gammaproteobacteria; order Nevskiales; family Nevskiaceae; genus Solimonas. The sequence continues at coordinate 30,905 of JASGFY010000005.1, forward strand.
TTGCTTGGGGCTGGCATCAGCGATTCAAGGCGGGCGCCGGCGGCGCGGCGCTCAGCGAGCAGCCTGGATGAAGACCTGCGGATCGATCCGCTCGCCGTTGTACAGTACTTCGAAATGCACGTGCGGACCGGTCGAGCGGCCGGTCGAGCCGATGCGCGCGATGGCTTGGCCGCGGCCGATCTTGTCACCGACGTGCACGAGAATCTCGCTGTTGTGTCCGTAACGGGTCATGTAACCGTCGCCGTGATTGATCTCGACCAAATTGCCGTAGCCCTCACGCTCGCCGGCATAGGTGACGATGCCGGCGCCGACGGCCAGCACGCTGGCCCCTAGCTGCCCGGCGAAATCGATGCCGGAGTGACGGGCGAGATGGCCGGTGAACGGATCGGTGCGGGTGCCGAACAGCGAGCTGATGAAGCCGTTCTTGATCGGCCAGCCCGACGGCCGCACTTCCTTTTGCAGACGGCTGGCGACGAGCAAGTCCTCGAGCACGCGGAACTGGCGCTCGCGATCGCTGAGCTGGCGCTCGTAGCTGACGAGCGACTGCAGCACCGGATCGGCCGGCGCGTCGCTGGCGTCGTCCGATGCATCCTCGGGCCCGCCAACCGGCGGCGGCTGCGCGAAATTGAACTCGCCCGCGTCGAGTCCGGCGATCTCGGTCAGACGCTGGCCGGCTGCGTCCAGGCGCAGGACGTGCGCCTGCAGTTCGGCGAGGCGGCGCGACAGCGCCGCCGAATTCTGCTCGGCCTGGATGCGGGTCGCGCTCAGGTCCTGGCGCTGCTGTTCGACCTCCCTGGCCCAGTTCGCGACGAGCCCCGGCGGCAACACGCTGGAGCCGCCGCGCGTCCAGTAGCCAACCGCGAAGCTCGCCGCCAGCAGCAGCAGTCCGGCGCATGCGAAGGGCAGCCAGCCAAAAACGTGGCGCGGATCGAGACGCAGACGCCAGGTTCGTCCGCGTTGGTGGCTGATTACAATGATGTCCATCGTCGAAATATCGGGTTCCCAGTGCGCGATCCGCAGTCCGTGAAGCAGCTGATGTATCGATTGCCGCAAAAGAGCGGCGCGGACTGGCTCGCGCGGCTGCAGTGCCTGGCCGACATCAACCGCGCCTTGCCTCTCTGGTGCGACGAGCCTTGGATCCGGCAGATCCGCGTCGCGAACATCCGCGAGCGGACCGTCGTGGTCTTTTCGGCTTCCGCGTCAGCCCTCGTGCCTCTGCGTCATCGCAGCAACGCGCTGTTGGAATGGCTGAATGACCGCTTCCGGCTTTCCTGTACCCGGGTCGAAGCCAAGGTACGCCCCCCGTACGTGGTCTGACGCAAGTTTATGGGCCGCACCGCAACGGGGCAAGCCGGCCGGCCGGATCACGAGAGCGAGCACTGCGCCGGAGGAAGCCCAGCCCCGCGCCTCAGGCGGCCGTGGCGAGGCTGCCGCGCACGTAGGCGATCGGCGCGCCGGCCGCCTGATCCTCGAACGTCGCGATCTCGTACGACGACGGATCGTCGAGTACGGCCCGCACGAGCTTGTTGTTGAGCGCGTGGCCGGACTTGTAGGCCGTGTACGCGCCGATCACCGGATGACCCAGCAGATAGAGGTCGCCGATCGCGTCGAGGATCTTGTGACGGACGAACTCATCGTCGTAGCGCAGGCCCTCGTGATTGACGACGCGGAAGTCGTCGAGCGCGACGACGTTGTCGAGGCTGGCGCCGAGGCCGAGATTGTTGGCGCGCAGCGTGTCGAGCTCGCGCAGGAAGCCGAAGGTGCGGGCACGCGACACTTCCTTGACGTAATTGGCCGTCGAGAACTCGATGACTGCCGTCTGCCCCGATGACTTGAATACCGGGTGCTTGAAGTCGATGTTGAACGCGAGACGAAAGCCCTCGTACGGCTCGAAGCGCGCCCACTTGTCGCCGTCCTGCACCTGCACCGGCTGGCGGATGCGCAGGAACTTCTTCGGCGCGACCTGCTCGTGGATGCCGGCCGACTGGATCAGGAACACGAACGGCCCCGAGCTGCCGTCCATGATCGGAATCTCGGGGGCCGACAGCTCGACGACGCAGTTGTCGATACCAAGGCCGGCGAGCGCCGACATCAGGTGCTCGACCGTCATGATTTTCACGCCGGCGTCGTTGACCAGCGTGCTGCACATGACGGCTTCGCGCAGCATGTGCGCATCGCAGGGAATCTCGACCGGCGGACGCAGATCGGTGCGGCGATAGATGATGCCGGTGTCCGGGCCGGCCGGCAGCAGTGACAGGTACACTTTGCGGCCCGAATGCAGGCCGATGCCGCTCGCGCGTACCGCCTGTTTCAGTGTGCGTTGACGAACCATGTCGTAAATCCGACGAAAAAAGAAAAGGCGCGACGCCGATCAGCACCGCGCCCAGGACACGGAATTGTAACAGTAGTTCCGCTGCGGGGCCGTTCCGACGCCGGGCGCCGGCAGCCGCAGCGCCCCGGACGGTGGGCACGGCTGCAGCGCATCCGTCGGCCCGGCCTTCAGTCGGCCTGGTTCCGCAGGAAGGCCGGGATGTTGATGATGTCTTCGTCGAGCTCCAGCGGAAAGGCGCTGCCGCCGGCCGCGGCGACCCGGCGCGGCTGCTGACGGTGGACAGCCGGAATCTCGAGGTTCAGCGAGCCCGTCTGCGGCATCGTCGGCATCGCCTGACCGTAGGCCGGCTGCGCCGGCGCGTACAGCGCCGGCTCGGCCGGACGGATGAACTGCGCGACACGCGGATTGCCGGGCATCGCCGGCATCGCCAGGACCGGCGCCGCGGCCGGCACCGTCTTGCCGCCCGACAGGCCGGTCGCGACGACCGTCACGCGCAGTTCGCCGTTGAGGTTCGGGTTGATCGACATGCCAACCTTGGCATCGGCCTCGTCCGAGGCGATCTCGCTGACGCGCCCGCTGATGTATTCGTACTCCTCGAGCGACAGACTCTCGTCGCAGGTCACGTTGACCAGCAGGCCGTGCGCGCCGTGCAGCTCGATATCGTCGAGCAGCGGGCTCGACAGCGCCATCTCGACGGCGCGCTGCGCGCGATCCTCGCCGGTCGCCATGCCGATGCCCATCATCGACATGCCGCGGTTCGACATCACTGTCTTGACGTCGGCGAAGTCGACGTTGATCAGGCCCGGACGGGTGATCAGGTCGGAGATGCCCTGCACCGCGTTCTGCAGCACGTCGTTGGCGGCCTTGAAGCAATTCAGCAGCGTGACCTTCTTGCCGAGCACGAGCGACAGCTTCTCGTTCGGGATGAGGATCAGCGAATCGGTGTGCTGGCGCAGTTCGTCGATGCCGCGCTGCGCCACGGCCATGCGCTTCTTGCCTTCGTGCGCGAACGGCTTGGTGACGACCGCGACGGTCAGGATGTTCAGCTCCTTGGCGATCTGCGCGATGACCGGCGCCGCTCCCGTGCCGGTGCCGCCGCCCATGCCGGCGGTCACGAATAGCAGGTCCGTACCCTCGATCATCTCGCGGATGCGATCGCGATCTTCCTCGGCCGCCTGACGGCCGACGTTCGGGTCCGAACCGGCGCCGAGACCGCGCGTGATCTCCACGCCGATCTGCAGCTGGTTGGTCGGCACGCAGCGCTCGAGATGATCCCGATCGGTGTTGGCGCTGATGAAGTCGACGCCTTCGATCGCCGCCTGCGCCATCTGGTTGACGGTATTGCAGCCGCCGCCGCCGACGCCGATGACGCGGATGACCGCGCGTCGCCGCTGGCCATCCATCAATTCAAAAATTTCCCGTGTCTGTCCGCTCATTTTCCTGCTCCTGCGCCTCGGAGGCGCTACTCGTCCGCGTATCCAACCCGCGCCTTCGACAGCGGCGCGCTCACTTCAGAAGTCCTGACCCGGCCCGCGGATGCTCGTTTTTTTTTGTAAAAATTACCGCGATATTAAAATAATTCCTCACTGTGCTAATGTCAATAACAAGACTTCAAAAAACTCTAAAAATTCACCATAGACGCGACACCGCCGTATCGCTTCAGAAACTGCCCCTGATCCAGTCGTTGATGCGGGTCAGCCAGTGGCCGACGCCTTGTGTGGGCGCCGTCGCGACCGGCGGCTGGTTCTGGCGCTCATACAGCAGCAGGCCGACCGCCGTCGCGCAGGCCGGATCGCGAACGACGTCCTTGATGCCCTGAATCTCGTGCGGCAGGCCGAGACGCACCGGCAGCTCGAACACTTCCTCGGCGAGTTCGACGACGCCCGGCATCTGCACGGCACCGCCGGTCAGCACCACGCCGCCGGCGACCAGCTCGTACCAGTCGGAGCGGTGCAGCTCCTTGCGGATGAAGCGGAACAGCTCCTCGTAGCGCGGCTTGATGACCTCGGCGAGCGTCAGCCGCGAGAGCTGGCGCGCCAGCGCGTCGCCGACGCCCTTGACTTCGATCATCTCGTGCGCCGCCGCGAACTGCGGCAGCGCGACGCCGTAGTGCACCTTCAGCTCCTCGGCATACGGCGCCGGCGTGCGGAACGCGACGCTGATGTCGTTCGTCACCTGGTTGCCGGCGATCGGCAGCACCGCGGTGTGGCGGATCGTGCCGCCGCGGAACACGGCGATGTCCGACGTGCCGCCGCCGATATCGACCATGCAGACGCCGAGATCGCGCTCGTCCGGCAGCAGCGTCGCGTAGCTCGACGCCAGGTGCTGCAGGATCAGCTTATCGACCTTCAGGCCGCAGCTCTCGACGCACTTGTAGATGTTCTGTGCCGCCGAGATCGAGCCGGTGACGATGTGCACCTTGGCCTCGAGGCGCACGCCGTGCATGCCGACCGGATCGTGAATGCCCTCGCGGCCGTCGACGACGAACTCCTGCGGGATGACGTGCAGGATCTTCTGATCGGCCGGGATCGCGATCGCGCGCGCCGCGTCCATCACGCTGTCGACGTCGCGCTCCGACACGCTGCCGGCGCGCACCGGCGCGACCCCGGTCGAGTTCAGGCTGCGGATGTGCGTGCCGGAGAGGCCGACGTAAACCGACTGCGCGCGGCAGTTCGCCATGTGCTCGGCGTTCTCGACGGCGCGCTTGATCGCCTGCGTGGTCTGCTCGATGTTGACGACGTCGCCGCGGTTCATGCCGCGCGACGGCGCTTCGCCGAAACCGACGATCTCGATGTTGCCCTCGGGCATCTGCTGACCGACGACGGCGACGCATTTCGCGGTGCCGATATCGATGCCGACCAGCAGGTTGCGTTCTTCACGGCGTGCCATGTCAGTGGCCCTCCTTGTGTTCTGTCCGAGCCGGCGTGCGCCAGCCGACCGAGAATCCGTTCGTGTAACGCAGGTCGACGTACGCGACGTCCGCCATGCGGTCTTTCAGTGCGCGCTCGGCCGGACCGAGCAGCACGTCTAGCTTGTCCTGCGGGTCCTCGCGGCCGAAGCGCAGCTCGACGCCGTTCGCCGTATGCGCGTCCCATTCGCCGCGCGCGTCCTGCGCCAGCCCCTGCAGCGGGAACGAGGACGGGATCAGGCGCGCGCTCAGCGTGCGGAACATCTCGGCGACCGGCGCCTCGTGTCCCGGCGTGCCGGCCAGCTGTGGCAGGCCGTCGGGGATTTCGTCCGCCGGCGGCGTGAACGCGCGCGCGTCGGTGTCGAGCAGCGCGTTCTCGCCCCAGCGCGCGAACGGCACGCGCTCCCAGGCCCGCACGCGTACGGTCGCGGGCCATACGCGCTCGACGCTCGCGCGCGAGGCCCATGGCAGCGCTTCGACGGCAGCGCGCACCGCCGCGAGATCGAGCTCGCCGAAGCGGCGGTCGACGAGCGGCCGCACCGCACCATCGACGTCGGCGAGCTTGAGCCGCGTAAAGTGGCCTTCGACCTGGATGCGCGCGACCGGCTCGCGGCTGCCGAGTTCGAGCGCGCCCCAGCCGGCAGCGACCACCGCCGCGAAGGCGGTGATGCCGATCGCCAGCAGCAGGTGCCGGCGCAGCGGCGTGGATTCGAAGTCGAACAGGTCGTCGGCCGTCATCGCGAGCGCGGTCATCCGCCGCCCTCCTGCGCGCCAGCAAGAGTGTCTTCGAGAATCGCCCAGCACAGCGATGCGTAATCGACGCCGCGCGCCTTCGCCGCCATCGGCACGAGGCTGTGCGAGGTCATGCCGGGCACGAGGTTGGCCTCCAGCAGCCAGGGACGCTGCTGCGCGTCGAGCAGGAAGTCCACGCGTCCCCATCCGCGCGCGCCGAGCAGGCGGAAGGCTTCGAGGCACAGCGCCTGCAACGCGCGCTCCTGCGCTTCCGGCAGGCCGGCGGGACAGTGGTAGCGCGTGTTGTCCGAGATGTACTTGGCGTGATAGTCGTAGAACTCGCCGTCCGGCTCGATGCGCACCAGCGGCAGCGCCTCTTCACCGAGGATCGCGCAGGTGTACTCGCCGCCTTCGACGTAGCGCTCGGCCAGCACCGGCTTCGCGTCCTGTTCATAGGCGCCCGATGCCTTGCGGAAGGCCGACACCGCCGAGGTCGCGTACTTCACCTTGCTGATGCCGACGCTGGAACCCTCCGCCGCCGGCTTGACGAAGTACGGATAGCCAAGGCGCGCGCCGGCCGCCAGGGCATCGTCGTTGTCGCGCAGCAGCAGCCAGTCCGGCGTCGGCAGACCTTCGGCCTTCCAGATGCGCTTGGTGCGCAGCTTGTCCATCGCCAGCGCCGAGGCGAGCACGCCGCTGCCGGTATACGGAATGCCTTGCAGGCCGAGCACCGCCTGCACCGTGCCGTCCTCGCCGCCGGTGCCGTGCAGGATGTTGAACACGCGATCGAAGCCCTCGCGCTTGAGATCGAGCACGCGCCCGGGCGTGGCGTCGATCAGCGTCGCGTCGACGCCTTTCTCCCGCAGCGCCTTGTGGATGCCCTCGCCGCTCCACAGCGCGACCTGGCGCTCGGAGCTCCAGCCGCCAGCCAGCACGGCGACGCGGCCGAAATCCTGCGGATTGCTCGTGCGCCTCATTGCGGCTCTCCGACCATGCGCACTTCCGGCTCCAGCCGAATGCCGGTCTTGTCGAAAACGGTGTTCTGGATGTGCGCGATCAGCCGCTCGACGTCGGCGGCGCGCGCGGTCTCGTCGGTGACGATGAAGTTCGCGTGCAGCGTCGACACCTCGGCGCCGCCGATGCGATGACCCTTGAGGCCGGCGCTCTCGATCAGCCGGGCGGCGTGATCGCCCGGCGGATTGCGGAACGTGCTGCCGGCCGTCGGACGGCCGACCGGCTGCGTCGCCTTGCGGCGCGCGAGCCAGGCTTTCATGTCGGCCTCGGCGTTGCCGTCGACGTCCGCCTTGAAGACGAAACGCGCGGCAACGAAACCGATCATATCGGCCGGCATCTCGACGTGCCGGTATGCATGGCGGAACGCGCCGTTCGGCAGCCACGCGGTGCTGCCGTCGCGGCGCATGATCTCGACTTCGCTGACGACGTCCCAGGTCTCGCCGCCGTGCGCGCCGGCGTTCATCGCCAGCGCGCCGCCGACCGTGCCGGGAATGCCGGCGAAGAAACCGGCGCCGGCGAGTTTTTTGCCGACCGCGAACTTCGCGAGCCGCGCGCAATGCACGCCGGCTTCGGCGTACAGAAGCGGTGATTCGTGATTCGTGATTCCGGATTCGAGGCGCAAGCTGTCAAGCGCGCCGTGCAGGCCGATGACCGTGCCACGCACGCCGCCGTCGCGCACGAGCAGATTGCTGCCGAGACCGATCCACAGGATCGGCTCGTGCGGCGGCAGGCCGCGCACGAAATCCGCCAGCGCCTCGCGCGAGGCCGGCTCGAAATAGCGATCGGCCGGACCGCCGACACGCCACGAGGTGTGACGCGCCATCGGTTCGCTGCGCAGCTCGACGCTCGGCACGACAGCGCTCATGCCTTGCCTCCGGCGCCGTACTGCTGCACCAGCGTGCCCGGCAGGCCGCCGATGTCGCCGGCGCCCATGGTCAACAGCAGATCGCCATCGCGCAGCACGCGGATCAGCGCGTCCGGCAGTTCGGCGACGGCCGGCACGAACACCGGTTCGACCTTGCCGCGCGCGCGGATCGCGCGCGTCAGCGCGCGGCCGTCGGCGGCTTCGATTGGCGCTTCGCCGGCAGCATAGACCTCGGCAAGCAGCAGCGCGTCGGCTTCCGCGAGAATCGCCGCGAAGTCCTCGAACAGATCGCGCGTGCGCGAGTAGCGGTGCGGCTGGAACGCGACGACGAGGCGACGCTTCGGATGCGCGGCGCGCATCGCCTGGAACGTCGCCGCGATCTCGCGCGGGTGATGGCCGTAGTCGTCGACCAGCAGCGCACGACCACCATCGGGCAGCCGCAGCTCGCCGTGCGGCTCGCAGCGCCGGCCGACGCCGCCGAAGCCCGACAGCGCGCGCCGCGTCGCCTCGACCGGCACGCCCAGCTCGCGGCCGATGGCGATCGCGATCAGCGCGTTCTGTACGTTGTGCTGGCCCGGCAGGTTCAGATGGAACTCAATCTTCCGGGCCTCACGCGCGCCATCCGGAAACACCACGGTGAAGTGCGCGCCGCTGCCCTCGGGCCGCACGTCGATCGCGCGCAGATCGGCGCTCTCGTGGAAACCGTAGGTCAGCACGGGACGTCCAATGTCGTTGAGGATCTCGCGCACGACCGGATCGTCGACGCAGACGATCGCCAGACCGTAGAACGGCAGGCGATGCAGGAACTCGACGAAGGTCGCGCGCAGCTTTTTGAAATCGTGCGCGTAGGTTTCGAGATGATCGGCGTCGATGTTGGTGACGGTCGCGATCATCGGCGACAGGTGCAGGAACGACGCATCGCTCTCGTCGGCTTCGGCGACGAGGTAGTGACCCAGGCCGAGCCGCGCATGGGTGTCGGCCGATTTCAGCTTGCCGCCGATCACGTAGGTCGGATCGAGCCCGCCTTCGGCGAGCACGCTGGCGACGAGGCTGGTGGTCGTCGTCTTGCCGTGCGTGCCGGCGATAGCGATGCCGTAGCGGAAGCGCATCAGCTCGGCGAGCATCTCGGCGCGACGCACGACCGGGATGCGCTGTGCGTGCGCGTGGACGACTTCCGGATTGTCGTCCTTCACTGCCGTGGACACGACGATCGCGTCGGCGCCCGCGGCGTTCTCCGCCCGGTGCCCGAAGTGGATCGTCGCGCCCAGTTCGCGCAGGCGGCACGTCGCGGCGCTTTCCTTCAGATCGGTGCCGCTGACCTGGTAGCCGAGATTGATCAGCACTTCGGCGATGCCGGCCATGCCGGAGCCGCCGATGCCGAGCATGTGGATGCGGCGCACGCGGCGCATCGGCGCCATCATCAGGTTCTGCAGCACCGCGCTCACGGCGTCACCCCGCTGGCCGCGGCGATGCAGGCGTTGGCGATCGCCGGCGCCGCGCCACGCCACGAGCGGCTGCGCGCCGCCTCCGCCATCTTCGTCAGGCCGGCGCGATCGGCGAGCAGGCCGCGGATCGTGGCGGCCAGCGTCTGCGGCGTCATCCCCGACTCGGGCAGCAGCACGGCGGCGCCGGCTTCGACGAGATACTGCGCGTTCTTCGTCTGGTGATCGTCGACGGCGGCCGGGAACGGCACGAGCACCGTCGCGTTGCCGGCGGCGCCGACCTCGGCGATCGTCGAAGCCCCCGCACGGCAGACGACGAGGTCGGCCCACGCGAACGCGCCCGGCATGTCGTCGATGAACGCCGTCACCTCGCCATCGATGCCGGCCTCGCGATACGCGGCGAGCGCCGCGTCGAGCGTGCGGCCGCCCTGATGGCGAACCTGCGGGCGCTCGCCCGCCGGCAGCAGCGCCAGCGCCTTCGGCACGTTCTCGTTCAGGGCGCGCGCGCCCTGCGAGCCGCCGATGACCAGCAGACGCGGCGCGCCGTCGTGCGCGAGCCGCTGCGCTGGCGGCCGCAGCTCGGCGAAGCCGGCGCGCACCGGATTGCCGACCGTGCGGCCGCCGGCGAAGGTGTTCGGGAACGCCTGCAGCACGACGCGCGCGAGCTTCGCCAGCGCGCGGTTCGTCAAACCAGCCACAGCGTTCTGCTCGTGGATCACCAGCGGCAATCCCGCCAGCCAGGCGGCGATGCCGCCGGGTCCGGCCGCGAAGCCGCCCATGCCGAGCACTGCGTGCGGCTGCTCGCGCCTGAGGATCGCTCGCGCGTCGAGCACGGCGCGAACGATCAGTCGCGGCGCCTGCAGCAGCTTGGAAAAACCCTTGCCGCGCAGGCCGGAGACGCGGATGAAATCAATGTTGAAGCCGCTGCGCGGCACGATGCGCGCCTCGAAACTGTCCGGCGCGCCCATCCAGCGCACCTCGTGGCCGCGCGCGCGCAGCTCCTGCGCGACGGCGAGCGCCGGATAGACGTGACCGCCGGTGCCGCCCGCCATGATCACAAACTTGAGGCTCATGGTCGGCGATCCTCGGCGGACGTCACGCCGAATGCCGCCGCGCGATTCTCGTAGTCGATGCGCAGGATCAGGCCGAGCATCGCGCAGACCGTCAGCAGCGAGGAGCCGCCGTAGCTCATCAGCGGCAGCGTCAGGCCCTTGGTCGGCAGCAGGCCCATGTTGACGGCCATGTTGATCAGCGACTGCAGGCCGAGCCAGCCGGTCAGGCCGTAGCCGAGATACGCCTGGAACGGACGGCCGTCGACCTCGGCGCGCCGCGCGATCACGAAGCCGCGCCAGACGATGATGCCGAACAGCGTCAGCAGGACCGCGATGCCGAGCAGGCCGAACTCCTCGGCAAGAATCGCGAAGATGAAGTCGGTGTGCATCTCCGGCAGGTACAGCAGCTTCTGCACGCTGTTGCCCAGGCCGACGCCGCTCCACTCGCCGCGGCCGACCGCGATCAGCGACTGCGCGAGTTGCCAGCCGGCGTTCTCGACGTCCGCCCAGGGGTCCATGAAGTTCAGCAGGCGCTTGACGCGGTACGGCGCGGCGATCGCCAGCAGCGTCATGCCGCTGCTCACGAGACCGAGGAAGGCGAGGTAGTAGAGAACGCGTGCGCCGCCGAGAAACAGCATCAGGAACACCACGCCCATGAGGATCGCGGTGGCGCCGAAGTCCGGCTCCATCATCAGCAGCAGGGTCGGAATCAGCACCGCGATCAGTGGCATCGCCAGGCCCTTGAAGCCGGCCTGCAGAGCGGCCTGCCGACGCGTGATGTAGCTGGCAACGTAGAGGATCAGCGCCAGGCGCGCCGGCTCCGAGGCCTGCAGGCGGAACAGGCCCAGATCGATCCAGCGCCGCGCGCCGTTGACCCGGATGCCAACGCCCGGGATCAGCACCAGCACCAGCAGGCCGATCGCGAACAGGTACAGCCAGGTGCTGCTGCGCGACCACTGCTGCATCGGCACGCAGTACAGCGCAAAGCCGATGCCGCCGCCGAGCGCGAGGAATACCAGCTGGCGCAGGAAGAAGTAATAGGGCTCGCCGGTCAGCTTTTCGGCCTGCGCAACGGACGCCGAGGCGACCATGATCAGACCCCAGATCAGCAGGGTCGCGATCGCGCCGCACAGCCAGCCGTCGAGGCCGTAGCGCGCCTGCGGAATGCCCCAGCTCGCGGCGGCCGTGCTCATGAAAGATTCCTCACGGCGGTGCGGAACTGCTCGCCGCGGTCGACGTAGCTCTTGAACTGGTCGAAGCTCGCGCAGGCCGGCGACAGCAGCACGCGATCGCCCGGCTGCGCCAGCGACTGCGCACGGCGCAGCGCACCGTGCATGTCGGCCTCGCGCCAGACCGGCAGCGCGCCGAACACGTCGCGCTCGATCAGCGCCGCATCCTCGCCGTACAGCACCGCGGCGCGGCCCTTGCGCGCGAGCGCCTCACGCAACGCGACGAAGGACTGGCCCTTGCCCTGCCCGCCACCGAGCCAGACGATCGCCGCCGGCAGGCCGTTCAGCGCCGCGAGCGTGGAACCGACGTTGGTGCCCTTCGAGTCGTTGAAGTAATCGACACCGCCGACGCTGGCGACGAACTCGCAGCGATGCGGCAGGCCGGTGAAGCGGCGCAGCGCCTCGAGGCTCGCCGCGCGCGGGATGCCGGCGGCGTCGGCGAGCGCGAGCGCGGCGAGCGCATTGGCAGCGTTGTGCAGGCCGAAGATCTTCAGTGATTGGCAATTCGTGATGGGTGATTCGCCACGGCACAACCACCGCTCGCCGTCGATCTCGCGCAGGCCGTACTGAGCTTCTCGCGGCGCATCGAGGCCGAACGTGATGGCGCCGGCCGGCGCGAGCGCGGTGACCGCCGCGTCGTCGCGGTTGACGATGATCGTCGTCGCGCCGTCGAAGATGCGCGCCTTGACGCGGCCGTAGTGCTCCATCGTGCCGTGGCGGTCGAGATGGTCCTGCGAGAGATTGAGAATCGTCGCCGCCACGCAGCGCAGCGAGTGCGTGGTCTCCAGCTGGAAGCTCGACAGCTCGAGCACGTAGAGCTGCGCGTCGTCGCGCAGCAGGTCGAGCGCCGGCGTGCCGAGATTGCCGCCGACGCCGACGCGCAGGCCGGCGGCCCTGGCCATCTCGCCGACCAGCGTCGTCACCGTGCTTTTGCCGTTGCTGCCGGTGATGCCGACGACCGGCGCGCTCGCGGCGCGCGCGAACAGCTCGATGTCGCCGACGATCTCGACGCCGGCGGCGGCGAGCGCCTTCACGAGCGGCTCGTCGAGCGACACGCCCGGCGAGACGACGGCCATCGCGTACTGCGACAGCGGCGCCGGCGCGCTGAACGCGCCGAGACGGAATTCGGCCTGCGGGTGCGCGGCACGCAGCGCATCGATGCCCGCCGGCGCGGCGCGCGAATCGGTGACGGTCAGCACGGCCTTCGTGCGCGCGAGGTAGCGCAGGCTCGAAGCGCCGCTGGCGCCGAGCCCCACGATGACGATGTGCTGGCCGTCGAGATTCATCGCTAGCGCACCTTCAGCGACGCCAGGCCGATCAGCACGAGGATCAGCGTGATGATCCAGAAGCGCACGATGATCTTCGGCTCCGGCCAGCCCTTGAGCTCGTAGTGGTGGTGCAGCGGCGCCATGCGGAAGATGCGCTTGCCGCCGCTGTACTTGAAGTAGCCGACCTGCAGCGCGACCGACACCGTCTCGGCGACGAAGATGCCGCCCATGATCGCCAGCACGACTTCCTGGCGGACGAGCACGGCGACGACGCCGAGCGCCGCGCCGAGCGCCAGCGCGCCGACGTCGCCCATGAAGACCTGCGCCGGATAGGCGTTGAACCACAGGAAGCCGAGGCCCGCGCCAGCGATCGCCGTGCAGAAGATCGCCAGCTCGCCGACACCGCTGATGAAGGGGATACCGAGATAGGTCGCGAACTTCGCGTTGCCGCTCGCGTACGCGAAGATCGCCAGCGCCGAGGCGACGAGCACCGTCGGCATGATCGCCAAGCCGTCGAGGCCGTCGGTGAGGTTCACCGCGTTGCTCGAACCGACGATGACCAGGTACGCCCACGGAATGAAGAAGATGCCGAGCGACACCGACACGTTCTTGATGAACGGCAGGATCAGCGTCGTTTCGGCCGGCGTCCTCGCCGCCGACCAGATCAGCGTCGCCACGCCGAAGCCGGCCAGCGACAGCCAGAAATACTTCTTGCGCGCCGACAGGCCCTTCGGGTCCTTGTACTTGATCTTGATGTAGTCGTCGGCGAAACCGACCGCGCCGAAAGCCAGCGTCACCACCAGCGCGAACCAGACGAAGCGGTTCGAGAGGTCCGCCCACAGCAGCGTCGACACGGCGATCGCGCCGAGGATCAGCACGCCGCCCATGGTCGGCGTGCCGGTCTTCTTCAGATGCGTCTGCGGGCCGTCGCTGCGCACCGGCTGGCCGAACTTGAAGCGGTACAGGCGCTCGATCAGCCACGGCCCGAACGCAAAGCAGAACACCAGCGCCGTCAGCACGCCGAGCACGCTGCGCAGCGTGAGATACGTGAGGGCATTGAAGCCGCTGACGTGCGGCTTGAGGAGTTCCGCGAGATGGTAGAGCACTAGTGCGTCCCCCCCAACGCTTCGCCGGTGAGCGCGGCGACGACGCGCTCCATGCGCGCCGACCGCGATCCCTTCACCAGCAGCGTGATGGTCTTGTCGAGTTGCGGCGCGAGCGCGCCGGCGAGTTGTCCGGCGCTGTCGTACGGCTCGCCACCGCTGCCGAACGCGCGCGCCGCTTCGGCGGCGAGCGGTCCGACGGTGAACAGCCTTTCGATGCCGAGCCGCTTTGCTTCGACGCCGGCCTCGGCATGCAACCGCGCGGCGTCCGGCCCGAGCTCGGCCATATCGCCTAGCACCAGCCAGCGGCGGCCGGGCAGTTCGGCGAGCAAGTCGAGGCCGGCGCGCAGCGAGGTCGGATTGGCGTTGTAGCTGTCGTCGAGCAGGCGCGCGCCCTGCGCCGTCGTCTTCCAGCCAAGACGGCCGGCGGCACCCTGCATCTGCGCGAGGCCGATCGCGATCTGCGCCGGATCAAGGCCGAGCGCGATGCCGCAGCTCGCCGCGGCGAGCGCGTTCATCACGTTGTGCCGGCCGGGAACCGGCAGCAGCACTTCGGCGCGGCCCTGCGGCGTGAGCAGCGTGAAGCGCGTGCCGGCGCCGGCCTGCGGCTCGACGTGCAGGGCCCGGACGTCGACGCCGTCGCGCAAACCGAAGCGCAGCACCGCCGCCTTGCCGGCCAGCTGTTGCCACAAGGGCGCGTAGACGTCTTCGGCATTGATCGCCGCCACGCCGTGTTCCCCCAGCCCGGCGAACAGCTCGCCCTTGCCGCGCGCGACACCTTCGCGCGAACCGAAGCCTTCGAGATGCGCATCCCCAGCCTGCGTGACGACGCCGACGTCCGGTTTCGCGATCGACGCGAGCCGCGCAATCTCGCCGAGGTGGTTCGCGCCCATCTCGATCACCGCCGTGCGGTGCTCGCCGCGCAACCGCAGCAAGGTCAGCGGCACGCCGATGTGATTGTTCAGGTTGCCCTGCGTCGCCAGCACCGGGCCGCGCGCACGCAGGATCGCGGCGAGCATTTGCTTGGTCGTGGTCTTGCCGTTGCTGCCGGTGACGGCGACGACCGGAATGTCGAAACGCTGGCGCCACAGCCGCGCCAGCCACTGCAGACCCACGAGCGTGTCGCCAACCTTGAGCTGCGCGATGTCGACATCGACGAATTCGGAAACGAGCGCCGCCACCGCACCGGCGGCGCGCGCCTGCGCGACGAAGGCGTGGCCGTCGAAACGCTCGCCCTTCAGCGCGACGAACAGCGCGCCGTCGAGCATCGCGCGGCTGTCGGTCGAGACCTGCGAGAAACGCCGATCGCGGCCGCGCAGTTCGGCATCGAGCGGAGCCGCCAGTTCGGAGAGCGCGAACATCACGGCGCCGGCACCCCGACCAGTTCCGCGACGAACGTGCGGTCGCTGAACGCGCGCACCTCGCTGCCGTAGATCTGGTAGTCCTCGTGTCCCTTGCCGGCGATGACGACGACGTCGTCGCCCGCCGCGCCTGCCACCGCGCTGCGGATCGCTTCGGCGCGGTCGTGGATCACCTGCGTCGCTGCGCGGCCGCTGGCCGACAGGCCAGCCAATATATCGTTGACGATGGCCTCCGGAGCTTCGCTCCGGGGGTTATCGTCAGTGACGGTCACGCGGTCGGCCAGTTCGACGGCCGCCGCGCCCATCAGCGGCCGCTTGCCGCGATCGCGGTCGCCGCCGCAGCCGAACACCACGTGCAGGCGGCCCGTCGCGTGCGCACGCACGGCGGCGAGCACCTGGCGCAGCGCTTCCGGCGTGTGCGCATAGTCGACGACGACCAGCGGCCGCACCCGTGGACCGCGGAAGCCTTCGATGCGGCCCGGCACGGTCCGCGCCTTCTCGAGCGCCTCGACAGCGTTCGCCAGTGGCATGTCGTGCGCGATCAGCGCGCCGAGCGCGGCGAGCAGGTTATGCACGTTGAAGCGGCCGAGCAGGCGGCTGACGAGCCGCGCCGAACCGAAGTGGCTGTCGACCGTGAACGCCAGGCCGGCGACGCTCAACTGCAGATCGCGCGCGATCAGGTACGCGCCGGCCGGCGTGCCGCCGCCGATGCCGTAGCGGATCACCTGCACGCGCTCGCCGAGCTCGTCGGCCCAGCGCGCCCCGTACGCATCGTCGCGATTGAGCACGGCGCTCGCCAGCGCTTCGCGCTCGAACAGGCGATGCTTGGCCGCGGCATAGTTCTCGACCGTGCCGTGGTAATCGAGATGGTCGCGCGTGACGTTGGTCAGCACCGCGGTGCGCAAGCACACGCCGGCGACGCGCTGCTGGTCGAGCGCGTGCGAGGAGACTTCCATCGCGCAGGCGCGCACGCCGTCGTCGCGCAGGCGTGCGAGCCACTGCTGCAGCGTCACCGGGTCCGGCGTCGTGTGCGTGTTCTTTTCGAGTCGGCCGACGCGGCCGAGGCCGATCGTGCCGATGTACGCACAGGGATGATTCAGCGCATCGAGTGCCTGCGCGATCAGATAGGCCGTCGAGGTCTTGCCGTCGGTGCCGGTGACGCCGACGCAGTACAAATGCTCGGACGGATGCCCGTGGAAGCGCGCGGCGATCTCGCCGGCGCGCAGCGCCAGATCCGGCACGGCGATCTGCGGAATGCCGATGTCCGGCTCGCCATAGCCGCGCGTCGGCTCCCAGGCGACCGCCGCGGCGCCGCGCCGCAGCGCCTGTTCGAGATGCGCCAGGCCGTGCGTCGCAGCGCTTCCCCGGCAGGCGAGGAACAGATCGCCGGCCGCCACGCGGCGCGAATCGATCTCGACGCCGGTGACGTCGAAGTCGGGCGCCGGCACGCCGTAGCCGGCGAGCAGCGTCTTCAGCGAACGCGGCGCGGGGCTCACGGATGCGGCTCCGCGACCTTGACCAGCGCCGCGAGCGACGGCGATACCGACGGGCCGGTCGCCGGCAGCGCGACCGTCGTACGTTGCGTGACCGGCGGCGCGAGATCGGGCGTGCCGGTGCCGTCCGGCGAAATCTGCAGCAGGCGCGCCGCGCCTTGCATGACGCTGGCGAACACCGGCGCCGAGACGAGGCCGCCGTAGTACGCGCCGTCGCTCGGCTCGTCGATGATGACGATGCCGACCAGGCGCGGCCGTTCGGCCGGCACCATGCCGACGAACAGCGACTGATGCTTGTTCGGATCGTAGACGCCGCTGTCGGACAGCTTGCGCGCGGTGCCGGTCTTGCCGGCCACCCGATAGCCCTGGATCGCCGCGCGCGTCGCGCTGCCGCCCGGCGCGACGACGGTCTCGAGCATGCGGCGCACCGCGCGCGCGGTGTTCGCCGAGATCGCGCGTTGCGGCGGCACCGGCCGCACGTTCTTGATGAGGCGCAGCTGCGGCATCAGGCCGTCGTCGGCAAGCGCCGCGTACGCGCGCACCAGATGCAGCGCGTTAACCGACCAGCCGTAGCCGTACGAGGCCGTCGCCGTGGCGATCTGGCCCCATTCGCTGTAATGACGCAGCACCGACGAAACCTCGCCGGGGAAGCCGGTGTAGAGCGGCTCGGCGATGCCGAAGCGCTGAAAGCCCGACCACACCGCTTCCGGCCCGATCGTGAGGCCGATCTTGGCAGCGCCGACGTTGCTCGACTTGGCGAGGATGGTGGCCAGATCCAGCACGCCGTGCGAATGCTCGTCGCGCACCGTCAGCGCGCCCACCTTGAACCAGCCGGGGCCGATGTCCACCGTGCTGGTCGGCTGGAACAGCCCGGTTTCGAGCGCTTCCGAGACCAGCAGCGGCTTGGCCGTCGAACCCGGTTCGAACAAGTCGACGATCGCGCGGTTACGTGTGCCGGGCGGCTTGCGCTCGCCCGGATTGTTCGGGTTGAAGCCGGGCTGCGAAGCGATGGCCAGGATGTCGCCGGTCGCGCTATCGGCGATGACGATCGTGCCGCCCTTGGCCTTGTTGCGGATCACCGCGTCCTTGAGCTCGCGGTAGGCGAGGTACTGGATGCGCAGGTCGATGGTCAGCTGCACGTCCTCGCCGGACTGCGCCTCGACGAATTCGAGATTGTCCTCGACGACGTGGCCGGCGCGGTCGCGGATCACGCGGCGCGATCCCTGCCGGCCGGCGAGCACCGACTCCTGCGCCTTCTCCATGCCTTCGAGACCGGCGCCGTCGCGGCCGCAGAAGCCCACCAGCTGGCCCGCCACTTCGCCGGCCGGGTAGTAGCGCGCGTACGCCGGATCGGAGAACACGCCCGGCGCGCCGAGCGACAGCACGCGCCTGGCCTCGCCGGGCGACAGCGGATCGCTGATGTAGACGAACTTGCGGTCGGCGCGCGCCTCCAGGAACTTCTGGAACTCGGCCGGCTTGCGCCCGAGCAGCCTGGCGACCGCGTCCACGTGCTGCGGCGAATCGAGCAGCGCCTGCGGCACCGCCCACAGCGTTTCGACCGGCGCCGACAGTGCCAGCGGCTCGCCGCGGCGGTCGGTGATCGCGCCGCGATGCGCGGGAATCGTCACGTTGCGGATGAAGCGCTTGCTGCCTTCGGCGGCGAGGAAGTCCTGGTCGATAACCTGCAGCTGAAACGCGCGGCCGAACACCACGCAGGCGCCGAGCGCCAGCACGCCCAGCACGAAACCGTGGCGCCAGCCGCCAACCGATGCGGCCACCGGCGTGCCCGGTCGCCGCGCGCTCACGGCTTGTCCTCGACGATGACGTAGTCGCGCGGCTCGATCATGCCGAGCTGCTCGCGCGCGATGTGCTCGACGCGGCTGTTGTTGGCCAGCGTCGCTTCCTCGAGCTGCAGCTGCGCCCATTCCATGTCGAGCCGCTCGCGCTCGTTGCGCAGCGTCTCGAGCTCGGACACGAGCCGCCGGTTCTCGTGCTTGGTGCTGACCACGGCGAGCGCCGAGATCACGATCGCGACGATCAGCGTCAACGGGATCATCAGCACGCCGCGCTTCATGGCGTCGCGACCCGCGTGGAGGGGCCCCATGCGCAGCATGGGGATTCTGGCGCCGGGCGTCGGCGCTGCCATGCAAGACCGCCGCGCGATGCCGGAAAGGATGCGCGATGCTTCATGGCAAACGCTCCGCCAGGCGCAGCACGGCGCTGCGCGCGCGCGGGTTTTCGCTCGCTTCCTCGCGCGTCGGGAACTGCTTGCCGTGCAGCTTCAGCGTCGGCGCGTCCTTGCGCGCCTCGTCGCGCAGATAGCGCTTGACGAGGCGGTCTTCGAGCGAGTGGAAGCTGATCACCGCCAGGCGGCCGCCCGGCGCCAGCACGTCGACGGCCTGGCGCAGCCCGTCGGCCAGCGCGTCGAGCTCGCGATTGATGTGGATGCGGATCGCCTGGAAGCTGCGCGTCGCCGGATGGATCCTCTGTCTGGTTCGGCCGGCTTTGCCGGCCGGGGGCTTCGAACGCGGACCCGGCACGGCAGCGATCAGCGCCGCGAGCTGCGCGGTCGTGGTCAGCGGCGTTTCGCCGCGCGTCTCGACGATGCGCCGCGCGATGCGACGGCTGTTGCGCTCCTCGCCGTACTGCCACAGCACGTCGGCGATCTCTTCTTCCTTCGCGCGCGCCAGCCATGCCGCCGCCGACTCGCCGGCCTGCGGATTCATGCGCATGTCGAGCGGGCCATCCTTGCCGAACGAGAAGCCGCGCGCCGCGTCGTCGAGTTGCGGCGACGACACGCCGAGGTCCATCAGCACACCGTCGACGCGGCCGGCGATGCCGGCTTCGCGCGCGACCGCGGCGAGCTCGGCGAAGTTGTGGTGATGGATCGTGAACCTTGGATCCTTGGGTGGCTCACCGCCGAAGCGTTCACGCGCGTGCGCGACCGCCTGCGGATCCTGATCCAGGGCGTGCAGGCGTCCGTGCGGGCCAAGCCGGGCGAGGATCGCGGCGCTGTGCCCGCCGCGACCGAACGTCGCATCGACGTAAATGCCGTTTTCCAGGAGGTCGCCGTCGCGGACCGCAAGGCCGGCGACGGCTTCTTCGAGCATCACCGGACGATGCAGGGTCATGGCGGCGTCAGGCCCGCTCCGGTCGAGGGCAGGCTGAAGGTCGAAGGGCATGGTGGCCGCTCACCGCTTGAGAGTCCGGAACGCGTCGGCGCTGTCGGCAAACAACGGCGAGCCTTCGCCGAAGCGCGCTTCCCACTCGGCGGCCGCCCACAGATCGAAACGGCGGATCTGGCCCATCAGCACGGCGGGACCTTCCAGCCTGGCGATCTTGCGTAGGTTCGGCGGCACGAGGATGCGGCCCTGCTTGTCCATCTCGGCGTCGGCGGCGAAGCCGATGGTGATGGCCTTGGCGCGTTCGGCGGCGTCGCGATCTTCCATTTTCTCGATGTCGTCGGCCAGGCGCTCGAATTCCGGCATCGGGTAGACCACGAGACAGGCGGGATCCGGGCCTCGCGTGACGATCAACTGTCCGCCGCAACGATCGGACAAGTGCTGGCGAAAGCGCGCCGGCACAGCCAGGCGCCCCTTTTCGTCCAGCGACAGATGATGTGACCCGGAAAACAGCATGCGTACTATGGGGCGTCCCCCACTTTCTCCCACTTTCCACCACTTGTTGATCACTATATCCCACCACCCCCCCGCCCGCAAGCGCGTTCCTCACTAAAAATCGCGTTGAAACAGCGGCTTACAGTCGCCGACTGACCGCTCTGACAATCTCTTTTATAAACATCTGCTTAGCTAAAAGACCTCACGTGAGCCGCAGCCCAAGGCCATCTGCGGACGAGGTTTTTCGTTCAGGAGGACTTCAGCTTCGCGAACCTCTTCCGAAGCTGGCCGCGATCGAGATTTATTGAAGATAACTGTTTAATTAAACAATCTATCATCACAAAATGAGCGCACCGGCAGCGCGCGTGCGCTGCCGGTGGACTGCCCCGCGACGGAGCGCAAAAAAACGGAGTCGGCCTGTAAGCCGGGTTCTGTGCGGGCGCGCGAGGCGCCCCGGCAACCATTCCTCTAGGCGGCGCATCGCTGCGCCGCTCCAGCAACCTACCCGGAAGGCACGTGGGCCACGTGTCCGGCGTCACCGCCGGTCCTTCCCTATTTGGTCTTGCTCCAGGTGGGGTTTGCCATGCCGGTCCGTTGCCGGACTCGCGGTGCGCTCTTACCGCACCGTTTCACCCTTGCCACGCATGCCTTGCGGCACCGTTCGGCGGTCTGGCTCTCTGTTGCACTTTCCGTCGGCTCGCGCCGCCCAGGCGTTACCTGGCACCTTGCCCTGTGGAGCCCGGACTTTCCTCCCCCGCTTGCGCGGCGGCGATTGCCCGGCCGACTCCGGCGCGCATTATCCGTCCTTTTGCGGGGACGCGCTGCTAGAGTCGCGACATTCCTTTTTTTGCCGCCGCCACGGAACCGGCCATGCTCCAGCACGAAATCCGCTTTCACGAAACGATCCGCGCGCCGCTGCCGACCGTCTTCGACTTCCTCGCAGATCACGAAAATTTCGCGACGCTCTTCGGCGGCCGCTGCGTGCGTATCCGCACCGGGGACGACCCGGCCGAGCCGAACGGTCTGGGTTCGATCCGCCGCATCGGACCGGGTCCGCTGTCGTTCGACGAGCGGATCGTCACGTTCGAGCGGCCGACGCGGCTCGAATACACGATCGTGCGCGGGGGGCCGCTGAAGAATCATCTGGGCACGATCACGCTGAAAGCCGCCGGCAGCGATACCGAACTCGATTACGTGATCCGCTTCGACGGCAAGTTTCCGGGCGCCGGTACGCTGGCTGGCCGCGCGCTGTCGCTGGCCTGGCGGCGCAGCGCGGGCAAGGCTTTCGCGCGCATCGAAGGCTGACGGCATCGCGGTGCGCGTCGTCTCGCACACCTGCTCGAACACCGAGATCGTCTGCGCACTCGGCGCGCAGGACTCGCTGATCGCCGTCGACGGCGATTCGGATTTTCCGCCGGACGTCGTCGCGCGCCTGCCGCAGCTCGGCCGCGATCTGCAGTTCGACGTCGACGCCGCGCTGGCGCTGCGGCCGGACCTCGTGCTGACGTCGCTGACGGTGCCCGGCCACGAGCGCATCGTCGATGCCTTCAAGGCCGCCGGCGTGCCGCATCTGGTCTGCAGTCCGCAGGGTCTCGACGACGTGCTCGACGACGTTCGCCGCATCGCCGCCGCGCTCGGCAGCGCCGCCCGCGGCGATCAGCTCGTTGCCGACATGCGCACGCAAATGCCGGTGCGCGCGCCGCGCGCCGACGCGCCGCGCGTGCTCGTCGAGTGGTGGCCGAAGCCGGTGATCGGTGCCGCGCGCCGCTCGTGGGTGCATGACCTGATCGAACGCGCCGGCGGCCGCAACGCGCTCGGCGGCGTCGACGCGCAGACGCACACGCTGGCGCCCGATCAGGCGCCGGACACGACCATCGATGTGCTGGTGATGAGCTGGTGCGGCGTGAAGGTCGACAAATACCGCGCCGACGTCGTGCTCCGGCGCGAAGGCTGGCGGGACGTCCGCGCCGTGCGCGAGGCGCGCGTCGTGGCGATCAGCGAGGCATTTCTCGGCCGACCCGGCCCGCGCCTCGTCAAGGGCTACCGGCAGCTGCGCGCGGCGATCGAAAGGGCAAGCAACAGCGCCTGACCAGCCGTTTCTAACCCCGATCGCGTGCGCTCTGCGCGTGCGCCTGCAAGCCTTCGGCGTCGGCGATGCGGCCGGCGATCCACGCCAGCGGTCTCGCGCCGTCCGGCGTGCACTCGATCAGGCTGCTGCGCTTCTGGAATTCGTAGACGCCGAGCGGATTGGAAAAGCGCGCGGCGCGCGAGGTCGGCAGCACGTGGTTCGGTCCGGCGCAGTAGTCGCCGAACGCCTCCGGCGTATGGCGGCCGACGAAGATGGCGCCGGCGTGGCGGATCTTCGGCAGCAGCGCGCGCGGGGCTTCGACGGCAAGCTCCAGATGCTCGGGCGCGATGCGGTTCGACACGGCGCAGGCCTCGTCCAGATCGCGCACCAGGATCAGCGCGCCGCGCTCGGCGATCGACGTGCGCACGATCTTCTCGCGCGGCAGCGCCGTCACGCGCTCGGCCATCGCCGCGGCGACGCGATCGAGGAAGGCGGCGTCGGGCGAGATCAGGATCGCCTCGGAGTCCTCGCCGTGCTCGGCCTGCGAAAACAGGTCCATCGCCATCCAGCGCGGATCGGAGCCGCCGTCGCTGACGACGACGATCTCGCTCGGCCCCGCGATCGAATCGATGCCGACGCGGCCGAACACCGCGCGCTTGGCGGCGGCGACATAGGCGTTGCCGGGGCCGACGATCTTGTCGACCGCCGGGATCGTCGCGGTACCGTAGGCCAGCGCGGCGACGGCCTGCGCGCCGCCGATCGTGAACACGCGATCGACGCCGGCCAGATGCGCGGCGGCGAGCACGACCGGATTCAATTCACTATCGGGGGCCGGCACCACCATGACGATTTCGTCGACGCCGGCGACCTTCGCCGGAATCGCGTTCATCAGCACCGACGACGGATACGCGGCCTTGCCGCCCGGCACGTAGATGCCGACGCGCTCCAGCGCACGCACTTCCTGGCCCAGCGTATTGCCGAGTTCATCGACGAACGCGAACGGCGCCAGCTTCTGGTGGCCCGCGTAGGCGCGGATGCGCGCGGCGGCAGCTTCGAGCGCGGCGCGCAGATCGGCCGGCTGCGCGTCCCAGGCCGCGGCCCACTGCGCCTTCGGCACTTCGAGTTCGGCGGCGTTCGTCAGCGCGCGGCGGTCGAAACGATTGGTGAGTTCGAGCAGCGCCGCGTCGCCGCGCGCGCGGACGTCGGCGACGATGCCGTCGACCACGCGCGTCACGTCCGGACTCGTTTCCGGAGCGCGATCGAGCAGCGCGCCGAGCTGCGCGTCGAAGCCGGCGTCGCGCGTGTCGAGGCGGCGGACGTCCAGGCTCATCACGCGGCCTTGCGGGTCTGCGTGACGCTGCGAATCTGCTCCAGCAGCGCGCTGATCGCGGCGTTCTTGGTCTTCAGCGCCGCCTTGTTGACGACCAGGCGCGAGCTGACCTGGCAGATGATCTCGGTTTCGACGAGACCGTTCGCGCGCAGTGTGCCACCGGTGGCGACCAGATCGACGATGACGTCGGCCAGCCCCACGAGCGGCGCCAGTTCCATCGAGCCGTACAGCTTGATGATCTCGACCTGCTCGCCCTTGTCGGCGAAATGGCGGCGCGTGATCTCCGGGTACTTGGTGGCGACGCGCAGGCGGCGGCGCGGATCGCGTGGCGGCGCGTCCTTCTTCGCGGCGACCGACAGGCGGCACTTGGCGATGTCGAGATCGAGCGGCTCGTAGAGCTCGGAACTGCCGTTCTCCATCAGCACGTCCTTGCCGACGATGCCGAGATCGGCGGCGCCGTGCTCGACGTAGGTCGGCACGTCGGTGGGGCGGATGATCAGCAGCGACACGTCGCGGGTGCGCGACGACACGCGCAGCAGGCGGTCGATGTCGCCGGCCGGATCGAGACCGATCCGGGCCAGGAACGGCAGGCTCTCTTCGAGGATGCGGCCCTTGGACAGGGCCAGCGTCAGGGCGGTCATCGCCGGGTCTCGTGCGGAAAAACACTCAAAAGGGGCGGCATTGTAGCGGCATGGCCGCGACGCGTCCGCTGCGGCGGCCCGGCCGGCATGGCCCATGTCGTCATTGCGAGCGCAGCGAAGCAATCCAGTCGCGCACCAGATCAGGCTCCGCCGCTGGATTTCCTCCTTCGAGGACGCAGGCAATGACGAAGAAAAGCGCGCGCGTTACGCCGCCTTCGGATCGCGCAGCCAAACGCTGCGCTGTTTGCCGTCGGCCGACTTGCGCTCGTCGATCTCGAAATGCCCTGTCGCCACGACCAGCTCGCTGAGCTTCTTGTACCCGTAGTTGCGCGAGTCGAAATCGGCCTTGCGCTTGGCGATCAGATTGCCGACGGCGCCCAGTGGCGCCCAGCCGTCGTCGTCGGCCGCATCGTCGATCGCCTGCTCGAGCAGCTCATGCAATTCGGCATCGGTCTTCGGATCGCTCTTCTCGGAGCGCGATTCGGCGCCGCGCTCGGGTTCAGCCGCTGGCACTACGCGCTCGATTTCGACCAGCGCCGGCGCCATCGCCGCGACGGCGGCGGTCTTCACCATCTTCTTCGCACCGTTCTTGTCGGCGGACTTTGCGGCCGGTTTCTCGCTCGCAGCCTTGGGCTCCGCCGGCTTCGCGGCCTTCGCTTTGGCCGGCCCGCGCAGCACGTCGAGATAGATGAACTTGTCGCAGGCCGCGCGCAGCGACATCGGCGTCTTGCGTTCGCCGAAGCCGTAGACCGTCAGCCCCGCTTCGCGCAGGCGCGAGGCCAGGCCGGTGAAATCGCTGTCGCTCGACACCAGGCAGAAACCGTCGAAGCGGTCCGAGTACAGCAGGTCCATCGCGTCGATGATCATGCGGCTGTCGGTCGCGTTCTTGCCGGTCGTGTAGCTGAACTGCTGGATCGGCTGGATCGCGAGATCCACGAGCACCTTCTTCCAGCCCTTCAGGTTGTCCGTGGTCCAGTCGCCGTAGACGCGCTTGACGTTGGCGACGCCGTACTTGGCGATTTCGGCGAGCAGTGCCGTGGCGATCGCCGGCTGCGTGTTGTCGGCGTCGATCAGGACCGCGAGTTTCTTGGTCGGCTCAGCCATGCTGCGGTCTCCATGTCTTCATCGTCGCATCCCTTTCAGCCGCCGATCGCGCGGATGACCCGCGCCGGGTTTCCACCGACCAGGGTGTTCGCAGGCACGTCCCGGGTGACGACCGCGCCCGCCGCCACCACCGAATTCTCGCCGACCGTCACGCCGCCGATGATGATGGCGCCAGTCGCGATCCAGACGTTGCGCTCGATCACGATCGGTTTTGCGGTAATGGCGGCGCGACGCTGCGAAGGTTCGACGGGATGGCCTTCCGTGATGAGGCTGACATTCGGCCCGATCATCACATCGTCGCCGATGTCGAGGCCACCCATATCGTAGAACGTGCAGTTCTGGTTGACGAAGACATTGCGGCCGACGCGAATCTCGTCGCCGCCGGCGGTATGGAACGGCGGGATCAGCAGAAAACTGTCGTCGACCCGCCTGCCGATGAGCTGGCTGAACAGCGCGCGGATTTCGTCCGCATCGTCGAACGTCAGCCGGTTCAGCACGGCGGTGATCGCCATCGCCCGCTTCACCTTCGCCTGCTTGGCCGCCGATTCCGGCGTCCGCCGGTGAATGATCCGGATGCCGCGTTCGTTCGACATGCGCCGGCTCAGATGAGATTGGCCACGCGCTTGATCTTGGCACCGAGTGCCGTGAACTTGCCTTCGATGTCCTCGTAGCCGCGGTCCATGTGGTAGATGCGGTCGATGAAGGTCTCGCCTTCGGCGGCCAGCGCGGCGATCACCAGCGAGGCGGACGCGCGCAGGTCGGTCGCCATGATCGGCGCGGATTGCAGTCTCTCCTTGCCGTGCACGACGGCGGTGTTGCCCTCGATGCGGATGTCGGCGCCGAGGCGCAGCAGTTCCTGCGCGTGCATGAAGCGGTTCTCGAAGATCGTTTCCTTGATCACGCCGACGCCTTCGGCGAGACAGTTCAGCGCCATCATCTGCGCCTGCATGTCGGTCGGGAAGCCCGGATGCGGCATGGTGTGGATGTTGACCGCGAGGGGACGCCTGCCCCGCATGTCGACTTCGATGAAATCCGGGCCGGTCGAAACCTGGCCGCCGGCCTGCTGCAGCTTGACGAGCACGGCGTCGAGCATGGCCGGATCGGTCCTGTTGACGCGCACGCGGCCGCGCGTCGCCGCGCCGGCGACCAGATAGCTGCCGGTCTCGATGCGATCCGGCAGGACGTGGTGCTTCGCCGCATGCAGCGCCTTGACGCCCTGGATGCGGATCGTCGTCGTGCCGTCGCCTTCGATCTTCGCGCCCATCGCGCGCAGGCAGCGCGCGAGGTCGACGACTTCCGGCTCGCGCGCGGCGTTCTCGAGCACCGTTTCGCCGTCGGCGAGCGTCGCCGCCATCATCAGGTTCTCGGTGCCGGTCACCGTCACCGTATCGAAGACGATGCGCGCGCCCCTGAGCCGGCCGCCCTGCGGCGCCCTGGCGTGCACGAAACCGCCTTCGAGCGTGATCCCGGCGCCCATCGCTTCGAGACCCATCAGATGCAGATCGACCGGCCGTGCGCCGATCGCGCAGCCGCCGGGCAGCGAGACGTGCGCCTCGCCGCGCGCCGCCACCAGCGGCCCGAGCACGAGGATCGACGCGCGCATGGTCTTCACCAGCTCGTACGGCGCGACGCAGGTGGTGATGGGCTTGGCATCGATCAGCATCTCGTGCGGCGCCGGCTCCTCGACCGCGCAGCCCATCTGCAGCAGCAGCTTGCGCGTGGTGTTGACGTCCCAGAGCTTCGGCACGTTGGTCACGTGCAGCGGTTCGTCGGACAGCAGGGCGGCGCAGAGAATCGGCAGCGCGGCGTTCTTGGCACCGGAAGCGTCGATCGCGCCGTTCAGCGGGCCGTTGCCGGCGATGATGAATTTATCCATGTGCGGCGTTCATGACACGCGCGTCGTCAGCTTCAGTGCATGGATCTCGCGCCCCATGCGTTCGCCGAGCGTCGCGTAGACCATGCGGTGCTGCGCGAGCGGCGGCTTGCCGGCGAATTCACCGCTGACGACAGTGGCCTCGAAGTGCTGGCCGTCGTCGCCGAGCACGGTGACCTGCGCGCCGGGCAGGCCGGCTTCGATGAGTTGCTTGATCTGGTCTTTGTTCATCGTGAAAAACTCCGGAGGCGCATGGATTCCCTCAGCGCTTCAGCTTGTAGCCGGTCACCAGCATCCACAGGCACACGGCCGACGCCAGCGCGAAGAAGCCGAGCGCCCACAGCACGCTGTAGACGATCGGCACGTCGGCGTGGCCGAAGAAGCCGTAGCGGAAGCCGTCGATCATGTAGAAGAACGGATTCAGGTGGCTGGCCTTGAACCATTGCGGCGACAGCGCGTGCACTGAATAAAACACGCCGGACAGGAACGACAGCGGCGTGATGAAGAAATTGGTGAACGCGGCGACGTGATCGAACTTCTCGGCGACGATCGCCGCGATCAGGCCGAGCACCGCGAGACTGCCCGCCGACAGCAGGAACATCGCCAGCAGCGCCAGCGGCGCCTGCATCGACAGGTGCACGAACGGGATCGTCACGGCCAGCATCGCGGCCGCCACCAGCGCGCAGCGCACCAGCGCGGCGATCACGTAGGCGCCGAACCACTCGAGCGGCCCGATCGGCGCCATCTGTAGGAAGACGAGGTTGCCCATCATCTTCGACTGCATGAGGCTCGACGAGGTGTTGGCGAAGGCGTTCTGGATCACCGTCATCATGACGAGGCCGGGCACCAGGAACTCGGTGTAGCCGACGCCCGGGTAGACCGGCGCGCGGCCTTTCATCGCCTGCGCGAACACCAGCAGGTACAGCAGCGCGGTGACGACCGGCGCGGTGACAGTCTGGCCGAGCACCGACCAGAAGCGCATCACCTCTTTCTTCAGCAGCGTGACGAAGCCGAGTTGGTCCGGGCTCATGGCGCCGCTCCTGCGCCGACACCATCGGCTTTCGCCGGATGGCCGGTCAGCTCGATGAAGATGTCCTCGAGATCGGGCTCGCGCGTGTGCACGTCCTCGATGGCGATGCCGGCCGTGCGCAGCGCGTCGAACACGCCGCCGATCGGCGTCACGCGCGTTTCGAGCTTGAGCTCGAGCGCGCCGTCGACCTCGCCGGTGACCAGCGGCCGCAGCGCGTCCGGCAGCCGCGCGCCGCCCGCGAGCTTGAGGCGCAGGAAACGGTAGGGATGGCGCGCCAGCAACTGCCGGGTCGGCTCGATGACCGCGACGCTGCCGCGGTCGAGGATGGCGATGCGCGAGCACAGCTCCTGCGCTTCCTCGAGATAGTGCGTCGTCAGTACGACGGTCGTGCCCTGCCGGTGCAGCTCGCTCATGAACGCCCAGGTCATGCGCCGCAGTTCGACGTCGACGCCGGCGGTCGGCTCGTCGAGGATCACCACCGACGGCTGGTGCACCAGCGCCTGCGCGATCAGCACGCGGCGCTTCATACCGCCGGACAGGGAGCGCATCGAACTCGTCGCCTTCGCCGACAGGTCGAGACGCTCAAGCATCTCGTCGATCCACGGCCATACTTCCCTGCCGCAGCCGTAGTAGCCGGCCTGGATGCGCAGCATGTCGCGCACCTTGAAGAACGGATCGAACACCAGTTCCTGCGGCACCACGCCGAGCTGGCGGCGCGCCGCGCGGTAGTCGCGCACGGTGTCGTGGCCCATGACGGCAACCGTGCCCTCGCTGGCGTGCACGAGGCCGGCGATGATGCTGATCAGCGTCGACTTGCCGGCGCCGTTCGGCCCCAGCAGGGCGAAGAACTCGCCGCGCCGGATGTCGAAGCTGACGCCGCGCAGCGCCTCGAGCGCGCCATAACGCTTGCGTATGCCGCGGATTTCGAGCGCATTGGCGATGGCGCGGGCGGGCGCGGTGGCCGGCCCGGCGGCGGAAACAGATGGGGAGGACATGGCAGGCCGGCATTATACGGGCCGGGCCGGCGGCGATCCCGAGCGACGATCCTGAGCAGTTTTCGCCCGGCATTCCGGCCAGAATACGCGCCGTGAGCCCCGCCGCCCCGCCTGCCGCCTCGACCGCCATCGTCTGGTTCCGCCGCGACCTGCGGCTGACCGACAACCCCGCCTTGCACGCGGCCGTATCGCGCCACGAGCGCATCGTGCCGGTGTTCGTCGCCGACTTCGCGGCCGAGCAGGCCTGGGCGCCGGGCGCCGCGAGCCGCTGGTGGCTGCATCACAGCCTCGCGCGGCTTGGCGGCGCCTTCGACGAGCGCGGCGTCGCGCTGATCATCCGCAGCGGCGACAGCCTCGCCACGCTGCGCGCGCTGATCCGGGAGACCGGCGCCGAAGCGGTCTACTGGAATCGCCTCTATGAGCCCGCACGGGTCGCGCGCGACCGCACGATCAAGGCGGCGCTGCGCGAGGACGGCGTCGCCGCGCACAGCCACCGCGCAGCGCTGTGGCACGAGCCGTCGACCTTCAGGACGGCGGCCGGCGAGCCCTACCGCGTCTTCACGCCGTTCTGGCGCCGGCTCGCGGCCGAGCTGCCGGAGTTGCAGATCGAAGCCGCGCCGGGGCGCCTGAAGGGCGCCGCGAAACGCCTGCGCAGCGACACCCTCGAATCCCTGCAGCTGCTGCCGAAGACCCGCTGGGACGCCGGTTTCTACGCGCGCTGGCGTCCCGGCGAGGCCGGCGCGCTGCACGCGCTCGACGCGTTCGTGCGCGGCTCGCTCGGCCACTACGCGTCCGGCCGCGACTTCCCCGGCCGCGGCGCCACCACGCAGTTGTCGCCGCATCTGCATTTCGGCGAGATCTCGCCGCAGCAGATCCGCGCCGCGATCCTGCGCCGCGCGCAGGGCACGGCGATGCTCGAAGCCGACGCCGAACCGCTGTTGCGCGAGCTCGGCTGGCGCGAGTTCGCGCATCACCTCCTGTTCCACTTCCCGCAGACGCCGGACGCGCCGCTGCAGGACAGGTTCGCGAACATGCCGTGGCGCAAACCCGCGGAATACGCCGCCAACCTCGCGGCCTGGCAGCGCGGCCGCACCGGCATTCCCATCGTCGACGCCGGCATGCGCGAACTGTGGGCGACCGGCTGGATGCACAACCGCGTGCGCATGATCACGGCTTCGTTCCTGACCAAGAACCTGCTGATTCCGTGGCAGATCGGCGCGCGCTGGTTCTGGGACACACTGGTCGACGCCGATCTCGCCAACAACACGCTGGGCTGGCAGTGGACCGCCGGCTGCGGCGCCGACGCCGCGCCGTATTTCCGCATCTTCAACCCGCTGCTGCAGGCGCAGAAGTTCGACGCCGACGCCCGCTACATCCGTCAGTGGCTGCCGGAGCTGGCGGAGCTGCCGCCCGAAGTCGCGCACGCGCCGTGGCTGGCCAGGGCCGGGCAGCACGGCGTCGATTATCCGGAGCCCATCGTCCCGCTCGGCGCTTCGCGCCGGCGGGCGCTCGACGCGTTCGCACGAATGCAGGGCGACTGAATCCGCTTTGCGGCGCCGGACGACGCGCCGGAGCCGGGGGCCGGCCTCAGTGCAGGCTGCGCGGCGGCAGCGTCGCCAGCTGGATCCAGTACTCGCCGGTCTGTTTCATCCGCGGCGGGAACTCGCTGAAGCTGACCGGCTTGAAGATGTAGGAATTGGCGCCCAGGTCGTAGGCGCGCAGCATGTCGGTTTCCGCCTCGGAGGTCGTCAGCATGACGATCGGGATGCCGCGCAGCGCCGGGTCGGCCTTGATCTCGGCCAGCGCTTCGAGGCCGTTCATGCGCGGCATGTTGATGTCGAGGAACACCAGGATCCAGCCGCGGGCCAGCAGATCGGCGGCGAACTCGCCCTGCCGCCGCCGCAGCTCCAGCAGCTGCTGGCCATCCTCGACTTCGCGCACCGGATTTTCCAGGCGCTCGGTGACGTCGCGCACCGCGGCCGTCGCCCAGATGCCGGACTCGGTCTCCATCGGGCTCAGGGAAATCTCGACCGGCCGCGGCGGCGGCATGCTCGCAAAGCCGGGCGGCGCGGTGCGTCCGCCGGCCGACCTGCGGTTGCAACGGCCCGATCAGGGAGAGAAGAGGGACGCCGGGCGACGGCCGTCCTGCCCACGCCCGCTATACTGACGCCCCTTTTTGCCTGGAAGCCCATGAATTCCGCCGAGTTGCAAGCGATGGGCCGGCGCGCCGTCGAGATCGAGCGCGACGCGCTGAGCGCGCTGCTGCCGCGCGTCGACGCGGCGTTCTCGCGCGCCTGCGAGCTGATGCTGGCCTGCACCGGCCGCGTCGTCGTCACCGGCATGGGCAAGTCGGGCCACATCGGCAGCAAGATCGCGGCGACGCTGGCCTCGACCGGCACGCCGTCGTTCTTCGTGCATCCCGGCGAGGCCAGCCACGGCGATCTCGGCATGATCACCCGCCAGGACGTGGTGCTGGCGATCTCGTATTCCGGCGAGGTGACGGAGGTTCTCACGCTGCTGCCGCTGTTCAAGCGCATGGGCGCGCCGCTGATCGCGATGACCGGCAAGCCGCGCTCGACGCTGGCGACGGCCGCGGACGTGCACCTCGACGTCTCCGTCGCCAAGGAAGCCTGCCCGCTGAACCTGGCGCCGACGGCGAGCACGACGGCGACGCTGGCGATGGGCGACGCGCTGGCCGTGGCCCTGCTCGAAGCGCGCGGCTTCACGTCCGACGACTTCGCGCTCTCGCACCCGGGCGGCTCGCTCGGCCGCAAGCTGCTGCTGAAGGTGGCCGACGTCATGCACGGCGGCGAACGCCTGCCGAAGGTGTCGCCGGAGACGAAGCTGTCCGACGCGCTGCTCGAAATGTCGCGCAAGGGCTTCGGCCTGACGGCCATCGTCGATGCGGACCAGAAAGTGCTCGGCGTGTTCACCGACGGCGACCTGCGCCGCGTGCTCGACCAGGGCGTCGACGTGCGCAGCGTGCGCGTCGATGCGGTGATGACCAAGGGCGGCAAGACCGTGCGCGCCGATCAGCTCGCCGCCGAGGCGGTGGCGCTGATGGAGAAGCACAAGATCACGGCGCTGCTGATCGAGGACAATGCCGGCCATCTGCAGGGCGTCGTGCACATGCACGATCTGCTGCGCGCGGGGGTCGTCTGATGGCGCTGCTCGAAGGAAGCGAACTCGTCTGGCGCGCGCGCGACATCCGCTGCCTCTTCCTCGACATCGACGGCGTGCTGACCGACGGCAAGCTCTACATCGGCCCGAACGGCGAAGAGACCAAGACCAACTACGTGCGCGACGGCCTCGGCATCAAGCTGATGCTGAAGGCCGGTCTGCACGTGGCCGTCATCAGCGGCCGGCCCTCGGAGGCGATGCGCCAGCGCCTGACGTGGCTCGGCGTGAAGCACATCACGCTCGACACCGAGGACAAGGCGCCGGCCTACCTGCGCATCCGCGACGCGCTGGGCCTCGCCGACGCGCAATGCGCGCACATGGGCGACGACGTGCCGGACCTGCCGCTGATGCAGCGCGTGTCGCTGGCGCTGTCGGTCGCCGACGCGCACCCGAAGGCGCTCGCCGCCGCGCACTGGGTCTCGCGCTACGGCGGCGGCCAGGGCGCGGTGCGCGAGGCGATCGACCTGATCCTCGACGCGCAGGGGCTCACGCAAGGTCCGGGGAGCGCCTGACGTGAGCCGCCTGCGCGCCTGGCTGCCGTTCCTCGTGCTGATCGCCGCGGCGGCATGGATCGTCAACAACAGCATGCACCGCGACCGCAAGCTCGCGGCGACGGACACGGCCGGCGAGGAGCGCCTGCCGCTCTACATCGCCGGCAACGCGACGTGGACGCGCTACGGCAGCGACGGCCAGCCGCAGGTCCGCGCCACCGCGCAACGCATCGACTACTTCGAGGACCGCTCGATGGCGCTGACCACCGTCGCGCTGGACCGGCTCGGCGGCCCGCAGGGAACCTGGCATGCCACCGCGCCGCGCGGCGTCGTGCCCGCCAACGAGCAGCGCATGCGGCTCGAGCCGGACGTTAACGTGACCGGCACCATCGGCAAGGGCAAACTGCCCACAAAGATCGCCGCCAGCGAGGTCTGGGTCGACTGGGGCAAGAAGCTGATCAGCTCCGACCGGCCGGTCCGCGCGACGGCGCCCGGCCATTCGGCGACCGCGCAGGGCTGGCAGTCCAACTTCGACGCGACGCAGGTACAGATGATGGGCAATGTGGAGATGCAATACGATGCGCCGCGCCGCTGACACACTGGCGCTGGCGCTGGCGCTGGCGCTGCTCGCCGGCGGCGCGCACGCCGAGGACAAGTCCGCCGACAAATCGAAGTCGGGCCGCGACACGCTCGACCAGCTGCGCCCGACCGGGCCGGTCACTGTCAAGGCCGACCGCGTCGAGTGGGTGCAGAACGACATGATGAAGTACATCGGCAACGTGACGATGACCTCGGACACGCTGACCGTGGTCGGCGACAGCATGGACGTCAAACAGTCGGCCGACGGCAACTTCGAGGCCTGGATCCACGGCGCGCCGGGCACGCTCGATCACGCGCCGCAACCCGGCGCGACCGGCAACATGGCGCTGCCGGTACATGCCGAGGCCAAGGAAATCCACTACGACTCGCGCAGCGGCAGCGTCGACATGAACGGCAACGCCCATCTGAAGCGCGGCGACGATGTCGTCGACGGCAGCACGATCGGCTACGTCGTGCCCGAACGCCGCATCCGCGCCGCCGGCGGCGGCAACGGCCAGGTGACGATCATCTTCCAGCCGCCACCTCAGAAGAAGGACGCCGCCGCCTCCGACGGCAAGAAGGACGGCACGCCTTGAGCGCATCGACGCTGTCCGCCTACGCGCTGGTCAAGCGCTTCAAGAAGCGCACCGTCGTGCGCGACGTCTCGCTGACCGTGTCGAGCGGCGAGATCGTCGGCCTGCTCGGGCCGAACGGCGCCGGCAAGACCACATCCTTCTACATGATCGTCGGCCTCGTGCCCGCCGACGGCGGGCGCATCGAACTCGACGGCCGCGACATCACCGGCCTGCCGATGCACGGCCGCGCGCGCCTCGGCGTCGGCTACCTGCCGCAGGAGGCGAGCGTGTTCCGCAAGCTGTCGGTCAAGGACAACATCCTCGCCATCCTCGAACTGCGCAAGGATCTCGGCGCCGCACAGCGCGAGGCCGAGCTCGAACGCCTGCTCGGCGAGCTGCACATCACGCACATCCGCGATGCCGAGGGCCAGGCGCTGTCCGGCGGCGAGCGCCGCCGCGTCGAGATCGCCCGCGCGCTCGCCGCCGACCCGCGCTTCATTCTGCTCGACGAGCCGTTCGCCGGCGTCGATCCGATCGCCGTCGGCGACATCCAGCAGATTGTCCATCACCTCAAGGAACGCGGCATCGGCGTGCTGATCACCGATCACAACGTCCGCGAAACGCTGTCGCTATGCGAGCGTGCCTACATCCTCGCCGAAGGTCAGGTCATCGCCGAAGGGTCACCGGACACGCTGCTGAGCAACGAGACCGTGCGCCGGGTTTATCTGGGCGAGCAGTTCCGTTTATGAGACTTGCCGCCGGCATCGCCAGCGACGCGGCGGCCCCCGGGCCGCGTTCCATACGGCGACCCGTACAGCGATAATTCATCCTGGCCCCGATGACCAGACGCCAAAACCCACGCGCGCGGAAGTCGCCGTGAAAATCTTCCGTTGCGATCATTGCGGCCAGCTGATCTTTTTCGAAAACTCGTTCTGCACGCGCTGCGGCCGCACGCTGGCGTTCCTGCCGGGCCGCCGGCGCATGGCGGCGCTGGAAGCGGCCGGCGACGGGCGCTGGCGCGTCGCCACGCGCAGCGGTCGCGGCGCCGTCTACCGCCTGTGCCGCAACTACCACACCGAGAACGTCTGCAACTGGGCGCTGCCGGCTAGCGATCCGCACGAGCTGTGCGCATCGTGCCGCCTGACGCGCACCCTGCCCGACCTGTCGGTCGCGGGGCACGCACAGTCCTGGTACCGGCTCGAGGTCGCCAAGCGGCGCCTGCTGTACAGCCTCATCGAGCTGCGCCTGCCGATCAAGAACCGCATCGAGGACCCGCGGCGCGGACTCACGTTCGATTTCCTCGCCGACACGCCCGCTCCCGGCGGCGCCGTGATGACCGGCCATGCCGACGGCGTCATCACCATCAACGTCGCCGAGGCCGACGACCCGGAGCGCGAGAAGCGCCGCGTGGCGATGCACGAGCCGTACCGCACGCTGCTCGGCCACTTCCGCCACGAGATCGGCCATTACTACTGGGATCGCCTGATCGCCGGCTCGCCGCGCCTCGACGCGTTCCGCGAACGCTTCGGCGACGAACGCGACGACTACGCGCAGGCGCTGCAACGGCACTACGGACGCGTCGACGACGGCCGCTGGCAGATCGCCTACGTCAGCCATTACGCGAGCAGCCATCCCTGGGAAGACTGGGCCGAAACCTGGGCGCACTATCTGCACATCACCGACACGCTGCAGACGGCGGCGGCCTGCGGCCTGTCGCTGCGCGACGTGCCCCTGCCCGGCGCCGGCGAGCTGCCGCGCCGCGTGCGCGGCTCGTTCGATGCGCTGTTCGAGCGCTGGCTGCCGCTGACCTTCGCGCTCAACAATCTGAACCGCGGCCTCGGCCAGCCCGACGCGTATCCGTTCGTGCTGTCGCAGGCGGCGATCGACAAACTACGCTTCGTGCACGACAGCATCGCATGGCGGGAGAAGACCTGATGAGCAAACTCTGGAGCATCGACTGGCATGCCTTGTTCGTGCCCAGCGGGTCGCTCGCCGAGATCGTGCTGCGCGGCACGCTGATCTACCTGTTCCTGTTCACGCTGATGCGCGTGCTGCATCGCGAGGCCGGGCAATTCAACATCGCCGACCTGCTGGTCGTCGTCATCATCGCCGACGCCGCGCAGAACGGCATGGCCGGCACCTACAACTCGGTGACCGAAGGCGTCGTGCTGATCGCCACCATCGTCGCCTGGGATTTCACGCTCGACTGGGCGACGTTCCGCTTCGCCGCCGTGCGCCGCCTCGTACAGCCGCAGTCGGTCGCGCTGATCCGCGACGGCAACATCCAGTGGCGCGCGATGCGCCGCGAGCTGATCACCGAGACCGAGCTGATGGGCCGCCTGCACCAGGACGGCCTGCAGAACGTCGAGGACGTCTACCGCTGCTACGTCGAGGCGGACGGCAAGCTCAGCGTGATCAGCTTTGAGCAGGCGAAAGCGAATGCAGGGCGCCAGCAGGCCCGCGAGCGCCGCCAACGCTGACGGTGCGACGGCTCACATCGTTTTCACGAGCCCCCAGCGCTGATCGGGAATCCAGGCGTTCGCGAAGAAATTCAGGTACCGGCGGCATCACAACAAAAACTCAGCCGACGCGCGTTGAGTCGCCGGCGCGAGCAGGCCCGAGGTCGCGGCTGCCGCGCGCAGTTGTGCTAATGCACAGCGAGCACGGCGGGCGCGAGATCGGGCCGCGCAGCAGGCGAATCAACGTGCGTCGCGCTTGGCACCCGTGCGCAGACGCAGGCCGTTGAGGCGGATGAAGCCCTCAGCGTCCTTCTGGTTGTACGCGCCGCGGTCGTCCTCGAAGGTCGACAGCGTGGCATCGAACAGCGAGTCCTTCGAGCGGCGGCCTTCGTTATAGACGTTGCCCTTGTAGAGCTTGAGGCGCACTTCACCGTTGACGCGCGTCTGCGTGTCGTCGATCAGCGCCTGCAGCGCGCGGCGCTCGGGGCTCCACCAGTAGCCGTTGTAGATCAGGCTGGCGTACTTGGGCATCAGCTCGTCCTTGAGATGCGCCTGCTCGCGATCGAGCGTCAGCGATTCGATCGCGCGGTGCGCCTTGAGCAGGATGGTGCCGCCCGGCGTTTCGTAGCAGCCGCGGCTCTTGATGCCGACGTAGCGGTTCTCGACGAGATCGAGGCGGCCGATGCCATGCTCGCTGCCGAGCCGGTTGAGCTTGTCGAGGATCTGGAACGGCGTGCCGCGCACGCCGTCGATGGCAACGGCGTCGCCCTTCTCGAATTCGACGACGATGACCTGCGCCCGATCCGGCGCGTCTTCCGGGTTCTTCGTCCAGCGCCAGATGCTGTTGTCCGGGCTCCACCACGGATCTTCCAGGCCGCCGCCTTCGTAGCTGATGTGCAGGGCGTTGGCGTCCATCGAGTACGGCGAGCCACCGTCCTTCTTCTTGGCGATGGGGATGCCGTGCTGCGCGGCGTAGGCGAGCAGCTTCTCGCGCGAGTTCAGATCCCACTCGCGCCACGGCGCGATGACCTTCACTTCCGGCCACAGCGCGTAGGCGCCGAGTTCGAAGCGCACCTGGTCGTTGCCCTTGCCGGTGGCGCCGTGGCTGATCGAGTCGCAGCCGGTCTCGCGGGCGATCTCGACGAGACGCTTGGCGATCAGCGGCCGCGCGATCGACGTGCCGAGCAGGTATTCGCCCTCGTACAGCGCGTTGGCGCGGAACATGGGGAAGACGAAGTCGCGCGCGAACTCCTCGCGCAGGTCGTCGATGAAGATTTCCCTGACGCCGAACTGCTGCGCCTTCGGGCGCACGTGGTCGAGCTCCTCGCCCTGGCCGATGTCGGCGGTGAAGGTCACGACCTCGGCGTCGTAGGTGTCCTGCAGCCACTTGAGAATCACGGAGGTGTCGAGGCCGCCGGAATAGGCGAGCGCGATCTTGCGGCGCTTGGAACTTTGCTGGCTCATGGTCGTCAGACAAACGGAAGGCAGGGAGAGCGGATGCGGCGCGCGGCGGGGACCGCCGGCCGATTCGGCGCGCGATTATAGTGCCGTCGGCATTGCGGCGCGGAGGCTCGACGGGCGGCAGGATCGGGCCGGCGCGCGAAGCGGCGGCCGAAGCCGGGTATCATGCACAACCCCGATCCGCCCTTCACGCCAACAGGAGAGTCCAGTGCCGACAGCGGTCAAGCCGATTCCCGACGGCTTTCATGCGGCGACGCCATACCTGACGGTGCGCGGCGCGGCGCGGGCGCTCGCGTTCTACAAGGTCGCGTTCGGCGCCGTCGAGACCCTTCGCATCGGCAGCGACGCGCAGATCGGCCACGCCGAATTCCGCATCGGCGATGCCCCGATCATGCTCGCCGACGAATACCCGGACCTGGACATCAAGAGCCCGCAGACCTACGGCGGCTCGCCGGTGACGATCCATCTGTACGTCGCCGACGTCGACGCCTTCGCGGCGCGCGCCGTCGCTGCCGGCCTGCGCGTCGTGCGGCCGGTCGAGGATCAGTGCTATGGCGATCGCGGCGGCAAGTTCGTCGATCCGTTCGGCCACGTCTGGTGGCTGGCGACGCGCAAGGAGAATCTCTCGAACGAGGAAATCCGGCAGCGCGCCAAAGCGGCTTTCGGCGGCTGACCGCGCCCCAGGAGAGTTCGAGTACCACCGCGATGGCTGCCAGCAGCGAAACGCTCGCCGGAAATTCCGAAGGGACCTCCGAGCAGAAGAAGCCCAAGATCGGACACCGCTTCCGCGGCTTCCTGCCGGTCGTCGTCGACGTCGAGACCGGCGGCTTCAACGCACAGACCGACGCGCTGCTCGAGATCGCCGCGGTGATCCTCGGCGTCGACGAGCAGGGCAATCTGGTGCGCAAGGAAACCTCGTTCGCGCACGTCACGCCGTTCGCCGGCGCCAACATCGAGAAGGCAGCGCTCGAAATCACCGGCATCCGCATCGACAGCCCGCTGCGGCTGGCGTTGCCGGAGCGCGAGGCGCTCGACCACATCTTCCGCCCGGTGCGCCGCGCCGTCTCCGAGAACGGCTGCACGCGCGCCATCCTGGTCGGTCACAACGCGCATTTCGACCTCGGCTTCATCAACGCCGCGGTCGCGCGCACCGGCTACAAGCGCAACCCCTTCCACCCGTTCAGCGTCTTCGACACGGCGACGCTGGCCGGCGCGGCGCTCGGCCAGACGGTGTTGGCGCGCGCTTTGCACGCGACACGGCTGGGCTACGATGCCGAATCGGCGCATTCGGCCATCTACGACGCGGAGAAGACGGCGGACCTGTTCTGCCTGCTCGTCAACCGCATGCGCCCGCTGTTTGAACAATCGTCGGCGGCCATGGCCGCCGATGTGGCCCGGGACTCCGCCCTCAACGCAAAAAACGACGGAACGTGATGGCACGCAAAGCTTTGTTCGGCACGCTGCTGGCGCTGATGACCGCCAGCCACGCGGCGTTCGCATTCGATTTCAACGACGTCGCGCACCGCGCCAAGGGTCTGGCCGGCAAGCCGTTCGAACGGCCCGACGCGCAGCTGCCGAAGCCGCTGACCGATCTCAACTACGACCAGTACAAGGAGATCCGGTATCGCCCCGAGAAGGCGCTGTGGCGCGGCAACAAGCTGCCGTTCGAAATGCAGTTCTATCACCCGGGCCTGTACTTCAACCAGATCATCAAGATGAATCTGATCACGGCCGACGGCGTGCACAAGATTCCGTTCCAGCCGGAGAACTTCGACTACGGCCGCAACAACATCGATCCCGGCAGCCTGCGCGATCTCGGCTTCGCCGGCTTTCGCGTGCACTACCCGCTCAACGACAAGGCCGTCAAGGACGAGCTGATCGCCTTCCAGGGCGCCAGTTATTTCCGCGCGCTCGGCAAGAACCAGATCTACGGCGAATCGGCCCGCGGGCTGGCGATCGACACCGGCGAGCTGTCCGGCGAGGAGTTCCCGGTGTTCCGCGAGTTCTGGATCGA
The DNA here is from genome assembly GCA_047605265.1 of Solimonas sp. Classification (GTDB taxonomy): domain Bacteria; phylum Pseudomonadota; class Gammaproteobacteria; order Nevskiales; family Nevskiaceae; genus Solimonas. The sequence continues at coordinate 71,121 of JASGFY010000005.1, forward strand.
GTGGCCGCGCCTCGAGGACCAGTCCATCACGATCTACGCGCTGCTCGATTCGCGCCGCGTCACCGGCGCCTACCGCTTCAAGGTCAAGCCGGGCGACTCGACGGCGACCGAGATCAAGGCACGCCTGTATTTCCGCGACGCCATCGGCAAGCTCGGTATCGCGCCACTGACCAGCATGTTCCTTTACGCCTCGCACCAGCCGTCGCAGAGCGAAGACTATCGGCCGGAGGTGCACGACTCCGAAGGCCTGTCGGTGCAGACCGACAACGAATGGATCTGGCGCCCGCTGGTCAACCCGAAACGCCTGCTGATCACCTCGTTCGGCGCCACCAATCCGCGCGGCTTCGGCCTGATGCAGCGCGACCGCGACTTCGAGCATTACGAAGACCTGGACACGCGCTACGACCGCAAGCCCAGCGTCTGGATCGTGCCCAAGGGCGACTGGGGCCGCGGCCGCGTCGAGCTGGTGCAGATCCCGACCCGGGACGCGACCAATGACAATGTCGTCGCCTACTGGGTGCCGGAGCAGGCGCCGCAGGCCGGCGGCACGCTGGACCTCGAGTACACGCTGTTCTGGCAGGCCGACAACGAGACCAAGCCGCCGCTGGCCTGGATCGCGCAGACGCGTCGCGGCCGCGGCTGGAACAAGGATCCGGACGGCACTTATCGCTACGTCGTCGACTTCCAGGGCGGCCCGCTCGACTTCCTCAAGCCTGACCAGAAGCCGGTCGCCGGCCTGTGGATCAACGACAACGGCGAGATTCTCGAGCGCCAGATCGTCAAGAACGACGCCACCGGCGGCTGGCGGGTGATCATGCGCGTGCGCCGCACGGACGACTCCAGGCCGATGGAGATGCGCGCCGTGCTGCGCAATGGCGACGACAACATTTCCGAAACCTGGGCCTACATCCTGCCGCCCGAACCGCGCTGATCGTCGCGGTGCCGCCGGACGCGCGCCGCGGATTCATCGCCGCTCCAGTGCGCGTCGCCTCCGATGCGCGGATCGCACGCGGGACTCGGCAGCGGCGCGCCGAGTCTTTACACTCGGGGGCTTGCGCCGCCACGGCTGCGCGGACCCGGAGCTTCGGCATCGCGCCGGCCGGCCGTCCGTCCAGCCGACGCCGCACCGTCACTGCCTTGTTTCGTCGTACCGTCCGCTACTACTCAGGGATCTCGTGAACCAGCTTGCCAGCCAGGTTGCCGGGCCGTTGCCCGGACCGCTCGCGGACTTGCCGCCGACGCTTGCGCCGCGCGTGCGCGACTACCTCGAACAGTTGCCGGACGCCGCGCAGCGCCTCGTCCAGCCGGCGCTGGCGGCGCAGCTCGGGCGCGAGCCGGAAGCCTCCGACGATGCGCTGTTCGCGACCATCCACGCCACGCTCGCCAGCAGCGGCGACCGCGATCTCGATCTCGCGACGCTGCATTCCAGCCGCACGCGCCTGACGACCGGCCTGACGCCGACACTGCCCGGCGACGGCGATCTCGAGCGCTTACTGCAGCCGCCGGATTTCCACGCGCGCCTGGCCACGACGCCGCCGCTGGTACGCGCGTCGATGGCGCCAACGCCGTGGAACCACAACCCGGTCCGCCGCCTGTGGCGCTGGCTGGCGCGCCGCGCGCAGGGCGACGGCGCGGCGCTGACGCCACGCGGCGGCGCGATCCCCGAGCCGCCGAAGAGCAAGACGCTCGGCCCCGCGCGGACGCGCTGGCGCTGGGCGGGCACCTGGCGGCGGCTGCTGCTGATCGCGCTGATCGCCGCGCAGACGGTCGGCGCCACGTACCTGATGTCCGCCGTGCTGCCGTACAAGGGCCGCCACTGGCTGGAGCTGACCAGCCTGTGCCTGTACGCCGTGCTGTTCGCCTGGATCTCGGCCGGCTTCTGGACGGCGATCTTCGGCTTCCTCGTCCTGCTGACCGGCCGCGACAAATATTCGATCTCGGCGACCGCTGCGCCGGACACGCCGCTGGCGCCGGGCCGCAACACGGCGATCCTCGTGCCGATCTGCAACGAGGACGTCGCCCGCGTGTTCGCCGGCCTGCGCGCCACCTACGATTCCGTGGTCCGCACCGGCCTGCGCGATTCGTTCGACTTCTACATCCTCTCCGACAGCGGCAAGGCCGACGCGCGCGCCGCCGAGGCCGCCGCCTGGCTGCACCTGTGCCGCGCGGTCGACGGCTTCGGCCGCATCTTCTATCGGCGCCGCATGCACCGCATCAAAAAGAAGTCGGGCAACGTCGCCGACTGGTGCCGGCGCTGGGGCAGCAAGTACCGGCACATGGTCATCCTCGACGCCGACAGCGTGATGTCCGGCGAATGTCTGAAGCGCCTCGTGCAGCTGATGGAGGCCAACCCGAACGCCGGCATCATCCAGACCGCACCCAAGGCCGCCGGCCGCGAAACCCTGTACTCGCGCATCCAGCAGTTCGCGACGCGCGTCTACGGCCCGCTGTTCACCGCCGGCCTGCACTTCTGGCAGCTCGGCGAGAGCCACTACTGGGGCCACAACGCGATCATCCGCGTCGCGCCGTTCATGCAGCACTGCGCGCTCGGCCGCCTGCCGGGCAGCGGCGGCCTGTCCGGCGAAATCCTCTCGCACGACTTCGTCGAGGCCGCGCTGATGCGCCGGGCCGGCTGGAGCGTGTGGATCGCCTACGACCTGCCCGGCAGCTACGAGGAAATGCCGCCGACGCTGCTCGACGAGCTCAAGCGCGACCAGCGCTGGTGCCAGGGCAACCTGCAGAACTTCAAGCTGTTCTTCACCAGCGGCCTGCATCCGGCACACCGCGCGGTGTTCATGACCGGCGTGATGGCCTACCTCTCGGCGCCGCTGTGGTTCGTCTACCTGGCGCTGTCGACAGCCCTGCTGTTCGTTTTCATGAAGACGGAGCCGACCTACTTCACGCAGCCCTACCAGCTGTTCCCAAGCTGGCCGGAATGGCATCCGGAGTGGGCGATCCGCCTGTTCGCCGGCACCATGTCGCTGCTGTTCCTGCCGAAGATCCTGTCGGCGGTGCTGCTGATCGTCCGCCACAAGGTCGCGCGTCCTTACGGCGGCCGTCTGCGCCTGCTGATCAGTCTGTCCGCCGAGATGCTGTTCTCGGCGCTGCTCGCGCCGATCCGCATGCTGTTCCACACGCAGTACGTCGTCTCCGCGCTGCTTGGCATCCCGGTGCAGTGGAAGTCGCCGCCGCGCGAGGACGCCGCGACGCCGTGGAGCCAGGCCATCCTGCGCCACGGCGGCGGCACGCTGCTCGGCCTCGCCTGGCTCGGTCTCGTCTACTGGCTCAACCCGAAATTCCTGCCGTGGCTGCTGCCGGTCGCCGGCAGCCTCGTCATCGCGATCCCGCTCTCGGTCTGGAGCTCGCGCTCGTCGTTCGGCCGCTGGGCGCGCGTGCAGCGCCTGTTCCTGATTCCCGAGGAATCGCTCACGCCGCGCGAGCTGCGCTGGCTCAAGGCCGGCATGCGCCGCGCGCCGGACTATCCGGACTTCGTCCACGCCGCGCGCGCGCCGGCCGCGAACGCGCTGCTGACATTGATCGGCCGTCGCCGCGAGAAGCTCGGCAAGCGCGCCCAGCGCCAGTTGCTCAACCTCGCCGACGCCTGCGCCCGCCGCGACCCGGCGACGCTCAAGGACAACGAACGCAACGCCCTGCTGCTCGACGCCGCCGCCCTCGCGCGCCTGCACCGGCGGCTGTGGACGACGGACGACGCGCATCCGGGCTGGTTCGCGGCGGAACGCGCCGAGTAAGCGGGATCAATCCGCGCCGGGCAACATCAAACATCCGCCGTGACGCTATCCGCAGTCATCCTTGCTTCTTCGAGGTCGGCCGGCAACACTCGGGACTTGGTTCGTCTGTGCTTCGCTGAAGAGGAGTGCTCGCTTGTCGATCTATCCCTTCTGCAGATCGGCTACTACTCATACGAATCCGCCAACAGCAACGACGACTTTCTCCCGACCATTCGCACCCTCCTGGCCCACGATGCCTGGTTCATCGCAACCCCTCTCTATTGGTACACGATGAGCGCGCAGGCGAAGACCTTCATCGACCGTCTCACCGACCTGATTACGACAGAGCACAAGATCGGCCGCAGTCTGAGGGGAAAATCGCTGGGCGTCATTTGCTCCGGTACCGACCCGGAGCTTCCGACTGGCTTCGCGGAGCCATTCGCGCTCACTGCGCAGTATTTGGGCATGCGCTTTCGAGATAGTCCACTACAGCCGCTACGGAGAGCACGGGCCCGTCTCAGCCACCGCCAGAAGCGCTGCTCAAGCCTATGTGCGCAACGCCTTGAGCGCCGATGTCGCCTAAGCCCCTTCGTCGGGCGCCGTTCATGTCAAGCGTTGGGCGCCACGAACTCGATCTGCACCCGCGCCTTCGTGTCGACCGGCTTGCCACCGCTCGTCGGCGGATCGAAGCGCCAGCGGGCCACGGCGGTGATCGCCGCCCAGCCCAGCGCTTCGTTGTCCGCGCTCAAGACGTGCGGCCATTGCACGCCGCCGTTGCGGTCGACGAAGAATTCGACGCGGACGCGGCCGCCGATCCGGGTCTGCAGCAGGTCACGCGGATAGACCGGCTGGGCCTTGAAACGTGCCTGCAACGGAGCATCGAGCGCGGCGGTATCGACGATGCCGGCACCGCCCGCCTTCAGCGCGCGCAGGATGCGCTGTGCGTCGGCACTGATCCCCGGCCCGAAAAAATCGCTCAGTGAAAAGCGCTGCTCATTGTGAAAAGCGGCCCACGTCGTTTCGCCATCCTTGCGGCGCGCCGGATCGAAGCGCCAGGCTTCCATGGCCGCCTGCAGGGCCTGTCCGAAAGCGGGCTGCGACGCCTCGAGCACCCGCGCTTCCGAGACCTCGCCATCCGGATCGACGCCCACGAATACATTCGCGGAGCCGGTGATGCCCTGAAGGGCCAGTTCCAACGGATAAACCGGCGGGATGGCCAGTGTGACCTTCGGGGCGACTTCGTAGCGCAACGTCGCCGGCAGGTCCGAGGATGCGGGGCGATCGCTGCCGATCGCATATGGACGAATCTCGGGTGCCGTCCCGTCTTGCCGGTACGTGTACTTCAGCCAGTTGCGCAGCGCGGCCGGCTTGCCGAAACGCAGGGCCGGCTTGAAGCGTGTCTGCAGAACGCTGTCGAGCGCCACGCGTTCAAAGTCGGGGTGCGAGGCGCCGAGCACCTGGACATCGTGCACGCTGCCGTCGGCGGCGACGGTGAACACGATCTGCACCTGCCCGCCGATGCCGGCACGCAGCATGCCCGGCGGATATGCGGGCGGCTTCATGTCCTTTGGCCGCACGGCCGGCGTGTAGAAGCGCACCGGCACGTCGACCACGACCGGCGCCGGCCGGCTGCCGTCGGGCCAGCTGAAGCACGGACGCTCGCAGCGGCGCGCCAGGGCGTAATCGAGCGCCGCTTTGCCCAGCGCGGGCACGGCGGCGTCGGCGATGCGCGCGGCGGCGATGCTGCCATCCACCGCCGCCGCCACGGCAAGGCGCACTTCCGGATCGCGGCCCGACCACCGGAAGCCTTCCGGATACGCCACCCACATCTCGTTCGGCAGTGGCACGTAACCGGCGTCCTGCGCGGCGCTGCCGGGGTCGGGCACCCAGGCCATCCACTCGGGCGACGGCGAGAACCGCGGTGCGGACGGCGCCACGCCCGGCGCGGCGAACGCGAAGCGCTTCTCGCGCGTCCAGCCGGCTGGCTTGCGGGGCAACGGGGCGGCATTCCGCGCCGGCGGGAAGCGCCAGGCCTCGAGCGCGGCGATGACTTCGGCGTCGCGCTCCGGCCGCGTCGACGCCAGCACCTTCACGTTCCGCACGGCGCCCGCCTCGTCGACCGACAGGCGCACGCGCACGTCGGCGTTTTCGGCCGTGTCAGGCAACGGCGCCAGTTCCTCCGGATAGCGCAGCGTCTGCGCATCGGCCGCCCACGACGAAATCACCAGGAGCAGCGCCAAGCCTGCCGTTCTGCGCATCGATCTTCCCCCCCGCTGACGTGGCCGCACGCTAGTGCGGTATCCGACGAATGATGGTTGCGAATTCGTCAAGCATCTGCGCGCACCATATTAGCCATCCTACGGCAGCGACGGCGTGACGGACGTCATCGTTCGGTCATGACAGCGTCATATCGCTTCAAAGACGGGTTCATACAGTGCGCGCCATCCGAACCGGAGCGACGCTCATGTCGACACGCATTGATGGTGACCTGCCGCGCAAGCCGCGCTTCGAAGTGCGCTTTGCCGAAACGCCGGCCGAGATTCTCGAAACGCAGAAGCTGCGCTACCGCATCTTCGCGGGCGAGCTCGGCGCCCAGATCAACCGTGCATTCGAGGGCGGCGCCGAAGGCATCGACCACGACCAGTACGACCCGTTCTGCCGCCACTTGACGGTGCGCAACGTCGACACGGACCGCATCGTCGCCTGCACGCGCATCCTCACCGGCGAACGCGCACCGGGCGCAGGCGGCTTTTATTCCGCGGGCGAGTTCGACCTCGCCATGCTCGATTCGCTGCCCGGTCGCGTGATGGAGATCGGCCGCACCTGCGTCGCCGCCGAATACCGCAGCGGCGCGGTGATTGCGATGCTGTGGCAGGGCATCGCCAGCACCATCGTCAACGAGGGCTATGACTATCTGTTCGGCTGCGCCTCGATCGGCCTCGAGGACGGCGGCGCCGCGGCGCACGCGATCCTCGACCAGATCCGCGAGCAGCACATGGCGCCGGCCTGGCAGCACGTGCGCCCGTACATTCCGCTGCCGGCGGCCGATCGCCGCGCAACGGAAAAACCGAAGATGCCGCCGCTGCTGAAGGCTTACCTGAGCCTCGGCGCCAAGGCCTGCGGCGAAGCGTACTGGGACCGCGACTTCAACTGCGCCGACGTGTTCATGCTGCTCAACGTCAGCGACCTGAACCCGCGCTACGCGCGCCACTTCCTCGGTCAGACGGCGTCGGCCGGCATCGGGACCGGCGCCGGACACGGCTGATGCCGGCATCGCTGACAGCCCCGCTGCGCACGCTGTGGCGCAGCGCCAGCGTGATCGCGCTGCTGAGCGCCGGCCTGCTGATGGCGGCGCTGGTCGCCGTCGATTTCAGCGGGCGCCTCGACCGCCTGAAGATGGCCGGCTGGTGGCACCGCCGCCTGCTCGGCATCCTCGGCCTGCGCGTGACGGTGCATGGCACGCCGCTGGCCGGCGCGCATCTGACCGTCGCCAATCACGTTTCGTGGCTCGACATCCCGTTGATGGGCGCCGTCGAGCCGCTGCGCTTCGTCGCCAAATCGGAAATCCGCCACTGGCCGATCGCCGGCTGGCTGGCAACGGCCTGCGGCAGCCTCTACATCCGCCGCGGCAAGGGTGGCGCGCGGCCGATGCTCGACCGCCTCGCCGTCTATCTGCGCAGCGGGGGCGCCATCGTGCTGTTCCCGGAAGGAACGACGACCGACGGCCGGCGGGTGCTGCCGTTCCACGCACGGCTGTTCGGCGCGGCCGTCGAAGCCGGCTGCCCGGTCCAGCCGGTCGCCCTGCGCTATCACCCGGACCGGCAGGGCCGGCACGTCGCGCCGTTCATCGGCGACGACGACCTGTTCCGCCACGTGCTGCGCGTGCTGCGCACGCCCGGCCTGACCGTCGAGGTCTTCTATTGCCCGCCGCTGGCCGGCGCCGGCGCCGATCGTACGGCGCTGGCGCTGCAGGCGCAGGCCGCCGTCGAACGCGCGCTGGGTTTCGCCTCCATGCCGGCGCCCGCCGCACCGACGCCGGCCGCGCTCGCCGCGTAGCGCGGCCGCGCGGACCAGCCCCGGCGCCGGGCGCGCAAGGGCGTACAATGCGCGCCTGTTTCATGCGGAGCTGTCCTTGAGCGCCATCCTCTCCGATGCCGCGACGCCGAGCGAGCGTCCGGCGCCCCTGTCCACGACCACGCCCGCCCCGATGCCCGAGCGGGCGCCGATCAAGCCTGTGGTCCAGGGCGAGAAGCTGCGCGGCGCCGACAAGATGGCGCGCATCCCGGTCAAGATCGAGGCGACGACCACGGCCCTGCGCAAGCCGAACTGGATCCGCGCCAAGAGCCAGGGCACGCCGGAAGTCGCGCGCATCAAGGAGGTGCTGCGCGCCGCCAGGCTGCACACGGTCTGCGAAGAAGCCTCGTGCCCGAACCTCGGCGAGTGCTTCAGCAAGGGCACCGCGACGTTCATGATCATGGGCGACATCTGCACACGGCGCTGCCCGTTCTGCGACGTCGCGCACGGCCGCCCGAATCCGCTCGATCCGGATGAACCCAGGCATCTCGCCGAGACGATCCGCGACATGCGCCTGCGCTACGTCGTCATCACCTCCGTCGATCGCGATGATCTCGCCGACGGCGGTGCCGGCCACTTCGCGGCCTGCATCCAGGAATCGCGCAGGCTGTCGCCGGCACTGACGATCGAAGTGCTGGTGCCCGATTTCCGCGGCCGCATGGACCCGGCGCTGACGATCTTCAAGGACCACCCGCCGGACGTCTTCAACCACAATCTCGAAACGGTGCCGCGCCTCTACCGGCAGGCGCGTCCGGGTTCGGACTACGACTGGTCGCTCGATCTGCTCGAACGCTTCAAGGGCCTGCATCCGGACGTACCGACCAAGTCCGGCCTGATGCTCGGCCTCGGCGAAGACATCTCCGAAATCGAGCAGGTGATGCGCGACCTGCGCGCGCACCGGGTCGACATGCTGACGCTCGGCCAATATCTGCAGCCGTCGAAGAACCATCTGCCGGTCGCGCGCTACGTGACGCCGGACGAGTTCGAGCGCCTGCGCGTCGTCGGCGAAGCGATGGGCTTCTCGCACGTCGCCAGCGGGCCGATGGTGCGCTCGAGCTACCACGCCGACCTGCAGGCCGAGCACGTGCTGCCGCACCACCCGGCCGGCTGAGCCTCGCCCGTGCGCATCACGCCCGGTCTCGCCGCGCTGCTGATGCCCGCGCTGGCCGCCCCGTCGTTCGCGGCCGACCTGCAGCGCTGCGCGTCGATCGACGACGCGGCGACGCGCCTCGCCTGCTACGACCAGGCCGCCGGCCATCCGGCCGCCGCCCCGGCGGCGCCCGCCGCGACGGCGAACGCCTCGCCCGAGCGCTTCGGCGCCGAACAGCTGCGCGGCGCGCAAGCCGCCGAGGCGCAGCAGCCGTCGGCGATGCAGGCGCACATCGTCGGCACCTTCGAGGGTTGGCAGCCGAAGACCCGCTTCAAGCTCGACAACGGCCAGGTCTGGGTCGTCGTCGATGACCGCAGCGCCTATTTTCCCGCGACGCAGAATCCGGCCGTGACCGTCGAAAAGGGGCTGTTCGGCGCCTATTACCTGAAGATCGACAGCCGCGACGTCAGGACCAAGGTCAAACGCGTCCGGTAAGCGGTCGGCCCGGCCGGCGGCGGACTTCTTCGATCCGGGCGCTTCAGCCGGCAAGCCGGCGCAGCAGCTTGCCGTGGATGCCGTCGAAATCGCCGTTCGACATCACCAGCACGCGATCGCCGTCGCGCGCTTCGGCCGCGATCACGGCCACCAGGGCGTCGAGATCGGCGGCGACGCGCAGCCGCGAACCGACGCCCGCGAGCGCGGCCTGCGCGTCCCACTTCAGATCGGGTCGTGCGTAGATGAAGCAAAGGTCCGCGTCGCGCAGTGACTGGGCCAGCTCGTCGGCATGCGTGCCGAGCCGCATCGTGTTCGAGCGCGGCTCCAGCACCGCGAGGATGCGGCCTTCGCCCTGCCGCTTCAGCGCGTCGATGGTGACTTCGATCGCCGTCGGGTGGTGCGCGAAGTCGTCGTAAACCGTCACGCCGCGCGCAGCGCCGACCACTTCAAGACGGCGCTTCACGCTCCTGAACTGCCGCAGACCTTCGATCAAGGTCGCGACCGGCACGCCGACGTGTTCAGCCGCCGCGAATGCCGCCAGCGTGTTCGCGATGTTGTGCGTGCCGGCCAGCGGCGTCGCCACGCAACCCTGTTCGAGCCCGCCGGCGATCAGCTCGAAGGCGCCCGGCGTCGCACACTCGCCGCTGTAGCCGCCCCACCACTCACCGCGCGTCGCTGCCGCTGCCGCCAAACCGAAGCGCACGACCTCGCTCCAGCAGCCCTGGTCGAGCACGCGCGCCAGCGCCGCGCTGTCGCCGTTGACGACGAGCCGGCCCGTGCCCGGCACCGTGCGCACGAGGTGATGGAACTGGCGCTCGATCGCGTCGAGGTCGGGAAAGATGTCGGCGTGGTCGTATTCGAGATTGTTGAGGATCGCCGTGCGCGGCCGGTAGTGCACGAACTTGCTGCGCTTGTCGAAGAACGCCGTGTCGTATTCGTCCGCTTCGATGACGAAATACTTCGACGCGCCGAGCCGCGCCGAGATGCCGAAGTTCTGCGGCACGCCGCCGACGAGAAAGCCCGGTTCCAGACCCGCATGTTCGAGCAGCCACGCCAACAGCGACGTCGTCGTGGTCTTGCCGTGCGTGCCGGCGACGGCAAGCACATGGCGATCGCGCAGCACGTTCTCGGCGAGCCACTGCGGTCCCGAGGTATACGGCAACCCCTGGTCGAGCACATGTTCCATGGCCGCGTTGCCACGCGTGACGACGTTGCCGACGACGACCACGTCGGGAGCAGGGTCGAGATGCGCGGGCTCGTAGCCCTGCAGCACCGTGATGCCGAGCGCTTCGAGCTGCGTCGACATCGGCGGCCAGGCGTTGGCGTCGGAGCCGGTGACGGTGTGCCCCGCCTCGCGCGCGATCGCCGCGATGCCGGCCATGAACGTGCCGCAGATGCCGAGAATGTGGATGCGCATGATGCCGTCAGCTGCCCGCCAGCGGGCCGGCGAAGAAGCTGGCGACGATGTTGACGAACAGCTGCAGCGTCAGCGACAGGCCGAACGCGATCAGGACGCCGGCGCCGAACGAGACGTTGACGGCGTGACGGAAGATCGACGCGTTGACCAGCAGATTCCACAGCGACAGCAGCAGCATCACGAACACGACGGCGAACGGCAGCGGCATCGCCATCTGCTCCGGGTGCTCGAGCAATGCGGGATTGTTCGCCAGTTCGCGCAGCGCCGGCGCGGCCTGCGCGGCGAACGGCACGATCAATAGCGTCAGCACCGCGTTGGTCGCCAGCAGCGCGGCGAAGGTCTGGTGGAAACGCGCGTCGAGCCGGCGCAGGCGCAGCACGAAGCGCGTCGCGATGCCGAGCGCCGCGACCGTGGCGATCGATACCGCGACCGCCGCGTTCAGCGGCACCGTCGGCATCACCTGCAGGCCGGTCGCCAGCGCCGCCGCCAGCGCCAGCGGCGCTGTCAGCCTCGGGTCGTACGGGAAATCCTGCGGGCCCGCGCGGAACAGCAGGATGCGCAGGGTAGCGTTGGCGATGGCGGCGAGCATGAGTAGTCGGCGGGAGACGAAGGCTCGTATTCTAGGGCCTGTTCATCATCGCACGACGCGCAACGGTCACCGCCGACGGCCCGTCGCCACGACAACAACGACATGACCGAACTGATCCAGACCCCCGAATCGCTGGCCCCGCATCTCGCGCGCTGGGCCGACCGCCAGTGGCTCACCGTCGATACCGAATTCATCCGCGTCGACACCTACTATCCGAGGCTGTGCCTGATCCAGATCGGCGACGGCGAGCAGGCCGTCTGCGTCGACACGCTCGCCTTCGCCGATCTCGGGCCCGTGCTCGACCTGCTGTACGCGCCGACGTCGATCAAGGTCTTCCACGCCGCTTCGCAGGATCTCGAAATTCTCGTGCACCTGCGCAGCGTCTGCCCGCAGCCGCTGTTCGACACGCAGATCGCCGCGACGCTGCTCGGCGTCGGCGACCAGATCGGCTATGCCGGCCTGATCGAGAAACGGCTCGGCATCACGATCGACAAGAGCCTGTCGCGCACCGACTGGGCGCGCCGTCCGCTGACCGCGCCCGAGCTCGCCTACGCCGCCGCCGATGTCTCGCACCTGGCGACCGTGTTCGTCGCCCTGCGCGACGAGCTCGCCGCCTGCGGCCGTCTCGCCTGGCTCGCCGAGGACTGCGCGCGGCTGGCGCAGGCCGATGCCTACGTCACGCGCCCCGAAGACGCCTGGGAACGCTTGCGCGGCCTGGCGCGCATGAGCGCCGCCGAGCAGGCGGTCGCCGCGCAGCTCGCGGCCTGGCGCGAAACGGAAGCGCAGGAGCGCGACCGCCCGCGCAAATGGATTCTCGACGACGACGCGATCTACCGCCTCGCCGAACGCCAGCCGGCCACCGGCGCGCAGCTCGCGGGCTTGAACGTGCTGCCGCCGAAAACGCTCGAACGGCACGGCGACACGCTGCTCGAACAGATCGCGCTCGCCCGCGCGGCGCCGGCGCCGGCGCAGAAGGTTTATGCCGATGAAGAGCTGACGTCGGAACAGAAGGCGCGGCTGCGCGAGCTGCAGAATTTCGTGCAGGCGCAGGCCAGCGAACTGCGTCTGCCGCCGGGCTATCTGGCGCCGCGCGCCGACCTGGTCGAAGTGCTGCGCCGCGGCCGTGCCGCCGCCGTGCCGCTGCTCGCGGGCTGGCGCTTCGAGGTCTGCGGCCGTGCGTTGCTCGCCAAGTTCGGTTGACGCTTTTCGATTGACGGGTTCGATCCGGAATTTGCGCAGACCACGAAAAAGGCCCGCAGCGGCGGGCCTTTTTCGTATCGCGATCCGGCCAAGATTTATTTCAGCACGGCCACGATGCGCGCGAAGATGTCGTCGAGCGTGCCGACGCCCTGCACGGTGACGAGCTTGCCCTGCTTGGCGTAGTAGTCGAGCAGCGGATGCGTTTCGTCGTTGTAGACCTGGATGCGATGACGGATCACGTCTTCCTTGTCGTCGGCGCGGCCTTCCTTCTGCGCGCGGTCGAGCAGACGCTTGATGATCTCCTCGTCGGTCACCGCCAGATGAACCGCCTTGTCGATGGCCGGCTGGCCGAGACGCTGCAGCATGCCGTCGAGCACTTCGGCCTGCGCGGTATTGCGCGGGAAACCGTCGAGGATCGCGCCCTTCTGCGCGTCCGGCTGCGCAAGGCGCTCCTCGACGATGCCGATGACGATCTCGTTGGCGACCAGCTGGCCGGCGTCCATGGCCGCCTTGGCCTTCTTGCCGAGCTCGGTGCCGGCCGCGACGGCGGCGCGCAACGCGTCGCCGGTGGAAATCTTGGGAATGCCGAAATGCGCGACCAGCTTTTCGCCTTGCGTGCCCTTGCCCGAGCCGGGTGCGCCCAGCAATACGATTCTCATCTTTGGAGTGACCTTTGAATGCCAGAGGCGCGCAGCTGCCGCCTCCGGGCGCCGCGCGGCCAGCAAAATTAACCGCTGGGTTACGGTGCGTCAAACCTTGCAAATCGGCAAATTTCCATTTGCTAGAATTCCGTCCCCGAGTCCGCAGCCGCCACCGGCGCCGCGTTCGGCCCCAACCTTAAACATTCTCACCAGATCAGGAACGCGACCATGGGTTTTGAAGCACTGGGTCCGGGCAGCAAGGCTCCGGAAGAGTTTTACGTTGTCATCGAGATCCCGGCCTACGGTCCGCCGGTGAAGTACGAAGTCGACAAGGAAACCGGCCTGCTGATGGTCGACCGCTTCATGAACGTGGCGATGAGCTATCCGGCGAACTACGGCTACGTACCGCAGACGCTGTCGGGCGACGGCGATCCGGTCGACGTGCTCGTCGTCACGCCGCACCCGGTCGTCGCCGGCAGCGTCATCAAGTGCCGCGCCGTCGCCGTGCTCGACACCGAGGACGAGAAAGGCACCGACGCCAAGCTGCTCGCCGTGCCGGTCGACAAGGTCTCGAACAACGCCTACGACCATCTGCGCGACCTCGCCGACGTGCCGGCGCGCGTCAAGAACGAGATCGAGCACTTCTACAGCTCCTACAAGGCACTGGAGAAGGGCAAGTGGGTCAAGCTCGCCGGCTGGCGCGACGCCGCCGCCGCGAAGCAGGAAATCGCCAACGGCATCAAGGCGTACACGAAGTAAGCCCGCCGCAGAGGGGATGCGCAGCGGCCGGCGTCTGCCGGCCGCTTTTTTGAGGCGGCGATCGACGTGTTCAGGACGGACTACGGGGTGCGCGTCGTCAATCGGGATCCATCATCCGGACGCGGAATTCGGTATTGCTCGGACATTACCCGCGGCTCCTCGCACGCCGTGGCCTGGATTGCTCGATGACCGGCGGCGACGACTCTGCCATCAGAACGCCTTGACCGAGCGCGTCAACGCGATCCTGAAGACCGGACTGCTGCTGCAAAAACCCTTGACCTGGAGCAAGCCAGACGGATGCTGCGCGAGTCCGTCGCCATCCATAACGGCGAGCGCCCCATCTTTCACTCAAAATGAAAACGCCCGATGTCGGGCATCAGGCGTCAGTTGTTCAGCAACTTTTACCCTCTCAATAGGTGCCAACCTATTCAGGACGGATCCCGGAACCACTGCGCCAGGTAATGATCGACCAGCAGCAGGGTGAAGATGCCCATCAGATAGACGATCGAATACGCGAAGGTCTTCATCGGCAGTCCCGGACGCGGCCGCCACTTGAGCCGGATCGCGTAATACAGGAAAACGGCGTTCAGCAGTACGGCGCCGATCAGGTAGATCCAGCCCGACATCGCCGTCGCCCACGGCAGCAGAGACACCAGGAACAGCAGGATCGTGTAGAGCAGCACCTGCGTGCGCGTGAACTCGATGCCGTGCGTGACCGGCAGCATCGGGATGTCGACCTTGGCGTATTCGTCGCGTCGCTCGATCGCCAGCGCCCAGAAGTGCGGCGGCGTCCAGATGAAGATGATCGCGAACAGGATCAGCGCGTGCGCGTGGACCTCGCCGGTCACCGCAACCCAGCCGAGCAGCGGCGGCGCCGCGCCGGCCGCGCCGCCGATGACGATGTTCTGCGGCGTCGCACGCTTCAGGTACAGCGTGTAGACGCCGGCGTAGCCGATCAGCGTGAACTGTGTCAGCACCGCCGCCAGCGGATTGCAGAGGAACCACAGCACCGCGAAGCCGGCGATGCCGAGCACGGTCGCGAAGGCGATCGATTCGGTCATCGTCAGGCGGCCGGTGACCAGCGGCCGGCCGCAGGTGCGCGCCATGCGCGCGTCGATGTTGCGGTCGATGATCTGATTGATCGCCGCCGCGCTCGAGGCCTGCAGGGCGATGCCGAGCGTGCCCCACAGCAGCGCGCCCCAGGGCGGCAGGCCCGGCACGGCGAGGAACATGCCGACGATCGCCGTGAAGACGATCAGCATGACGACGCGCGGCTTGCACAGCTCGTAGTACTCGTGCAGGCGCGACGGCGTCTTGTGCGCGGCGCCCATCGTCTCGCTGCCCGCGGCCATCAGGCGGCGCGCCGCCACGCGCAGAAGTTCAGCACGACCAGCGTGCCGAGCAGCAGTTCGGCGCCGAGGTTGTGCGCGGCGGCGAGCAGCAGCGGCAGCTGGAAATGGACGACGCTGACGCCGAGCGTGACCTGCAGGGCCAGCGCGGCGAGCACCGCGCCGCCGAACGCACGCCACTGTGGCGAACCGCCGCGACGCAGCAGCCAGACGCCGAGCGAAACGAGCATCAGCGTGACGATCAGCGCGCCGACGCGGTGGAAGTAGTGGATCGTCACGCGCGCGCGGGCGTCGAGCACGCCGTGCTCGTAGTTGATGCCGAGGCCGCGCCACAGCGTGAACGCTTCCTTCACGTCGAGCTGCGGCAGATACGTACCCTGGCAGGTCGGCAGATCCGGGCAGGCGAGCGCGGCGTAGTTGGTGCTGGTCCAGCCGCCGAGGAAGATCTGGCAGGCGACGACGAGCAGCGCGGCGAACGCGAACGCGCGCAGGCCGCGCGGCGCGACGGGCGGCACCTGCGTGCTCGCGTCGCGCGGCCGCGTCGACAACCACATCCACAGCAGCAGCGAGAACGTCGACATGCCGCCGAGCAGATGGCCGGTCACCGCCAGCGGTTTGAGCTGCCAGGTCACCGTCCACATGCCGAGGATGCCCTGGAAGATCACGAGCAGCACGAGCAGCCACGGCAGCACGCGAGGCCGGCCGGCGCCCTTGATGAACAGACTCGATACCGCGAGCACGACGATGAACACGCCCAGCGTCTCGGCGAGATAGCGGTGGATCATCTCCTTCCAGGCCTTCGGCGCCTCGACGGGCCGGTCCGGGAAACGCTGCTGCGCGGCGGCGACCTCATGGCTGGCTTCGGGCACCGTCAGATGGCCGTAGCAGCCCGGCCAGTCGGGGCAGCCGAGGCCGGCGTCCGACAGGCGCACGTAGGCGCCGACGACGACGAGGCAGAAGCACCAGACGACGGCCAGGAGATTGAGACGGCGGAACCAGAGCATGAGGGCAGCGTGCGGGGCAAATAAGAAGGCGGTCCGCAGCGCGGCCCGCCTCGCCGCGCGAATTTTAACCGATCGCCACCGGCGAGGCGCCGGGCCCGGCGTCCGGCGTCTCGCTCAGCCGATCTGCGAGATGCTCAGGAGCTTTTTGATGTCCTTGAGCACGTTCTTGTAGTCGAGCGCCCGGCCGTCGATCTGCGCCGGATAGACCATCAGCCAGTTGCCGAGCGGATCGATCAGGTAGACCGCCTGCGGCTGGACGCCGTCCTTCTGCAGGAAGGTCCGCAATAGCGGCGCGCCGGATTCGGCATAGAGCTGCAGGTCCGGATGCGTCCCGGCCAGCTGCGTGTGCAGCGCCGGCAACGCCGCGGCGTCCGGCGCGAGATAGACGCGCTGCACGCGCGCGCGCTTCTCGTTGAGCAGGATGCGAATCTGGCGGAACTGGAACAGCTTGTCGGCGCAGGACGCGTCGCAGGCGTCGTCGCCGGGATACAGATAGGTCCAGCGTCCGCGCAGCGCCTCGCGATCGACAGTCTTGCCAGCGGCATCGACCAGGGCGAGATCCGCCGGCAGCGGCCGCGCCGGATCGACGAGCCGACCGTAGTTCGTGCGGGCCTGAGGGACGAGCTGCGGGAAGCCGAAGTAAAGGACGATGGCCGCCAGCAACGGGCCGAAGAACAGCGCGGCCAGCAACAAAAGCTGACCGCGGCCGCGAGGGACTTGGCTCATGAAAAACAGAGGGCTCACGTCAGGTGGGACTCGGCAGAACGAGGTTGGGGCACGCGAAAACTCAGTTTGACGAAGATCGCGATCAGCGTCAGCGTGAACGCGAACCATTGCGCGGCGTAGCCGTAGTGCTTGGCCGGCTGCAGATCCGGGGCCGTCTGCCAGGCCCGCACGAAGCCGTCCGGCGCATCGGCGTCCATCAGCATCAGGCCCTGCGCGACGGACTCGCCGTACAGGCAGTGCAGATCGGCCACCGTCGGATATTGCACGACGCGCGGCCATGGCGCCGTCGCGCAATTATCGGCCTTGAGGCGCAAGCCGGGCTCGGGCAGCGTGCGCCAGTAGCCGCGCACTTCACGCGCCGCCGCATCGATCGCCAGCGTCTGCGCCCGCGAAGCGGCGTCGCGCGCGATCCAGCCGCGATCGACGATCACCAAGCCGCCGTCGTCCTGCACGAACGGCGTCCACACATGATAGCCCGGCTGGCCATCGTGGCTCTGGTTGTCGAGCAGCAGCTGGCGACGATCATCGAAGTGTCCCTTCACATATATGCGTTCGACCTGACCCGCCTGCGCGACCATGCCGGGATCGATGCGCTGCGCAGGCTGCTCGGCGGCGTGCGCGTAATGATCGAGCAGCGCCTGCTTGGCGAAGCCGCGGCGCAATTGCCACAGGCCGAGCGCGATCATCAGCGCGCTGAGCGCGACGACGACGAGCAGGGCCCACGCCGCAGGCCGGAATTTCTTGTGTGCCATGTCCAGTCCTCCCCGCCGCGATCGATGCATCGCGCTCGCAACGCACCGGCATCGAGGCCGGTGCGGCGCTATCATGCCGGCAAATCCACGCTTTGTCCGCCGCGACGGCGCACGTCATGCTCGTCAAAACCGTCATCGTCGTCCTGCTGATCGCCGTCGTCGTCGCGTTGCTGACGAGCATGATCTTCCTCGTCCGCGATCCGAGCTCGCGCCGGCGCACGCTGACCGGCCTGAAGATCCGCATCGCGCTGTCGGTCACGCTGCTGATCTTCGTCGTGCTCTCGTATTGCATGGGCTGGATTCATCCGCATGGACCCGTGCCGTAAAACGGTCCGGTGAACAGTTTTACGGCACCAGCGGGCGGCCATGGTGGATCATCGCGAAGAATTCCCGCCAGGGACGGCATCGACGATACCTCTCGCCGCAAACGTCCCCATGAAAAAGGCGACCCGAAGGTCGCCTTTCTCGTTTGCGGCTTTCCGGCTTCAGAGCCAGTAGACGACGACGAACAGGCCGAGCCAGACCACGTCGACGAAGTGCCAGTACCAGGCCACGCCTTCGAAACCGAAGTGCGAGTCCGGCTTGAAGTGGCCTTTCATCAGGCGCAGCGTGATGGTGATCAGCATGATCGTGCCGAGCGTGACGTGCATGCCGTGGAAGCCGGTCAGCATGAAGAAGGTCGAACCGTAGACGCCGGAGTGGAGCGTCAGGTTCAGCTCGGTGTAGGCCTCGAGGTATTCGTGCGCCTGGAAGTAGAGGAAGGCCACGCCGAAGCCGACCGTCGCCCACATCCACAGGATGCACGGCAGGCGCTTGCCGGCTTTCAGCGCGTGGTGAGCCAGCGTGATCGTCACGCCCGAACTCAGCAGCAGAATGGTGTTCAGCAGCGGCACGCTGAAGGCCGGGATGGTCTGGAACGCGCCGCCGGCATTGGCCGGACCGTTCGACGGCCAGACAGCCTCGAAGCCCGGCCACAGGAACAGGTTGGTCGCGACCTTGGCGCCCTCGCCGCCGAGCCACGGCAGCGACAGCTCGCGCGCGTAGAACAGCGCGCCGAAAAACGCGCCGAAGAACATCACCTCGGAGAAGATGAACCAGGACATGCCCCAGCGGTAGGTGCGATCGACCTGCGCGCTGTACTGGCCGCCCTCGCTCTCCGACACGATGTCGCGGAACCACAGGAAGATCACGGCGATCGCCAGCGCGCCGCCGAAATAGATCGGCAGCGGACCGATATGGTCGTCCTCGAGGAAACTCGAAACGCCGGCGACCAGGCAGACCAGCGCCGCGGTCAGGATGAACGGCCACACGCTCGGCGCGGGGACGAAGTAGCGCTCGTTCCGATGCGCGTCGTGCGCGGCAGAGGCTCCCATGACTATCTCCTGTCTCAGTTCTTCCGTGCGACGTCAGTGACGTCGAAAAAAGTATAGGCCAGCGTGATGCGGTCGATATCCCGCGGCAACGCCGGGTCCAGCGTGAACACAACTGGCATGTGCCGCTCTTCGCCGACCGCGAACGACTGGCGCGAGAAGCAGAAGCATTCGGTCTTGTGCAGGTACTGCGCGGCGTCGGCCGGCGCGATATTGGGCACCGCCTGCGCGACGATCGCGTGGTCCTGCGTATTGGCGAAGTCGAAGCTCACCGTCGTCATCTGTCCAGGGTGAATCGCCACCTGCGCCTGGTCGGCGGAGAACTTCCACGGCCGCCCGCCGTTGACGGTGGTCAGGAACTCGACCGTCACCGTGCGGCTGCCGTCGACGGCGACCGGCTTGACGGCGGACGCTTCGTTCGCGACGCGGCCGTTGAGGCCGATCGCGTAGCACAGCCTGTTGTACAGCGGCACCGTCGCGAAGCCGAATCCGAACATGCCGGCCGTGACGAACAGCAGGCGCAGCCAGTGATCGCGGTTGCGGCGCTGCAGCCCGTTCATGGGTGCGCGACCGAGTAGACGAATCCGCCGAGCACCGCCGCGGCGAGCGCGATATGCACCCAGAACAGCAGGACGTTGCGGCGCGAGCGGGTCTTGTCGTTCATCGTTCGGCTGGCCGGCCCGCGGCGGCGGGCGATCCGGCGGCTCGTCAGTGATGCGTCGCTTCGGCGTCGTGCACGCCGGTGACTTCCGCCGCCGGCAGCGCCGGCGGATCCTCGAAAGTGTGGTACGGCGCCGGCGACGGCACCGTCCACTCGAGGCCGCGCGCGCCTTCCCAGACGCGGGCCGGCGCCGTCCGCTTGCGGCCGAACCAGCCGTAGCAGCAGGCGAGCATGTTGAAGATGAAGATGAACTGCGAGAGGAAGAAGCCGAACGCGCCGATCGAGCTGATCACGTTGAAGTCCGTGAACTGCACGGCGTAGTCCGGCACGCGGCGCTGCATGCCGGCCAGGCCGGCGAAGTGCTGCGGGAAGAACGTCAGGTTGATGAAGATCGCCGACAGCCAGAAATGCCATTTGCCGGCGGCCTCGTTGTACAGGCGGCCGGTCCACTTCGGGATCCAGTAATAGATCGCCGCGATGATCGAGAACACCGCGCCCGGCACCAGCACGTAGTGGAAGTGCGCGACGACGAAGTAAGTGTCGTGGTACTGGAAATCGACCGGCGTCATCGCCAGCATCAGGCCCGAGAAGCCACCGATCGTGAACAGGAACACGAAGCCGAGCGCGAACAGCATCGGCGTCTCGAAGGTCAGCGAGCCGCGCCACATGGTCGCCACCCAGTTGAACACCTTCACGCCGGTCGGCACGGCGATCAGCATGGTCGCAAACATGAAGAACAGCTCACCGGCCAGCGGCATGCCGACCGTGAACATGTGGTGCGCCCAGACGATGAACGACAGAAAGCCGATCGCCGCCGTCGCGTACACCATCGAGTCGTAGCCGAACAGCGGCTTGCGCGCGAAGGTCGGGATGATGGTCGAGACCACGCCGAACGCCGGCAGGATGAGGATGTAGACCTCGGGGTGGCCGAAGAACCAGAACACGTGCTGGAACATCACCGGATCACCGCCGCCGGCCGCCGTGAAGAAGCTGGTGCCGAAGTACTTGTCGGTGAGCAGCATGGTCACCGCACCGGCGAGCACCGGCATGACGGCGATCAGGAGGTACGCCGTGATCAGCCAGGTCCACACGAACAGCGGCATCTTCAGCAGCGTCATGCCCGGCGTGCGCATGTTGAGGATGGTCACCACGACGTTGATGGCGCCGGTGATCGACGAGATGCCGAGCAGGTGGACCGAGAAGATCAGGAACGGAAAGGCGTTGCCGGTCTGCAGCATCAGCGGCGGATACATCGTCCAGCCGCCGGCCGGACCGCCGCCTTCCATGAACAGCGTCGACAGCATCATCGCGAAGCCGAACGGCAGGATCCAGAAACCCCAGTTGTTGACGCGCGGCAGGGCCAGATCCGAACAGCCGATCATCATCGGCACCATCCAGTTGGCGAGGCCGACGAAACCCGGCATGACGCCGCCGAAGATCATCACCAGCGCGTGCATCGTCGTCATCGAGTTGAAGAACTCGGGCTGCACGAACTGCATGCCGGGATGGAACAGCTCGGCGCGGATGATCAGCGACATGATGCCGCCGACGAAGAACATGGTGAACGAGAAGAACAGGTACAGCGTACCCAGGTCCTTGTGGTTCGTCGTCTTGATCCAGCGCATGATGCCCTTGTCGGGACCGTGGTGCGCATGGCCATCGTGACCATGGGCATGGCCGTGCGTGTGATCGTCGTGCCCGTGCTGCTCGTGTACTGTCGCCATTGCGGGACTCCTGATTTCTCTCTAGCGCGGCTTACTTGCGCAGCGCGGCAACTTGCGAAGGCTGGATGACGCTGCCCTTGTTTCCCCAGGACGTGCGTTCGAAGGTGGCGACCGCGGCGATCTCCTCGTCGGACAGCTGCGGGAACGGCGGCATCAGGTTCTTGCCCTTGAGGATCTGCGTGATGTGCGCGTCGGCCGGACCGTTGGTGACCTTGTCGCCCTGCAGCGACGGGAAGTTCGGCGGCAGACCGGCCCCGCTGGCCTGATGGCAGGCCGCGCAGTTCGCCGTGTAGACCGCCTGACCTTTCTTGACGAGCTCGTCCTTGCTCCATTCCTTGCCGGCTGCCGGCTTGGCGGCGACGGGCTGGGCGGCGGCGGCGGCGACTTCGACCGGCGCCGGAACGGCATCGCTGGCGAGGCTCGGTTCGGCGGCGGCGACTTCGACGGCCGCCTTGGCCGGCCCGGCCCGCGCGGTGGCCGCCGCGCCACCGTCCTTCTGGCTGGCGAGGAAGGCCTCGAACTCTTCTTCCGGCACGGCGCGCACGACGATCGGCATGAAGCCGTGGTCGCGGCCGCACAGCTCGGCGCAGACGCCGCGATAGGTGCCCGGCTGATCGATCTTGGTCCACACTTCGTTGATGTAGCCGGGGATCGCGTCCTTCTTGACGGCGAAGTCCGGCACCCACCAGGCGTGGATGACGTCGTTGGCCGTGATCAGGAAGCGGATCTTTCTGCCGACCGGCAGGACCAGTTCGTGGTCGACGTCGACCAGATAGTTCGGCACCTGGGTGACGTCGACGCCCGAGCCGGTCTGGCGCGCCCGGTTCGATTGCTGCGACAGCGTCGAGAAGAACGACACGCCTTCGCCGACGTATTCGTACTGCCACTTCCACTGATAGCCGGTGATCTTGACCGTCATCTCGGAATTGCGCGTGTCCTCCATCTGGATCAGCGTGCCGGCGGCCGGCACGGCGAGGCCGATCAGAATGAAGAACGGGATGATCGTCCAGGCGATCTCGACCTTGAGGCTCTCGTGGAAATCGGCCGGCTTCGGATGCTTCGAGCGGCGATGGTTGACGATCGAATACAGCATGACGCCGAACACGAGGATGCCGATGACGGTGACGACGCCGAACACCCACATGTGCAGCTTGTGCACGCTATGGGCGATCTCGGTCACGCCGGTCGGCATGTTCCAGCCGTTGCTGGTCTGCGTGTATGCCGCAACCTGCAGCGCCGCCAGCGCCATTCCGGTACCTGCCGCGAGACGCGCCAGCCATCCCTTCATCGACATCATCGTTCTCCAAATGGCAACTTTTGCGCCGGCTCCCCGCCGTGCGTGCCCGGCGTTGTCCGCCAGACTGGTAACAGCAATTCCCGCAACCGCCGGTACAACTGTTCCCGCTCTTCTTCTGTCAGGCAGCGACCGATCTCGACGCGCTGCCCGGCGCTGCAAAGCAATAGACGGCTCGGCGCATGACGATGGGCACCGGCCTCGAGCTCGGCGCGGGTCCATCCGCGCGACAGCGTGACGATCGCTGAGGCGCCGCGGCCCAGCATGCCGAATTCGATGTGCACGGCATCTCCGGCAAGACGGATCACTTCGCGATAGGCGTTGCGGCGCACCGAGACAAACAGCGCGGCGCCGAGCGCCGCCAGCTCGAGGCCGGCGAACGGCAGGATCGGCCAGAGCCCCCGCGCCGCCATCAGCCCCGCAATGCCCAAACCGGTGGCCGCCATCAGCCCGAAGGACAGCCATGCCTGTCCGAGCGTCAGCGACGCGTTCGGACCGATCATCAGCTGCGTGTCCCGGGACATAGGGCGTGGCCGGCTCGTTAAGCCAAATGATTGTAGAGCATCGCGCAAAAGCCGCGCAAAAGGTTTTGCGCGCGGCAGCGGAGCTGGCTTTAGCGCGGTCCGAGCAGCGTGCGCGTCGCTTCCGTATCGAGCGCTCTGCGGTTGGATTCGGCGTCGCCATGCTCCGGCAGCAGGCCGAGGCAGGGCGCCGGCAGACGCCGCTGCAGCGCGTCGAGATTGTCTTGCCACCGCGCCTGCGCCGGCGGCAGCCGGTTGGCGATCCAGCCGGCCAGCGTCGTGCGGCGCGCCACCGACTCGGCCGTCAGCAGCGCGTGATTGAGGCAGCCGAGGCGCAGGCCGACGACCAGCACGACCGGCCAGCGATGCCCGGCGACCCAGTCGGCGAAATCGAGGCGGTCGTTCAGCGGTACGCGCCAGCCGCCGGCGCCTTCGACGACGATCCGCGCATGCGCGGCCGCGAGCCGCGCGTGGCCGGCATCGAGCGCGGCTGGGTCGATCGTCAGGCCGAGATCGCGCGCCGCCAGGTGCGGGGCGATCGCCGCCGGCAGTGCGAGCGGATTGACGTCGGCATAGCCGACGCCCGCGCCGCTCGCCGCCAGCAGCTGCTCGGCGTCGTCGTTGCGCCAGCCGTCCGGCGTCGACGCGCAGCCGGCGGCGACGGGCTTGTAGCCGACCGCGTCATGGCCGTGCGCGCGCGCCACGTGCAGCAGCGCCGCCGCCGCGCGCGTCTTGCCGACGCCCGTATCGGTGCCCGTGACGAACAGCGTGCGCGCGCTCATGGCTTGCGCAGCACGAGGTAGAAGATTTCCCAGGTCGCCGCGACCGTGCCGTCGGCGGCACGCGGCGCGTACGCGGCTTCGAGGCGCGCCAGCGTCGACTTGCCGAGCCAGCGGCGGCGGCGCGCGTGGCTGGCGTTGACGGCGCCGAGATCGCGCAGGCTCTGCATCAGTGCCATCGCGCTGTCGTGGCGCGCGCGATGGATCGCCGCATGGCGGTCGACGACGCGCAGACCGGCCGCCCCGGCCCACGCCATCCACGCCACGAGCGGCGCGAAGCGGTGCACGTGCTCGTCGTCATCGATCTGTCGCCAGGCGTGCCGCAGCTCCTGCAGCGTCGCCGGGCCGGGCACCGCCATCGCCAGCACGCCGCCGGCCCGCAGCGCGCGCGCGGCTTCGGCGAGCGCGGC